>NZXA02000014.1 GCA_002697665.2 bacterium
AGAAAAAAAAACTGTATCATCTATGGATTGGCCCGTCGTCTAATGGCAGGACTCTTGGTTTTGGTCCAAGCAATGGAGGTTCGAATCCTTCCGGGCCAGTTTTCTCTTCACATTAAGAGTTGAAAATAGTATAATTAGGCACGATATTTGTATATTAATAATGTTATAAGGAAATAATATGAGTTCTGATGAATTTCAAGAGTACAATGAGCAGCAACCATCTGGTGATTCTGACTTAGATGATAAAGCTCTTTTGGAAGAATATCAAAAAACTACACTGCGTAATGTAGGAGCTAAATCCAAAAAGAAAGATTGGGTTCCTGATGAACAATATAGATTACTATATGTATATTTTAAAGATATGTCATTAGAGCCTCTCTTAAAATCAAAGCAAGAGGTTGAAGTTTCAGCAAAAATAAAAAAATCTGAATTAATTGCAAGTAATTTTAAACAAATGTTAGAGGATGTTGAATCTTCATCAATTTCTGCCGTTCAAAAAAGAAAGTTAGTTAGTTTAAAAGGTGGTAAAAAAAGGAGAGTTGCTGAGGTTGAAGGCTACATTAAAGCTTATACAAATTTAGCTAACAATTTAAAGGAAAGATTTGTAAAGGCTAATTTGAGATTAGTTGTTAGTATTGCAAAAAGATATATTGGCAGAGGGTTAGCTTTACAAGATTTGATTCAAGAAGGTAATGTCGGTTTAATGAGGGCAGTTGAAAGATTCGATCATACAAAAGGATTTAAATTTTCAACTTATGCATCATGGTGGATTCACCAAGCTATATCAAGAGCACTTTTGGATCAAACAAGAACAATAAGAGTTCCTGTGTATGTTTTAGAACAGGCAAGTAAGGTATTTAAAGCAAGTACTGCTTTGCAAAAAGACTTAGGCAGAAAACCAACACCTAACGAAATTTCAGAAAAAGTGGGAATATCAGTTGATGGCGTAAAAAGAATATTGGAATCGACCAATGAAGTTGTTCAGCTTGATACTCCTGTATTTGATGGCGAAAAAGCTACTTTGTTAGATTTTATTCCAGATGAAGGTTCGCCTGTTCCAGATAGAATTGTTGCGGAGAGTTCATTAACTGAGAGAATAAAAGGCGCCTTAAAAGCTTTAACTCCAAGAGAAGAAGAAATTATAAAAATGAGATTTGGTATTGATATGGAAAGCACTTACACTTTAGATGAAATTGGGAAAAAATTTGATCTAACTCGTGAAAGAATAAGACAGATTGAGAAAAAAGCACTAGAAAAACTCGCGAAATCTGATGTAGGCGAAGTTTTAAAAAGTTTTTTAGAATAGTTTTATGAGCAAAATCAAATTTGGACTTGTGCCACCTATGCCCGGCGCGGATTGTGATGGACTAATAGATTTTTCTATCAAGGCTGATAAATTAAATTTTGATTCATTATGGTTTCCAGATCATTTAGCTTTTATTGCTCCAAGTCCTGCTTTCGAAGCTTGGACAATTGCTGCAGCTGTTGCAAAAGTTACCAAAAATATCACAATTGGAACAACCTCAGATCCTCACAGGAATCATCCTGCTGTTTTTGCTCAGAGACTTGCAACAGTTGATCATATATCCAAGGGAAGAGTGGCTCTAGGTTTGGGAGTCGGCGAATCAATGAATACGGATGCATATGGTATTCCCTGGGACAATCCTTTTCAAAGGATGACCGAGTCAATGGATATTATGAAGCTATTGTGGTCTACAAAGGATTCAGTTAATTATGATGGTGAATTTTTTAAATTAAAAGATGCATCTCTTCTTCTTAATCTTTATAAGGATAAAAAGACCCTGCCTTTCTATTTTGCTACACATACAGATAAAGGCCTCGATTTAATTGGCAGGGCTGGTGATGGTTGGATGCCGCTTGATTTAACCCCTAATCTATATAATGAGTACTTAAGCAAGATAGAAGTGTCTGCAAAAAATTCTGGAAGAAATCTCAACCAAATTGATACCACTATATGGATCTTTACTTCATTGGGATCTAATGAAGATGAAGCATATAAATCTCTCGAGCCTTTTAGATATGTATGTATTATGCAAGAGCAGTTAAAAAAAGCAGGGTATGATATAGATATTCCTGATGAATATAAAGGGCTAAACTATTTTAATATTACGCCAACAGATGATGCAAGAAAAGAAAAGTTCAGAGACTTGGGAAAATATTTTCCCAGGGAGGCAATTATAGACTTTACAATTACAGGTTCAAAGAAAGATTGCATCAAAAAAATAGAAAAATATATTGAAAAGGGCGTAAAACATTTTGTACTCTTTCATTATTTTAGTCCTGATCCTGATTTAGCAATGGAGATTTATGCTAACGAAATTATTCCTTATTTTAATTCCTAAGATTTAGATCTGAAAAATTTATAATACCCATTTTTGAGTATTCAAATTTTTTCAGCCTATCACTTTTTAGAAATATTTGATTTGATTCATAAAGTGGGATAATGACATTTTCTTTATATATTAAAATTTCTTGTGCTTTATCATAATATTTTACTCTCTTTTTTTCATTTATTTCATTAGAGCTTTTACGAATTAATTCATCATATGCTTTATCACACCAACCAGTTTCATTATTTCCACTTTTACACGTAAATAGGTTCATAAAATTATGAGGATCAGGGTAATCCGCAGCCCATCCTGCTCTAAACATATTTGGTCTATCACTATCTAAAGTGCTTAAATAAACTTTCCATTCTAACCCTTGAATGTCTACATTAATATTTAAATTTTCTTTCCACATGCTTTGAAGTACTTCTGCAATAAGCCTATTGTTACCCGATTCGGGAAATAAAAATTTAATCTTCGTATCTTTCAAGCTCTTGCCATTAATTATTTCTTTTGCTTTTTTAGGGTCATATAAATTGATATATTTATTATTACCAATCATACCTTTTGGAATCCAAGAATTTGTAGCGCTAACAGTATTTTGAAGAATAGATTCAAAAATCTCTTTATTAATTGCAAGCATAAAGGCTCTTCTTATTTCTGGATCGTCAAATGGTTTTTTGTTAACATTGAAACCAATATAGTTATTTCTAAATTGATTATTAGTATTAATAATTCCTTTAGATTGAAGATATGGTATTTCCAATAATGGTATTCCACCACCATCAAGTATATCTAGCTGTCCATTTTCAAACATTGCTAATGATGATGTTGAATTTTCATTTATTATAATCTTGATTTTTTTCCCTGATTTATCCTTGAAGATCATGTAACTATTATTTTTTTTCTCTATCATTTCGAATGGTCCCAGAGTTACAAGATTTTTTATTTTTATCCATGATTCCCCATATATATCTATTAAATCTTTCCTAATTGGAAATGTTGACATAAAACTCATAAGACTTGGAAAATAACTTTTTTTGGTTTTTAAATTAATTTCAATCGTATAATCATCAATAGCTCTTACACCCACTTTTCTAAAATTTTTTATTTTCCCAGAATTATATTCTTTTGCATTTTTAATATCAAATAAAAAATAAGCATAGTCTGCTGCAGTATTAGGATTTAATAATCTTTCCCATGAATCAATAAAGTGATATGATTTTAGCTCTACGTTATCGGACCACAGAACACCTTTCTTTATTTTAAAAATTATTTGATTTTCTCCTTCAACAAAATACCAGTCTTCCGCCAAATTATTCTCGAGTTCTAGCTTATTATTAAGCTTTGTCAGTCCAGCCATAATATTATTTATAATTAAGAAAGACGAACTGTCAGTTGCAAGGTTCCAATCCAATGTTCCTGGTTCACTGGACATATTGATATTTATATACTTTGTTTCATTAGCATTACAATTATAAGTTGTAAAAAAAATCAAAAAAAAGAAGCAGGCAAGTTTATATCTAAGAATTTTCAGATTCTTTAGCCTCGACTGTAATTAAGGGAGCGCCAAGATCAACAGTATCTCCATCTTTAACACTGACCTCAGTAACTTTTCCATCAATCGAACTTTTGAGCTCACTTTCCATTTTCATGGCTTCAACTATAATTAAGCCTTCACCCTCAGATACCGTTTCGCCAATTCCTTTAAGGACCTTAACGACTCTGCCAGGCATGGGGGCTGATATTTTATCAACACCTGATGCATTTTCCAATGAGCTTTTATCACGCGCAGATGGTACTTCGAATGAAAATAAATCACCCTTATAAAAAATTTCAATTGATTTACCTTCTTTTGATATAGCTATGGTACAAGTTTGACCATCTAAAATCATCGAATATAAATTTGAGTCAATTTTAACTAATTCTGCATTATAATTTTTTTCGTTATTTTCAATTTTAAATGTCCCATTTTCATCAACCAAATCAAAATCTAGCAAATCTTTTCCAATTTTTAAACTATATTTCATAATATTAAATCCTAAAACATTGAATTTCTTGAAACACTAGACCTTCTTGCAATATATTTCCAGGGTGTAAACCTAGGGTCTCTTTGACTGGTTTGTGAATCTGCGGCGGCATGTAAAGTAATAACTCCAGCTAAAGAAGATATTTCTAAGCTGGTTTTTGGGGTTTTAAGGAGTTTTTTATGTTTATCAATAAAGCCCGTATCGAGTTTCCCAGATATAAAGTCTTTTTCTTCCATGAGTCTATTTAAAAATCCTAAATTGGTTTTTAATCCTAAAACTATATATTCATCCAGAGCCCTTGCCATTCTTTTTATTGCATCACTTCTGTCTTTACCCCAAACAATAAGTTTTGAAAGCATTGGATCATAAAATGTTGTAACTTGATAGCCGTTAAAAAGGGATGAATCATCTCTAACACCTGGACCTTGGGGAGACTTGGTATATACAGCAGTTCCTGGAGTAGGTATAAAATTATT
Organism: bacterium; assembly: GCA_002697665.2. GTDB lineage: Bacteria > Desulfobacterota_D > UBA1144 > UBA1144 > UBA1144. Next base: position 4,855 of record NZXA02000014.1, read on the forward strand.
TTCAGGATCTTCTGCACAAATTCTACATTCAATTGCATGACCATTTATTTCAACATCTTTCTGTTTAAAGCTTAGTGGCTCCCCGGCAGAAACCTTAATCATTTCTTTAACAATATCAATTCCTGTAATCATTTCAGTTATGGGATGTTCAACTTGCACCCTCGTATTCATCTCTAAAAAATAAAAATTTTCTTTCTGGTCCATAATAAACTCTACAGTTCCTGCCCCAACATAGGATACTTTTTTTGCGAGTTTTACAGCTATATCTCCCATAATCTCTCTAGTTTTTTTACTGACGCCAGGTGATGGTGCTTCCTCAACAACTTTTTGGTGTCTTCTTTGGATAGAGCATTCTCTTTCAAATAAATGAACAACATTTCCTTTTTTATCACCAATTACTTGAATTTCAATATGTCTAGGTTCTTGAATAAATCTTTCTATAAAAACTGCATCATTATTGAAAGCAGATTTAGCCTCACTTTTTGCCATTTTTAAAGAATTTTCAAAGTCAGACATTTTATGTACTAATCTCATTCCTTTTCCGCCGCCACCCGCAGATGCTTTTATCATTAATGGAAATCCGATTTCTTTAGCAATTGAAACAGCCTCTTCATCTTTTACTTCGCCTTCTGTTCCAGGCACTAAAGGTACTTTTGCAGATTTAGCTATCTCACGTGAAGTTATTTTATCTCCCATTAGTCTGATAGCTTCCGCACTAGGACCTATAAAATCAATTTTATTTTTTACACAATTTTCAGCAAATTCCGCATTTTCTGAAAGAAAACCATAACCAGGATGTACACCATCACACTTGGTTTTTTTTGCTACTTTTATAATATTTTCTCCAATCAAATAACTTTCACTTGGAAGGGGTCCTCCAATATTATATGCTTCATCTGCCATATTTACATGCAAGGAACTTTTGTCGGCATCTGAATAGACTGCTACAGTTTTTATCCCTAACTCTTTACATGCTCTAATAACTCTTATTGCTATTTCGCCACGATTTGCAACTAAAATTTTCTTATACATATTTACCTCATAATTTATAAAGGAATTAATCCATGTTTTTTTGGTGGATTATTTTGTCTTTTTCCTTCAAGCATTTCAAAAGAATTTGCAACTCTTAGTCTGGTATCTTCTGGCTTTATTACTTCATCGATGTATCCAAGATTTGCTGCCCTGTATGGATTTGCAAAAAGCTCTTTGTATTCTTCAACAAGGCGAGCTTTTTCTGCTACTGGATCATCAGCATTTTGGATTTCTCTTTTGTTAACAATATTAACAGCGCCATCGGGCCCCATTACGGCAATTTCTGCAGTAGGAAAAGCCAAATTGATATCACCTCTTAAATGCTTAGAGGACATAACATCATAAGCACCACCATAAGCCTTTCTGGTGATAACTGTTACTCTAGGAACCGTTGCTTCGCAGTATGCATATAAAAGTTTCGCACCATGCAAAATGATTCCATTTAACTCTTGGTCAACTCCTGGTAGAAAGCCTGGAACATCTACTAAAGTTAAAAGTGGAATATTAAAGCAATCACAAAATCTAACGAATCTTGCACCTTTAATTGACGATTTAATATCCAAAACACCTGCTAAAACATTAGGTTGATTACCCACGACACCAACAGTTTTTCCATTTATTCTAGCAAAGCCAATAACTATATTTTTTGCATAGTTTTCTGCCACCTCAAAAAAATACTCGTTATCAACTATATTAGTAATAACTTCTTTCATATCATAAGGTTTATTAGGATTTGTTGGAACAATATCTCCAAGTTTGTCGACCTTTCTGTCTACGGGGTCATCACATTTAATTTGAGGTGGATCTTCCATATTGTTTAATGGTAAAAATGTAAAAAGTTCTCTTAATAGAGACAAACAATCCTCATCATTCTCAGCTGCAAATTGTGCTACACCACTCTCCGAGGTATGGACTACCGCGCCGCCTAGTTCTTCAGAGGTAACTTCTTCATTTGTTACTGTTTTAACTACGTCGGGTCCAGTAATAAACATATAGCTTGTATTCTTAACCATAGCTATAAAATCTGTCATAGCAGGTGAGTATACTGCTCCTCCAGCACTCGGCCCCATAATTGCAGAAATTTGAGGAATAACGCCAGAGGATTGAACATTTCTTAAAAAAATTTCAGCATAACCAGCCAATCCACGAACACCTTCTTGAATTCTTGCACCACCAGAATCGCTGAGTCCTATGACAGGACAGCCGACTTGCATAGCCATATCCATTATTTTTGTAATTTTTCTAGCATGTGCCAACCCAAGAGCCCCGCCAAAGATTGTAAAATCTTGAGCATACACAAAAACTTGTCTACCATCAATCTTCCCATATCCTGTTACAACGCCGTCACCTAAGAACTTTGTTTTATCCATACCAAAATTATAATTTTGGTGCTCAACAAATTTATCAAGCTCAACGAAAGTCGAATTATCAAGAAGCAAATTAATCCTTTCTCTTGCCGTTAATTTTCCTTGTTTATGTTGTTTTTCAACTCTAGCCTCACCACCTGCTTCCTCTGCTTTGGATAATTTATCTTCAAGAAACTTAATCTTTTCTCGCATTGTAATTTCTTCACTCATAAGAAACCTCTATTTAATTAATATATAATTCAATTTACTATTATAAAAAAACGATTATAAAAATATAATCTAATGAGATATTTTTTCTAGTATTGAATTTAATTTGTTTTTAAAATCATCTATTTTATCATTATTATTAATTATGTAATCAAAGTCTTTAGCATTAACCCCTGTGGTTGATTGAGCCTCTAAAATATTAAATATTTCCCCAGTTCCCATCCCATCTCTTTTTGAAACACGCGCTATAATCTTATCTTTTCTTGATTTTATAAGTATTATCTTATCCAAATATTTCCCTATTTTTGTCTTTTTTGCAATTAATGCACCCTCAAAAAAAATTATATGATCTTTGTTGCTTACATGAAATTTTACATATTCTTTGACCTTGCTAAAAATTTCGGGGTGAACTATAGAATTATATTTCTCTCTAATTTTATAATCTTTAAAAATAATTTTTTTTATTTTATTTCTATTTAGATTTTTATTTTTATATAAGATATCAGATCCAAATAATTTTATGATTTTTTTATAGCATTTTTCCCCAGGAGACATAATTTCACGCGATATATTATCTAAATCATAAGCAGGATACTTTTTACTTCTAAAAAATTTTATTGCTAAACTTTTTCCGCTTCCTATGTGTCCTGATATTCCGATTTTTAATATATTTACATTATTTTTTCTCAAGAGCAGTTTTCCTCAATCCTTTCTTTAATTATTTCAGCCCCTAATAAGTCTAGTATTTCAAATATACCAGGGGATGATTTGGTACCTGTCAAAACTATTCTTAGTGGAAGAGCTAGTTCTTTCATTTTGAGTTCATTTGCTGTTAAAAAGTTATTAAAACAGGTTTTAATTTCGTCATGGGTATTGGGATTAATATTTATGTAGTAATCTGAAAATTTTTTAAGCATTGATTTCTGTTCATTATTAATTAATTTAAATAAAGTCTGATCTAATTTAATTTTTCTAGATTCACAAAATAACAGACTTTCTTTTAACTGAATCATGTTTGATGATTTATTTTTTGCTATATCTAATGCTTTATTAGGATCTATTTCAGGTATAAATTTAATATCTAGTTGGGAAAGTAACGAATCGTTGTTTTGGTTTTTAATTTGCGTGCTATTAACCCATGAAAATTTTTCAATATCAAATACAGCAGGTGACTTATTTAAATTATCTAAAGAAAAAAATTCTTTCATCTCATTTATTGAAAATATTTCCTGATCCCCATGTGACCAGCCTAATCTTGCAAGATAATTAATAATTGAAATTGGTAAAAAACCTTTCTCTCGAAAGCTATTTATAGACTCAGCCCCATGTCTTTTGCTAAGCTTGGTTTTATCATTACCCAATATCATTGAAACATGTGTAAACTCCGGTTGATAATTTGATAATGCGTTAAATATTAATATTTGTTTAGGTGTATTTGATAAATGGTCCTCACCTCTGATAACATTGGATATTTTCATTTCAATGTCATCAATTGATGATGCAAAGTTATATGTAGGAAATCCATCTCCCTTAATAATAATAAAATCATCTAAATTTGATGATTTTATAGTGATATTTCCCCTTAAAGAATCTTTGAATTTAATTTCTTGATTATCAGGACACTTAAATCTAACGACATATTTTCTTCCGTTAGGTGGCTCAACTTTATCTCTCCAAATTCTGGGATATTTATATATTTTTTTTTCTTTTTTAGCTTGTTCTTTTAGGTGATTTATCTCTTCCTCTGTAGCATAGCATCTGTACGCATTACCAGATAATATTAATTTTTCTGCATATCTATTATAAATATCTAATCTCTCTGATTGTTTATATGGACCTTCATCCCAATCAATACCTAACCATTTTAAACTTGATAGAATTTCATTATAAGATTCAACAGTTGACCTTTCTTGATCTGTATCTTCAATTCGTAAAACTAGCTTGCCCCCATTTCTTTTCGAGAAAAGGTAGTTAAAAATTGCCGTTCTGACAACACCCAAATGAAGGGATCCAGTTGGGCTTGGCGCAAATCTTACTCTTATATTCATCAGAAAAAATATTATACTTTAATCTAAAAAAAATTTACTCTAAATGTGATAATTTTTTTAAGAATATATATCAATAAAACTAGGGTAATGATGGATGAAAATATAATTTCCATATTATAAATATTTATTTTGGTACCAATATCATGATTAAAAATTATTAATGACCAAGAAAAAGTATTAATTAAAGCTAAACATATTATTAATAGGTTATTTAAATTATTTTTTTTTAAATTTATTATTAAAGATATAAAAATTACTAATACACTTGTGATCGATATCATTTTACTTGTTAGTGGTAAGTTAAAATTATTTATTAATAAATAATCTAGATAAGAGAAAGGAAGACGGAATTCATAATTTGTATATAAATATTGAGAATGCATATAAGTTAAAGGGCAAAAACCTATCCCTTGAAATATCCCAAGAAATGTCCAACAGAATAATGTAATAATTATAAGATAAAGACTAGGCCTCAATGTAATATTAAAAACCCATCCTAAGGAATTAATTAGAATAACTATAATATGTAGTAAATTAAAAAATAGGTCTATTTTATCAAAGTATAAAATCATTATATTTTTATTATAATATATAGAAAAAGACAATGAGTATATTAGGAATTGATTTTGGTTTAAAAAGAATAGGAATAGCTTGTACCGATGAACTAAATATTAGTTCTCATCCAATAATGCAAATTGATAATAAGCCTAATGGGGAACATGTTGGAGAAATAGTAAAAATTATTGAAGAAAGAAGTATTAGATTGGTTCTTGTTGGTATGCCATTCAAATCAGATGGTCATTTAAAAATTCAAGATGAAATAGAAGATTTTGTAAAAGATTTGGAAAAAAAAATTTGCATACAAATATTATTATGGGATGAAAATTTTACAACAAAGGAAGCAGAAGATTTTCTTATAATTAATAATTTTTCTAGAAAAAAGAGAAAAAAAATAAAAGATATGCTTTCTGCTTGTAACATAATTGATAGTTATATTAGGAGTTTGAAATAGGTTATTTAAATACATCAGAAGGTAAAATTCACTATAAATTAATAAGAAAAAAAAATGCCAAATTTTTAACTCTAATTGGCGGACTGGGTAGTGAAATATCAAGCTGGGATAAACAAGTAGAATATTATAGAAGATATTTTTCCGTCCTAGTTTTTGATAATTTAGGGTCTGGGAAAAGTGATGAGCCCAAGTCAAATCATTCGATGGAAATATTCGCAAGTAATACATTAGAAATTTTAGATCAACTTAAAATAAAGAAAACCCACGTTATTGGAAAATCTATGGGTGGAATGATAGCCCAAGTATTTGCAGCAAAATACAAAAATAGAATAGATAAGTTAGTATTAGGATGCACGTCAGCAACAAGGGATAATGTAGGTAAAGAAATTATTGACATCGCAAAAAAAACTGCAAAAAATGTTGGTTTAAAAGAATTATGGTTCAATGCTTTTTTGCTAGGATATAGTAGGGAGTATGTAAATAGAAATTTTAATACATATAAAAAAACAAAAGTAGATAGTACTGAGGAAAGTATCAATGGATATCTAAAGCAATGCGTTGCCATTGAAAAATTAAATAATATAAAATATATCAAGAAAATTATTTGTAAGACACTAATTATTCATGGCAAGGATGATCTGATTGTGGATCCTAAAAAATCATTTGAACTTGCCTTACATATTAAGAACTCGCAATTAATTTCATTTCCTGGTGGACATGGATTTTGGAAGGAAAATGTGAATCTAGTAGACAATGAAGTTGTAGAATTTTTAGTTAATCGAAGTTGAATCTTTATCAGGTATTTCTAATTTACCAATCAAGTAATCAATTCTAGACTCTAGTACTTCAATAATTCTAACCGCACGTTTACCTTCATCCAGTTCTTCTAGAAGATATTGACGCTCTGAAGAACTAGAGACAATAATTGAAGATAAGGAGTCAGTTAATTTTGATAAGGTTGAACTCTGATCAACTTTAATCTTATAATTATCATTGTAGTCTTCAAGCAAAAGATTCCATTCCCCAACTAAATCGGTAATTCTTTTATATAATGGATCATTATCGATTGTTTTTTTTGACTTTATGATATTAATTTTGGCTTGCCTATATGGTTTAGAGTAAATTATTTCATCAATATGAATTCTTGTTATACCATATAAGATTATATTTTTCTTACCCTCTTCGCCTTCTTCGTTACTTATAATTCTTCCAACACAGCCTATTTTTGATATCGCCAAATCATCATCTTTCATATCATCTTGCATTAGTGTCATGCAAATTAGATTATGAGATGAAACAGAATCATCTATCATTTGCTTGTATCTTTCCTCAAATATATGAAGGGGAATCACTGTATTAGGAAAAAAAACCATATTGCCTAATGGAAATAACGGTACCACATCTTCGAGATTTGATATTATTTTATCTTCATCAAAATCAACATATAAACTTTTCATGTTTTTATTATACCAAGATTGTAAAAATTAATTATAATTTGATTATGGAATCTGATTCTAACGATCCAGCTATTTTTTCAAAATTATTACTTGGTCCTGGGCCGAGCAATGTCCCTGAGCGAATATTAAAAGCAATGAGCAACAATTGTATTAGCCATTTAGACCCAGATTTTTTTGAAATTTTGGATCAAATATCAGAAAACCTTAAACAATTGTTTAAAACAAATAATAAAACTACTTTTGCTATCTCTGGAACTGGTAGTGCTGGTATGGAAGCAGCTTTTGCTAATATTATTGAAAAAGATGATAAAACATTAGTTTTTAGCTCGGGTTTATTTGGAAATAGAATGGCTGACGTAGCTTCAAGATATGGCGGAAAGGTAATAGAAATAAAAAAACAATGGGGTAAAAATTTTAGAATTGAAGAAATGAAAGAGACCATCGATAGTCACAAAGATTTAAAAATTGTAGCTATAGTTCATGCAGAAACTTCAACGGGCTCTCTTCAACCAATAAAAGAATTGGGTGAATATCTTAAAAGTAGGGATATAATTTTTATTGTTGACTGTGTAACATCATTTACTGGCATAAACCTTGAAGTAGATAATTGGTCAATTGATATATGTTATTCAGGCACTCAGAAGTGTCTTAATGTTCCTCCTGGGTTATCGCCAATTACATTTAGTGAAAAAGCATTAAATAAGATTAAAAAGAGAAAAGAAAAAGTCACGTCATGGTATCTTGATATAAATCTATTAAGAAATTATCATGAAGAATCCAGAATTTATCATCATACAGCGCCAGTGAACATGCTATTTGGCTTTAACGAAGGTCTTAAAATTTGTTTAGAGGAGGGTCTTCAAGCAAGGTTTAGCCGACATCAAAAAGTATCAAAATATTTTGATGATATTATTAAATCAACCGATTTTAGTTTTTTTGTGGATAAGGAATACGAGTCTTTACCCATGCTTAAGTCACTTGTACTTCCTGAAAGCATTAGAGATGAATTGAGGTTTGAGATTCTTAAAAATGATAGAATAGAAATAGGAGGAGGACTTGGTCATACTAAAGGCTTGATCTGGCGAGTTGGCTTTATGGGTTGTAATGCAGAAACACAAAATGTCGATATTTTCTTTAAAGCCTTAAAGAACTATGTATGATAAAACTTGAATACTAATTTGGACGAAAATTATATTTATAAAATATTGAATAAGAATTTCCTTAAGAAAAATAAATCTTTTGTTAATACAATTGGTGATGATGCCGCTGTTTGGAAGTTTGGGAAAAAACAAATTGCAATTAGCTGTGATTCTCAAATTGAGAACATACACTTCTCACAAAAATTTTCAAATTTATACGAAGTAGCTTATAGATCGGTCACGATTGCAATAAGCGACCTTTCTGCAATGGGTGCCAATCCTTTATTTTTTACTAATTCCTTAAATATAAAAAAAGGAATGAAAGATAAAAAAGTAAATAAAATCTATCAAGGTTTTAAAGATGCTGCGCAAGATTATAATATTGAACTTGTTGGCGGCAATGTAGTCTCATCTAATTTTTTCTCAATTGATATAACAGTTGTAGGAGAGATAAAAAAAAATTTTATAACGAGGGGTGCAAAAAATAATGAAAAATTATATGTTACCGGGAATATTGGAAGTGCAAATGCNGGACTNAGACTTTTAAAGAAAAAANCTATTCTAANNAAACCAAAAGANTTAATAAATTCTTATAAAAGGCCTTCAGCAAANATCTTGCAATCCAAAATTTTATTATCAACTGGTTTGGTTTCATCTATGATGGATATAACTGATGGTCTCTTAATTGATTTAAGGAAGTTGATTAATTTTAAAAATAAAAATTTAGGTGCTCAATTATATTGGGACAAAATTCCAAAATCAAATTTACTAAATAAATATTTTAGGGTTTCTTTAATAAAGGATATTGTTTTAAATGGTGGTGATGATTATCAACTTTTATTTACTATAAAAAAAAATGACGATAAGAAATTCGAAAGAATTATGAAAAGAAACAAAATTGATGTTTTCAATATTGGATACACAAATAATAATAAATCGATTAGACTTGAATATAATGGATTAAACAAAATTGTTAAAGAAAANGGATATATTCATAAATTCTAATGTACGATAATTTATTTTTTATTATTTTGATTTTGGGACTAATTCTCCTCTCAGGGTTTTTTTCAATTACAGAAAGTTCAATCTTTTCATTACAAAGATATCAAATTGATTTAATTAAAAAAAAATCTAAAATAGGTAATNTACTAGAGTCATTTATAAAAACACCTTCATCAATAATAGCAACTATTCTTTTAGCTGATGAAATTCTAAATGTAACTATAACAAGCTTGATATCAGCAAAACTAGATTCATTATTAAGAAATCAGTTATCTGAGCAGTGGATTTCAGTTATAGCTGTTTTAATAACATCGATAATAATATTGGTTTTTTGTGAAATCATTCCAAAAACTATAGGTGTAAAGTTTTCAAGAACACTGTCAGTTGTTGTAGCTAGGCCCGTAGGTTTTTTAAATAAAATTTTATTTCCATTAACACTTTTTTTCGATTTTATTTCAAGAAAATTAGTAAATTTATTTAAAGTCGAATCNGAGGTAGATNNAGTTTCNTCCTCAAGTCGTATAACTAGTTTAATTGATATTGGTGAGGAGGAAGGCTCTGTTAAAAGAAGTGAAACTCAATTAATTGATAATTTTTTGAAATTAGATGAGATACCACTTTCAAAAATATTAACACCTGTCCCCGATTTATTTATGCTTAAATCATCCACATCAAAAGACGAAGCTCTAGGTCTAGCGACGAAATTTGGTTTTTCTAGAATACCTGTTTACGAAGGTGGTTCTGATAATATTACAGGAATAATATATGCGAAGGATTTATTAAATTTTTCAGGCGACAATATTGTTCAACTCTTAAGAGACCCTTTTTTCGTACCGGTTCAAAAGAAAGCTTTGGCTCTATTGAGGGAAATGCAATTAATGAGACTGCACATGGCAATGGTAATTGATGAATATGGAAGGCTTAAAGGGATTGTTACGCTTGATGATATTTTAGAGGAAATTTTCGGGGAAATTCAAGATGAAAAAGAAATCCTAGACGAAAATATTTTTTTTGAGAATAACAAAATGTATATTCTTGGCGGGACTAAGATAAAAGAATTTAATCAAACATGTTTATTTGCTATACATAGAGAGTCCGGGCTTGAAAACTTATCAGAAAATATATTAGATTCACAAATTCCTGAGAATCAAGGTATAGAAACTGTTGGGGGATATATATTCACTAAGCTTGGTCGACTTCCAAAAGAGGGCGAATCAATATTGAATGGAAAAATTGAATTAGTTGTTGAACAAATTTCAAATAATAGAATAACAAAAATTTTATTAAGGAGAAATTTAGCCAAAAATGATTAATATATTTACTCTTCCTGTTATAACTTTATTGCTCCTATTAATTCAAGCTTTATTTGCTGGGTCTGAAATAGCTCTACTTTCTTGTGATAAAGCCAAGATAAGATCTAGAGCTGATTCTGGAAGCTCATCAGCTAAACTGGTAATGAATTCAATAAATAAAATTGAGGAGTATGTTTCAACTAGTTTAGTTGGAGAAAATTTATGCATTGTTATAAACACTGTTATCCTATCTTTTTATGTTCAAAGAAATTATCCTCAATACGATCCACATTTAATATCTGTAATAGTTTTAACTCCACTTATTGTTATTTTTGGTCAGGTTGTTCCTAAGTCAGTTTTTCAAAAACAAAGCACCGCATTAGTTTTGCGTACAATATATTTCTCTATTTTTTTTAGCATAATCTTTAAACCTTTGCTTATTATAGTAAAAGTGATAACTGATTTAATTGTTAGTTTAATTGGTACTAAAGGTAAATTGGTTACTAGAGAAGAGCTGATTCATGCACTTGAAGTTGAATCGTCTGTTGAAAATTCTTCAGAAAGTTTTAGAGATAAAATATTAAATAAAATATTTCTCTTTGATAGAATTAGAGTAAGAGATATCATGATTCCAATTAGTAGAGTTGAGTCTTTGTCGTTTGATTCAACTGTTGGCGAGGCAAAAAAAATTATTAATAAAACAGGATTTTCAAGATTACCAGTTTATAAAAATAAATTTAATAATATAATAGGCTTCATACATTCTTCATATCTACTTGGAAAAGATGACAACTTACCTTTAGATAGTTTTATTGATAGTGGATTCTACACTAGCGAAAATAATCTTGCATCAAATTTGCTAAATGAAATTAGGAAATCCAAATTAAACTTGGCGATTGTGGGTGAAAGGTCATCAGCCTCAGGCATTGTAACTCTCGAAGATATATTAGAAGAGGTAATAGGTGAAATCGAAGATGAGCATGACTGACATAAATTGAATTTTATTTCTAAATGGTATAACATCAGATTATGTCTAGAAAAGCAGCTGTAAAACGAAAGACAAATGAAGTTGAAGTAATTATTGACCTAAATATTGATGGAAAAGGAATTTATGAAATTAATACTGGAATTCCTTTTTTTGATCATATGCTAGAGCAACTATCCAAACATGGCTTCTTTGATCTTAGGATTATTGCAAATGGAGATACAGAAATTGATTTCCACCATACAGTCGAGGACGTAGGAATATGTCTGGGTGAAGCATTTGAATCTGCCCTTGGAGATAAAAAGTCGATAAATAGATATGGACATTTTTCAGTTCCATTTGATGAAACTTTATCTTCCTCAACTATTGATTTGAGTGGAAGACCTTTCTTCATATTCAACGTGGAAATGAGTTCTGGTAAAGTTGGGGAATTTGATGTTGAACTAACTAGAGAATTTTTTCAAAGTTTTACCAACAATATTAAAGCAAATATCCACATTGAAAATAAGTATGGTTCAAACAATCACCATATTATTGAATCTATCTTTAAATCGGTTGCAAAGTCATTAGATGTTGCGACTCAGATTGACCCACGGTCTGATTCAATTCCTTCAACTAAAGGAAATTTATGATAGCGGTAATTGATTATGGTCTAGGAAACTTAAAATCAGTTCACAAGGCATTTAAACTACTAGGCTATGAATCTAAAATTACTACTAATCGCAAGCAGATCCTTGATTCTCAAGCAATAGTATTTCCTGGTGTTGGTTCGTTTGGGGACTGTATGAATGAACTTGATGGCAGAAATTTAATCTCACCTATATATGATTCTATAAAATCGGGCAAGTTTTTTTTAGGAATATGTTTAGGCCTCCAAATTTTATTTAATGAAAGCGAAGAGTCTCCTGGAGTTAAAGGGTTAAATATTATTGATGGCGCAATTTCAAAGATTAAATTTAATGATGATTTAAAAGTACCACACATGGGTTGGAACAAAATTAATATACAAAAAAAATCTAATGTTTTTGATAACATTCCCAATGATTCTTGGATGTACTTTGTCCATTCATATAAATTTAATCTAAATGCTGGCCTTACACTAACTAAGTCTTGTTACGGTGAAGATTTTTCCTCTTCAATAAGTCACGAGAATATATTTGCAACACAATTTCATCCTGAAAAAAGCAGCTTTCAAGGGCTAAAAGTTTTAGAGAATTTTGCAAAAATAGCTAGTTGAGTTCGTTATATTTAAAATAACTTCTTAATACTCTTTTTACGTATCCATGAGTTTCTTTAAATGGTATGCTTTCAACAAATTCATCATTTTCATAACCATCAAACCTTTTATTCCACTTCTTGATATTATGTGGACCCGCATTATATGAAGCTATTACCCTGATCAAATCGTTGTCAAAGTCTTTCATAAGTTTAGATAGATAAAATGTACCAAGCTTGATATTAACTTTAGGCTTAAAGACGTTATCTGATTTTATTCCAAGATCCTTTTCTAAACTTTGCTTAGTTTTATCCATTAATTGCATTAAACCTTTTGCTCCAACCCATGATACTGCATTAGTATCAAATAAACTCTCCTCTCTCATTAAAGCAAATATCAAATTTTTATCGACATCATATATCTGGCTATTTTTATTGACTATTTCTTCAAAAGCTAATGGATACTTATGATGATTTTTAGAAAAAGTTTTATATGATGATTTTATAAGTAAATTGTATTTTTTTTTATTTAAAAGAATATCCAAGAGTGCTACGCCTTGCTTTGGATCTAAATTTTTAATTAAGTATGTTTGATATTCTTTGATTAATCTGTCCCCATCTTCAAGTTCTATAATAAATTGAGATAAAAAATCGATTTTATTTATTACTTTTGAACCTGTTTCTTTTCTATTAATTTCTCCATCATTTATCTTCAAATTTGCGAGATATAAATAATAGCCCTCATTAAATTTANTTAATATCAGCTTATATGTTTTATTTGAATCTTCATTATTTCCNAGNTTTTCCAAACATCTAGCCTTCCAGTAAAGCCCCTTAGACTCATAATAAGGTTTTCCAGACTTCTCCAAATATGAAAAAATATTTAGAGCAGATCTGTAGTTCCCTAGCATATATTCGGACCACCCCATTCCCCAGTATGAATCATATATATATTCTTTTGATTTAGTTTTAATTAACCAGTCATATACTTTTTTTGCTTCATTAAACTTATTGTCAAATGTAAAAAGTTTCGCAGATAAATAAGCTACCTCAGTATTTTTTGTGTAATTTGGAAACTTTAATAGAATATTTTTTAAGTCTTTTGCAGATTCTGTATTNTTATCAAATTTTTTTAAATTATAAAGGGAAACTCGATATTTTGCNTCAGCAATAATTTCTAATTCTTTGTTAGCACTTTTTGANCTATCTCTTNCACTTATATTNTTNAATATTTCCAAGCCACGCTTTTCATTCCCATTGATTANAAATAGTTGAGCNCTAAGAATTTTTAATGAATCGNTGTAAGGTTTATATTCTTTTTTAAATAATTTGTAATTTCTATTTTCAAATAGTTTGTGAAGTCTGTTAACTTTAAATTTTTTTGGGATACCTTTGTTGCTAGATTTTATTTTTTTCTCAACATTTTTAATTAGTTTGAAATTTGGATATTTACTCCATAAGNTTAGATATTCCCTAAATGCTTTTGAATCTTTTCCTGTTTTCTCATAGCCAATGGCTTTATAATATATAATATAAGGATAATCAAAATTATTATATTTATATTTTTTTTCAATTTTTTTTACGTGAATCAGTAGCTCTTTGAACTTTGATTCTTTATATAGATATGTAGACAACATTAGTTCTAGGGTTTTGATAAAGATTGAGTTTTTATATTTTTCTTTATAATCTATTACAAATTTTTCAATTTCTTTAAATTTATAATTTTTTTGATTCAAGTAAAAATTATAAAATTCAAAAAATTCATTATGATCTACATATTTCTTTGATGATGATTTAAAAAATTTTATTGCTTTTTTATATTCTCCATTTCTCTCNTAACATATTGCTTTCTTAAGCTCAGAATTATGTTTGTTACAATTTTCAGATGCAATTGAATTAAAACAAATAAAATGTATTCCTAAAGCTAAAATAAAAAATTTAAGCATTTAAATAAACCTCTTTTTCATATAATTTCCAATATTTAAAAAGCACAAAGTAGAAATAAATATTGCTATGCATGGATTTATTATTAAATGTGGATAGCTCCTGAGACCTTGCCATCCACTATTAGCCATTAACCCCCAACTTATATCAGGAGGCGAGATCCCAATGCCCAAAAAACTTAAAGTAGATTCCGCAAGAATTGAGCTTGGAATAGTAAAAGTAAAAGTAACAACTAATGGTCCAACTAGATTTGGCAATAATTCTTTAAACATTATATGGATTTTGCTGAATCCTGAAATCTTAGCATTTATTATAAATGGTTGATTTTTTAATTCTAATACACTTGCTCTAGTTATTCTTGCAATTCTCATCCAACTCAACAGTGAAAGTGCAAGTGTTATTCCAAGTAATCCTTTGCCAAAAATAAGTATAAATATTGAAACTAACAATAAATCCGGAATTGAATAGAATACATCAACTAACTTCATTAATACCTCATCTAAAAGGCCGCCATATAAACCAGAAATAAGTCCATATATACCNCCTAAAATTAAAGAAATAATAGAACAGAANAAAGCAATACTTAAGGANATTCTAGATCCATAAATAATTCTACTCAGTATATCTCTACCTANCTGGTCAGTTCCNAAGTAATTNAATTCACTTGGCCCTAANAGTATNCTGTTNAAATCAGTGGCATTTGGATTTTTTGGTGCTANGAGCTCAGGGAAAATAGAGCAAAAAATTAAAAAAATAAAAAAAGATACTGATATGCAAAAAATTATACTATTTTTTTTTGCCAGGTTTTTTATAGTTAACTTTAACAATAGTTTTAATTCCACCTCTTACATTAAAATCACCTATTATTGTAACCGTTTTTGGTTTACAGCTTTTAATAAAATCGTCCATAATTTTATTAGTAACATCTTCATGAAAAGAGCCTTTATCCCTATAGGAATATAAATAAAGCTTTAATGATTTAAGCTCAATACATTTGGAATCTGGTGTATAAATAATTTTAATTGTTGCAAAGTCGGGTTGTCCGGTTTTGGGACAGAGCGATGTAAATTCAGGACATGATATTTCAACTTCATAATCTCTTTTTCTGTTAGGATTTGGAAATGTATCAATAATTGGCATATCTATATTTTAAAGCAACAAAGTTATAACATCAAAATTTGTCTATAATCTTTTTATATTTACTTATAGATTTTTTAACCATTACCGTTGAAGTTCCACCAAAAGATTTTTTTGATTCCAGTGAATATTCATTTGTAATAAACTTAAAAATATCTATTTCTATCTTTTTAGAGAATTTTTTTAATTCTTCAATTTTTAGATCAGATAAAATTTGATTATTCTTTTCACAATGCAACACTATCTTTCCTGTTATCTTATGGGCATCTCTGAATGGAATTCCTTTTTTTACTAAATAATCTGCAATGTCGGTTGCTGTCATAAATCCAGAATTAATACTTGATTTGATCTTTTCCGAATTAAATACAACCGACTTAATCATATCAGTAAAAATACCCGTACATTCCATCGCAGTCTTAAAAGAAGAAAATAAAGGCTCTTTATCCTCTTGCAAATCCCTATTATAGCTTGAAGGTAATCCTTTTAAATTTACGAGTATGTTGTTTAAGTTGCCATAGACACTACCACATTTACCTCTTATAAGTTCTAAAATATCAGGATTTTTCTTTTGTGGCATTATACTTGACCCAGTAGTGAAAGAATCACCGATTTTTATAAATCCAAATTCAGAACTATTCCATATAATTAAATCTTCACAAAATCTTGAAAAATGCATCATCAACATGGAGCATGAATAAATAGCATCTGCAACAAAATCTCTGTCACTAACAGAATCTAAGCTATTTCTGGATATTTCTTTAAATCCAAGCAACTTTGCAGTCAATTTTCTGTCAATATTAAAAGACGTTCCTGCACCAGCGCAAGATCCCAATGGGCTTACATCAGAAATATCATAGGCATGTTTTAATCTTGCCATATCCCTAAGAAACATTTCAATATACGAATTAATAAAATGTGATGCAAGGATTGGCTGTGCTTTTTGTAAATGCGTATAGAATGGTATTATGACTTTGATATTTTTTTCAGATATTTTAACAAGAGTTTTTATTAAGTTTATTAATAAGTCGTTTAACAACTTTAAATTATCTTTGACATATAGCCTTAGATCGGTGACAACCTGATCATTTCTACTTCTTGCTGTATGAATTTTTTTACCAATATTACCAATTCTCTTAATTAACGAATTCTCTATATTCATATGAATGTCTTCTAATGATTCTTCATATACAAAATTTCCTTTATCAATTTGTGTCTCGATTTTTGATAGTGTTTTTATAATTTTTGTGGCATCAGAGGATTTTATGATTTTTTGTTTTCTTAACATTTTTACATGTGCAATAGAACCATCAATATCTTTTTTATAAAGTTTTTTATCGACATCAATTGAGGATGTAAATTCTTCAACTTTTTTATCAGTGGACTTACTAAATCTTCCACCCCATAATTTTTTACTCATTTTAAGAATATAAAATATATAAAGTTTTAAAACAAATTATTATTAAAAAATATTTAAATATGTTAATTTTAATTCGAATTTTCAATGTGTATTGTTCTGGTTGGGAAAGCAAATTCAATTTTATTCTTGTCAAATTCTTCAAAAATTTTCATTCTTAACTTGTGGTTAATTTCAATATACTCTCCATGATCAGAACTTAAAACATTGTAAACTAATTCAAAATTTAAAGAAAAGTCTGCAAATTCAACCATACTTGCTCTAACAAATTCTGTAGATTTAGAATCATTCACAATTTTTGTGAGTAGAGACTGTATAGAGTTAAGTTTTGAGAAAGGTGTACTATAAACCACTCCTATCATTATGGTGGTTCTTCTTTTTTGCATTCTAGATTGATGATAATTGCGTAATCTACTATTTAAAAGATCCGAGTTAGAAATTATTATTTCCTCTCCTGATAAACTTTCAATTTTTGTACTTTTTATTCCGATGTTTTTGACTGTTCCCATATAATTATCTATTTGAATGTAATCACCAATAGCTATTGGTTTATCAATCATTATGGTCAAGGAAGCAAACAAGTCTCCTAGAATACTTTGCGCAGCTAGCGCAATTGCCAATCCACCTATTCCAAGCCCTGCAACTAAGGCTGTAATATTTACACCTAGATTATCTAGGGCCAACAATAGAAAAATTGTCCAAATTAAAAATCTTACGAGCTTAGTGAACCCAGAAATTGCAGTAACACTATGCATGTCATTTTGTTTTTCTCTTTGAATTTTATATTTATCAAAAACTAAGCCGGATAAATTTATTGCCCATTTAGTAATTTGCCAAAGGAATATAATTATAAATATTTGCTCAATTCTATCATTCATAAATCCTTTGAGTATGATAAATTTAGATGAAATAAATATTGATAAAAAAAGAATAAAAATATTAGATATAGAACCTAGGGTAGAAACTATATAATCGTCAACTTTATTTGATGTTTTCTCAGATAATTTAACTAACTTACTATAAACAATATTTTTAAATAGTTTTAAAATTAAGAATAAAATTATTGAAGATAAAATTAATAATCCCCAATCGAATAAAGCATTATTAAAAAAATCAGTTTTAATAATATTTGCTAATGAATCTATCATTAAGAAATATTATAAGAGAAAAAAGCTTTCTTTTATACTGGATATTGAAAAATGAACGAATTTTATAATCCCATAAACTTAAAAACACAAAATATTAAAGTTCTTATAACTGGTGCAACAGGATACATTGGGGGCAGGCTGATTCCAAGATTATTAGCAAATAATATCAAAGTTAGAATTTTGGTTCGTGATAAAACTAAAATTGATGGCAAGTCCTGGTTTGGCAAAGTTGAGATATTCGAAGGTGATCTGACAAAGTTAGAATCTCTTTCAGGGTTATGTGATGGAATAGATCAAGCATTTTATTTAGTCCACTCAATGTCTAACTCAAAAGAATATATTGAGCTTGATAGACTTTCTGCGAGAAATTTTGTTAAAATTGCGAAAATGAAAATATCACATGTTATATATCTGGGGGGAATCTCACCAAAAGAAAAAAATATCTCTGAACACTTATCAAGCAGGATTGAGGTTGGAAAAATACTTAGTAAATCACTGCCGACAACGGAACTTAGAGCGGGACCCATAATTGGATCAGGTTCTGCATCATTTGAGATGCTTAGACATCTTAGCGAGAAGTTACCAATAATGGTTGCCCCGAAATGGATAAACAATATAGTAAGACCTATAAGTGTAAGAGATGTATTAAAATATTTAGTTTTATCCCTAGATAAAAAGCCATGTCTCAAGATTGACATTGGATCAGACCCTATGTCTTTCAAAGATTTGATGCTTAAATATTGTGATTATAGAGGATTAAAAAGATANATTTTTCCNGTTCCTNTATTAGCTCCTGGATTAGCTGCAAGNTGGATAGGCCTTGTGACNCCGATAACAAATTCTCTTGCTTCACCNATNGTTAAAAGTGTTATAAATAATATTGAAGGTGACATATCGCTTGCCTTATCNCATTATCCAGAAATCAAAACTCTAAACTATACTGATTCTATCAAATCGGCATTTGATAAAACAAAAAAAGANTTTATAGAAACATCCTGGAATAGACAAAAAATTAAATTTGATTATCGATTGTCCCAACAGAGGGGAAGGTTTGAGGAGATTAGGATTGCCAAAACAGATGCTACTTGTGAACAAATTTTTTCAATATTTAAATCATTAGGTGGTGCTAATGGATGGAAAGCATGGAATAGNATGTGGAATATCAGAAAGTATATTGATATTTTATTGGGNGGTAAAATATGTTCTGAGCCTGATAGGNAAAATTTAAAAATTGGTTCTGATTTTGATTGTTTTAAAATAGAAAAATTAGATTTAAATAAAAAGATTCTTTTAAAAATGACTCTCAAAACTCCTGGTGAAGCATGGTTAAAATTTGAAGCCATTGANGATGTAACTCATTCATACATTGTGATGACCGCAATATTTGAGCCCAAAGGTATTTGGGGTTATTTATATTGGTATTCNATACTTCCCTTNCACAAATTAATTTTTAAAGATTTGATGATNTCCTTGAAAAAAGAGTGTGATATGATTAATAAAACCTCNATAAAAATNTAAAAATATATTAATTNNAAAAAAATTTATTTTTTTCTTGACTGATACAACATATAGTGGTTTAATCAAAATATAATCACAACATATTGTTGAATTGATCTTTAGATTTTTGGAAGGCGTGATTATCCCTGGGGCAAGGAATAGTTATTTAAACCCTTTTTGCACCCCGTTAGAAGCTTTTCCTTGCCTCTAAAGATTTTNAATAAGGAGTAAATTTTGAATCATATTGAAGAATTGTTAGTTGTTAAAAGATCNGGNGAGGTAGTTGGCTTCGACTCTCAAAGAATTAATAANGCAATCACTGCAGCAATCANTGCGNGCGATGANAANTATGANTCTGCTAAAATTAATGAAATCGTTGAATCAATTCAAGNTGAAATATATGACAGATTTACAGAATTTTATCCAAATGTNGAAAATATTCAGGANATAGTTGAAAAACACCTGCTNAGATCAGATATGCTTGATGTAGCAAGACGNTATATCATTTATAGNGCTGAGAGAACATCTGAAAGAGAAAAATTAAAAGATAATATTTCTAGAAAAGCTGAATTAGGAAAGTTAAAAATTATAAAAAGAGATGGAACTACAGTTTTNTTCAATCCNCAAAAAGTTAGAGAGACAATTTATAGAATTTGCCAAAAGTATCCNGATACAACTTCAGTTGATGCTATCTNNAAAGAATTGAGTAGAAATATTTTTGATGGAGCAACAACTAATGATATCGAAAAAGCACTTTTATTAGCTTCAACTGCTTTCATCGAGAGAGACCCAGACTATAGTAAAGTTTCTGCGGGTTTTTTTATGCAAAGATTATACAAAGAAGCGATTGGCATTTCTATTAATGAAGACACTTTCTTTGACGAATATAAAAAAACTTTTATTGAAGGAATAAAACTTGGAACTGAACATAAATATCTTGACCCTAAACTTCTAGAATTTGATCTTGAAAGACTAAGTAATTCGATAGATCCAGAGAGAGATGAGCTATTTGAGTATCTTGGTATTCANACCTTGTATGAAAGATATTTNCAAAAACATGATGAAAAAAGATTTGANTTACCCCAATCTTTNTGGATGAGAGTTGCCATGGGGCTTTCATTTAATGAAAATAATAAAAATGCAAGAGCTATTGAATTTTATAATGTTCTTTCAAAAATGCATTTTGTATCCTCGACACCAACTTTATTTCATTCTGGAACACCCCATCCTCAATTAAGTTCGTGTTATTTGACTACAGTTGGAGATGACCTTTCGCATATATTCAAATGTATTGGGGATAACGCACAGCTTTCAAAGTGGTCTGGCGGACTAGGTAATGANTGGACAAATATAAGAGGGACNGGGTCCCATATCAAAAGTACAAATGTCGAAAGTCAAGGTGTTATACCCTTCCTCAAAATAGCTAATGATGTTACCGTTGCTATTAATAGAAGTGGAAAAAGAAGAGGGGCTACCTGCGCTTACCTTGAAACTTGGCATTTAGATATAGAAGACTTCCTTGACCTAAGGAGGAATACTGGTGATGACAGAAGAAGAACACATGATATGAATACTTCTAATTGGATTCCTGATTTATTCATGAAAAGAGTTGAAGCTGATAAAGANTGGACTTTGTTCTCCCCTGAAGAAGTTCCCGATCTTCATGATTTATTTGGAAAAAAATTTGAGCATGCTTACTGTGAATATGAAAAAGGGACTCAAAACGGTCAAATTAAAAAATTTAAAAAAATTCCAGCTAAAGAATTATGGAAAAAAATGTTAACACGATTGTTTGAGACCGGACATCCTTGGATTACTTTTAAAGATGCATGTAATGTTAGATCACCTCAAGATCATGTTGGCGTAGTGCATAGTTCAAATTTATGTACAGAAATTACTTTAAACACATCACAAGATGAGACTGCAGTCTGTAATTTAGGCTCTGTAAATTTATCTAAACATGTAACTCTTGAAGGAAAGTTAGATAAAAAATTACTTGAGAAAACAGTCAATACTGCAATGAGAATGCTTGATAATGTAGTTGATTTAAATTTTTATCCTACAACTGAAGCAAAGAACTCTAACATGAAGCATAGGCCAATTGGACTAGGCGTAATGGGCTTGCAAGACGCTCTATTCAAGCTAGACCTGCCTTTCGATTCCCCAAAAGCACTAAATTTTTCTGATCAATTAATGGAACAAATTTCGTATCATGCGATTAGTTCTTCTTGTGATTTAGCTATTGAACGTGGCCCTTACGAATCTTTTGTGGGCTCAAAGTGGGAAAAAGGTATTTTTCCTCTCGATTCTTTAACATTATTGGAAGATGAGCGCGGAGACAACATAGAAGTTAATAAAATAACTTCATTAGATTGGGATTCATTAAAAGAAAAAGTTAAGCAAAATGGTATGAGGAATTCAAATACTATGGCAATTGCGCCAACTGCAACAATTTCAAATATCGCCGGATGTTATCCATGCATAGAGCCTATTTATAAAAATATTTATGTAAAGTCAAATATGAGCGGTGAGTTCACAGTTGTTAATAATTATTTAGTTAATGATCTNAAGTCTATGNGTTTNTGGTCAAAAGANATGCTTGATAAAATAAAATATTANGATGGTAATTTAGACTACATTGATGAAATTCCTGAAAGTTTNAAAGAAAAATATAAAGAAGCTTTTGCAATAGACCCAGTTGTATTNCTTAAGCATACATCAGTTAGAGGAAAATGGATTGATCAAAGTCAGTCACANAATGTTTTTATGCAAGGTGTNTCAGGTAAAAAATTAAGCGAAATNTATACAGCTGCATGGAAGTTGGGCCTTAAGACAACATATTATTTAAGAACATTGGCNGCCAGCCAAATTGAAAAATCTACTTTAGATGCAAATAAATTTGGTTACACTCAAAAAAGAGAGTACCAAAAAATAGAAGAACAACAAAACAAAGAAGCTGTACAAGCATCAAGCGATGAAAAGCCAGCGAGTGAAGTTGGAAGCGCTTGTAGCATAATGGACCCCGATTGTGAGGCTTGTCAGTAACTTTAAGGAGCGATTAATATGTCTATCATAGGATTAGATTCAAGGACTGACCCAAATAAGATTTTACCAATGACTTATAAATGGGCTCGTCAACATTATAAGGATGGGGTTGCAAATAATTGGACTCCCGAAGAGATTTCCATGCAAAAAGATGTTGAGCAATGGAAGTCGGATAAAGCAATATCAGAAACAGAAAGAAGGATGATTTTATGGAATTTGGGCTTTTTTTCCACAGCAGAATCGTTAACTGCTAATAATATTGTCTTAACTGTTTATAAACATGTAACAAATCCTGAATCTAGGCAATATTTACTTCGTCAAGCATACGAAGAAGCTGTACACACAGATACTTTCATTTACTGTTGTGACAGCCTAGGGTTAGATCCTGATTATATATACTCAATGTATGAAACCATCCCATCAATTAAGGAAAAAGATGATTACGTTGTTGGACTTACTAAGTCGATTATGGATCCAAACTTTGAAATTAAATCAAAAAAAGATATAGAAATCCTACTGCATGATCTTGTTGGTTATTATGTAATAATGGAAGGAATATTCTTNTATGCGGGATTNGCAATGATGCTNGCACTTAAAAGGCAAAANAAAATGGTAGGAATTGGTGAGCAGTTTGAGTACATAATGAGAGATGAAAGTATTCATTTGGCCTTTGGCTGTGACNTAATTAATACGATAAAAGAGGAAAANGAAGGTGTTTGGACTCCAGACCTTCAAAAAAAGATTACTGATTTAATTGTTACTGCTGTTGACCAAGAAAAAAAATATGCGTTCGATGCATGTCCTAATGGACTGCTTGGAATAAACCCTCAGCAATTCGGCGAGTATGTTGAGCACATTGCTGACAGAAGGCTTGAAAGAATAGGGTTAGAGAAATTATATGGAACCGAAAATCCTTTTCCATGGATGTCCCAATCTGTTGATCTTTCAAAAGAGAAAAACTTTTTTGAGACTAGGGTCACAGAATATCAAACAGCTGGCTCCCTCGATTGGGATTAATAAGAGAGTTGCAGGGCCATTGAGGCCCTGTAATTATTCATCCCATAAATTTTTATCTTATTTAAAAAACTAA
>NZXA02000037.1 GCA_002697665.2 bacterium
CATAAAAGAAATTTCTTGATAAAGAAGATTTAGCTTCTTCAAGCTTACCAGCAATACCTTTTAAATCTATTTCAATATTATTATCAGTTGTGAATTTATTTATATATTCAGTATTAATTGATTTTTTTATTAGACTTAAAGCATCTTCAATATTTGTCTTTTCATCAGGTGATACCTGTAATTTTATAGTTCTATCTCGCTCAACATGATTTATCTGTTGAGGAGAATTTATNATGGATATATCAGATACAAAGCTCAAAGGAAAAAATTTATCTTTATTATATATAAATCTGGTGTTGAGCATATTTGATGATATATTTTTTGGAGAATTTCCTCTTAATTTTATATCTATTTCTTTACCATTNTCATTATATTTACTTATTCTAGCACCATCTAAAATTATATTTGTAATTAANCCTANTTCGTCCGCTGTCATACCAACCTGATTCAATTTTAAATTTTTAGGCTTGATAATAATTTCTGGATTTGAATTACTTAGACTTGGCTTTGGTCTTATTTGGTAATCCGGAAAATCACTGCGGAGTTGAATAAAAATATTTCTCGATAATTCAACAATCGTTTCATAATTTTTACCTTTGATATTTATATCAATAGCCCTTCTTTCACCTATTGATCTACTAAATAGACTAGACTGGTTAACAATAGTTATGAAACCTGGAAAACCTTTACCCGCATTTTTTAATATAGGAATGAGTTTTTTTATATTTTTAGGATCATCTGCGACTGCTCCCATAAAAACAGATTTTGGNCTGGCTACAAAGAAAAAGCTTTTTATTTTATCTTCACCNTTATAACTTTTTTGCCAGAATTTTTTGATTTTGCTTTCCGCATCAGAACCTATTTTTCTTATTTTATCTATATTGTAACCTTGNGGTGGAATCAAAACTGAAATTATCAAATTCCTATTCCCCTCAGGTAAATACTCTAATTTTGGAAAAGTCAGAAAAAAAAGTAATAAAGTAGAGGATAAGATTATAATTAAAAATTTTAAAAGATTTTNTGATTTCTGTAAGATAANACTAAGTAATGAATTAATTTTTTGATTAAAAAATNGCCCNATATTATCAAATTTGGTAAATAGCTTTTTCTTAGTTCCTAAGTCAGAGAGTGAATCATAATCTAATATTTTTGACGCCAAACCTGGAATGAAGGTTAAAGAAACAAAAAAACTTATTATTATGGATATCGAAATTGACAAAGCTATATCTTTGAATAATTGTCCAATTTCTGAACTGAGAAACAAAATGGGCAAAAAAACTGCAAAAGTTGTCATTGTNCTTGCCAGAATTGCNCCCGCAACTTCTTTTGCCCCTTCGATCGCAGCNTTTTTAGGATCTTTGACACCACTTTCAAATTTTGAAAAAATATTTTCTAACACTACTAATGAGTTGTCGACAACCATNCCAACCGCAAAACTGATTCCAGCAAGACTTATTAAATTTAATGTTCTACCCATAAAATCAAATATTATGAAAGAACTTACAGTGCTAATGGGTATTGCAAGTGCTATTATTAAAGTCGTTTTCATAGATTTTAAGAAAAAAAGTAAGACTAATATTGCAAGCAAAGCGCCTAANAAAAGATTCTGTTTAACTGATGAAATTGATGCATCAATATAAGTTGTATCTGAATAGACATTTGTAAGTATTAAATNTTCTTTTTTTAAAGGTCCATCATTAAGTTCATTCATTGCCNTAAGNAGTTCTTTATGGACCTCTATNGTATTNGCTCCTGTCTCTTTTATAACATTTATNGCNATAGCATTTTCACCAAGGTGCCTAACAATATAATTCTCATCTTCGTATCCGATATTTATTTTTGATATATCNCCAAGACTAATATAGTTATTATTATNTTCTTTAATAATTATCTTTTTTAAGTCATTGATACTTTTTATCTCTCCCGTTGTTCGGGCNGTATATTTTCTTTTTCCTTCCTCAATTACCCCAGAGCTTATATCTATATTATTTTTTTTTATTTCGTTAACTATATCTAGCAAGCTGACTTCCAAAAAAGCTAACTTATTAGTATCAATATCAATCTGAACTTCTTTGAATCTTCCGCCTCTAATTCCAGATTCGCCTACACCTTCGACTCTCTCAAACCTAGTCTTGATATAATCCTCTGCNAAATCCTTATATTCAAAAATATTTATATTCTCTTTTTTTGCTTTTAATATGAACCATGCGATAGGTGACNTATCTGAAGATATAGATTTTATTGTAGGTTTATCAGAATCGGTTGGTATATCTTTAACTTGTGCTAAAAGATTTGAAACTTGNATAAGAGTAGACTCGATGTTTCGTCCTTCTTTTAACTCAAGTTTTATTGTTGCCTGATTCTCTATAGAGGTGCTTTCCATTAGCTCAAGACCCTCGAGACTTTTTAATTTATCCTCCTGCCTAATCACAATCTCTCTCTCAATTTCTTCCGGACTAGCACCTTGCCAATTTGTTCTAATTGTAATTTTTGGCTTTTCAACGGTAGGTACTAGTTGAATTGGGATACTTTGAAGGGAAATCAGACCAAAGATGAAACTCAATAAAAAAATAGAAATTATTGTTATAAATTTTTTTACTGAATAGTCTATAAAATTCATTTAATAATATTTGATATACTAACTGTTTGATTTGGCGCTAATGTTTCATTTCCGTCCAAAACAATTAGATCATTCCTTTTTATTGGGCCACTACCAATAAAATAATCTCCATATAAATCATATATTTTAATTTCAACAGGATAAACTTTTTTTCCTTTAATTTTATATACTATTTTTTTATCACTCATGTTAATAACTGCATCTTTATTTATGAGAAAAGTTCCTTCAGGCGGTTTTATTTTAACTTTTGCAATTATTTCTTCACCAGGAATTATTAGCTTATTATTATCAATATAAACGACGGCCAAGAAAGTTCCATATGCTTTATCAATTTTATTAACTATGTTGGAAATTTTTGCATATATTTTATTTTCATCTCTAAAAGTAATTTCAACTTCATCATTTATATTTATTAGTGAAAAATATGACTTTGGAATGTATAAGTGAATTTCTAATCTATTGCTATCTATAATTTCAAATAAATTATCCCCTTCATCTATATACTGTCCTAATTTTAAAAATTTTTTACTTATGATTCCGTCAAATTTTGCTTTTATATTACATTTATCCAAATTTATTTTATTAAATTTCATGATTTCCAATTGAGAATTAAAATTTGATAATACTGAATTGTGGTTATATAGAACTTCTTCATATTCTTGGCTTGATACCACTTCTTTATCTAGTAGTGTATTAAATCTTTTTAATTTTAAACTTGATTTTTTTAGTTCTGACTCCAAAGAAAAAAGCTTCTCTTGTGAACTTTTATAAATTGCTAAATATTTTGAATTATCTATTTTTGCAATAATCTCATTTTTTCTTACTTCTTCGCCCTCATTTTTGTTTATTTTTGAAACAACTCCAACAACCTCAGAACTAAGGATTGTATCATTTATCGCATTTGCATTTCCCTCAATTGATATAATAGCACTCTTAAAATCTTTGATTTTGGTTGCAGATACTAAAAAGTCTCTCCCATTATTAGCGAAGGCAAAGTTTGAGAACACCATACAAAATAAAAATAGTATTTTCACAATCATTTCTGTAGTATATCACTATCTTATTTTTTTTTGTTAATTGCTTATGAATTATCTTATAAGAATTATTTCAACTTTTTTTTATCTTGGATATTTTCCGAAAATTCCTGGGACTATTGGTACCCTAGGCGGCTTAATTTTATATATACTATTAAACAATTTTTTTAATTTTAATGTATATTCAATGTGTATTTTTACACTTATTTTAATTATAGTTTCAATTATATCCTCCTCATATGCCATAAAAGTTTTTAATAATAATGACCCCAAGGAGGTTGTAATTGATGAAGTTGCGGGATATTTTGTTTCAGTTCTGTTTTTACCATTTGATTATAATTTGATAATCATAGCTTTTATATTGTTCAGGCTTTTTGATATTTATAAGCCTTTTTTAGTTAAAAAACTTGAAGATTTAAAAGGTGGATTAGGCATAACGCTTGATGATGTTGGAGCGGGAGTGCTAACGAATATCTTGATACAATTCATGATTTATTAGTTAGTATCATTTTTATGAAATTAACAAAACCAGATATCTCTAGAATAATAGAAATGTGTTGGGAAGATAGAACTCCTTTTGAAGCGATAATGAAAAATTTTAAATTGTCGGACAAACAAATAATTCAAATAATGAGAAAATATCTTAAAAGAAGTTCTTTTATTCTCTGGAGAAATAGAGTACGTGGTAGGAAAACAAAATATCAAAAAAAAATAATCTTAAATTTCTAAGGCATCAATCATATGATCATAACAAGCATAGATAATTAATTACATTATCGACACAGTAGGTCCACATATTGATATAAGTTTAATGTTTATTTACTATATGGAACGTGGATATTATTTTACTAGGAACAGTTGCTAGTCTTTTTGCTGGGGCATCAACAGGGATTGGGGCGCTGCCCGTTTTCTTTATAAAAAAACTGAGTAAAAAATTTGAAGATGCATCTTTGGGCTTTGCCGCTGGAGTAATGTTAGCGGCAAGTTTCTTTTCATTAATAATTCCTGGTATAGATTTTGGAGTTTCAATTTATGGCAGCGAAGAACTTTCTTTGTTTATAGTTTTAGTGGGTCTTGTACTTGGAGCAATTGTAATTTGGCTAGTAGAGGAGAAAGCACCACATGAACATTTTGTTCTGGGTGGAAAACATAATCCTGAAATCAGTAAAGATAAAATTTCAAAAGTTTGGTTATTTATAATTGCAATTACTATCCATAATCTTCCAGAAGGCCTTGCAGTTGGTGTTAGTTTTGGAGGTGGTGATATTAATAATGGTATGTCACTAGCTACAGGAATTGGTCTTCAAAATATACCCGAAGGTTTGGCAGTGGCTTTTTCTCTAAAAGCAATTGGTTACAATAACAAAAAAGCTTTTTTTATTGCGACACTGACTGGTTTGACCGAGCCTATAATGGGTTTTTTGGGTGTAAGCATCGTAACAGTCTTTCAACATTTTCTTTCAATCGCTTTGGGCTTTGCAGCTGGCGCAATGCTATATGTAATTAGTCATGAAATTATTCCTGAATCGCATAGTAGAGGTAATGAAACAACTGCTACTTTTGGTTTTATAATTGGATTAATAATAATGATGACTTTAGATATTTTATTAGGTTAATCTCCTAAATTCTACATTCTTCTGTTTAATATATGATATAAAAAATCATGAAAACAACCGTTTCTCTCGCCAAAAAAAGTTTTCTTCTTGGTGCAATCTCTAATTAACTGAATACAAAAATTATTCATTTTTTGATAATTTTTATTTTCTAAATCTATCATATCATCAGTAATTTGAAATATTAATCCTAAATTATGTGAAAACAATTTTGCCTCTTTAATATATTTTTTTGATGATTTTGACAAAATAAAAGGTGAGACTACACAAAACTCGAACAACTTAGAAGTTTTAAGATGACTAATCTGAAGCATTTTCTTAATAGATATCTTTTTATTTTGCATTTCCAGATCCAAAGATTGGCCTTTTGCTAAACCATCAAGACCAGATACATTACAAAGAAGTTCAATAATCCTTAGTAATGAGTCATTTTTTTTATTTGATATATTTTTAATAAGAACGTTTATAGCCATAGAAAAAATTGAATTACCCGCCAATATAGCATTTGATTCGCCAAATTTAATATGTGTTGAGGGATTTCCTCTTCTTAATTCATCGTTATCCATAGAAGGAAGGTCATCATGAATTAATGTATATGTGTGTACCATCTCAGATGCAAGTGAAATTGCAAAAGATTCTTTATTGCTAAGACCCAGATCTTTTGATATTAGGCTGGATATGAAAGGCCTAATCCTTTTTCCACCAATAGTTAGAGAATATTTTATTGCTCTATCAAGAGTATGGTTACCAATATTTTCTTTAATATAGTTGTTTAATAGATAATTAAATTTCTTTCTGTAATTATCCATTTGTAATTCTATTTTCATATTTACATAACATATCACCTATTTTATTTTTTTAAATCTAAATTTTTAGTTAATATCTTATTTAAATGGATATTGAAACTCAACTAGAAAAAGCGGCAAAGCTTCTGAGCCAAGGAAGAATATGGGAGTCTCAAAAGATATATAATGATATTATAGATTTTGATCCTGATTGTGAACCAGCAATTATAAATAAAGCCATTATTTTTTTTAGAGATAGGAAATATATGGAAACCCTAAATTTATTATCAAAATTAAAAAAAGGTGAAAGACAGGTTGATGTGAAATTGATTGAGGCAAGTTGCTTTTATGAGATAAATAACTTAGAACAATCTCAATCTTGTTATAATGTTTTATCAACATTAGTAAATGAGAACAATGACTTAATTTTCCGAGTTGGATTATCATCTATGCAACATGGTTTTTATTTATCAACAGTAAAAATTTTAGGCAAAATTGATACAAAAAAATCTCATTCATTTGAAAAAAATTATTATCTTGCTCTTGCCTATAAAGGCTTAGGAGATTTGGTGAGTTCTATTAAATGTTTTGGAAATGCTATACGTGAAAAGCCAGAATCTTTTCAATTGTATCCTTTAGTCGCATCAACATGTTTTCAGAATAATATGGTTGAAGAGGGTGATAAAATTATGAATATTCTTAAAGAAAAGAATAATGCTTATTTTCAACATATTGCTGGTATTGTAGCAAGCTATAGAAAATAAAGCTTTTTAGTCTTTATTTAAAAGCTCAGAACCAAATACAACTTTGATTATTCCCAATATTGCTATTCCAACAAAAAGAGGAGCACTGTATCCAAAAGATTGAAAAAATAGCCCTGCAAACGGCTGGCCACTAAATCTTGAAATGCTCATTGCAGATTGATTTATACTAAGAGCAGCACCAGTATTGGATTTTTCAATATTTTTACTAATAAGGCTGTTTATAGTAGGATTGAATATACCAATCCCTAGAGTTAGAAAAAAAATAGCAAAAGATAATATGATATAGTTTTTTGTAAATGATAAGAATAAAACACCCACAAATATTGATGCAATTCCAATAAATACTGTTTTTTTCTCTCTATATTTATTAACAAAAATATTTATTGATAAAGATTGATGAACTGCTAATAAAATACCTACAAAACACATTAGAAAGCCAATTTGTTGAGGTCCCCAATTAAAGATCTCTTTACTCCAAAGAGCAAAAATTCCATTTAAACCAGAAAATACAAAATTGACTAAAAAATAAAGATAAAAAAGATATGAAACATTCTTATTTGTGATTATCGAAAATATTTCTGAGAGAAATTTTTTGGTTTTTTTGTATGACGGTATTAAGTTTTTACTAGACTTTAAAAAGAAAAATAAAATAAAAAGATTTATAAAATTCATTGATGCAGCAAATAAATTTGCTCTTAAATAATTTGGATTACTTGGATCTGATCCAGCTAATAATCCTCCAACTATAGGACCTATTACAAATCCAAGACTAAACGCTGCATTATAATATCCAATATATTTTGTTCTATCCTTTGAAGATGTGATATCTGATATATAGGCAGTGCCAACAGATATATTACATGAAAATAATCCCGCAATAACTCTTGATAATAAAACTAAATTCAAACTTGAAGCTATAGCCATAATCGAATGTGAAAATAAATCGGCAATACAGGACGTTATTAACATTGGTTTCCTTCCAAATTTATCTGACAGCCTTCCAATATATGGAGAGGCGAAAAATTGAACGAAAGAAAAAGTTGACATGTATAGAGTGACTACAAGAGGTCCTGCACCTAAAAACATTACATGAAAAGGAAGAACCGCTATTATTACAGAACTAAAAGCAATTACATCAATAAAAACGTAAAAAACTAAAGGTAACACTTTGTTAAAATAAACAAATTTATCTATAAAGCAATTTTATTTTGCGCAGAAACCGCCATCAATCATCAAAGTATGACCTGTAACATAACTTGAGTTTTCCGAAAAAAGCCAAATGACCGCATCACTAATTTCTTTTGGCTCACCGATTCTTTGCATAGGAACCATACCTCCAAATTGTTCAGGATGACCTTCAGTTGGCACTTCTAGCATTGGGGTTCTAATTGGTCCAGGACCAACGGCATTAACTCTAATATTAGATTCTGCACATTCGGCAGCCGCACCTTTAGTTAGTCCTGTAACGGCATGTTTGGTAGAACTATATACTGTTAGACCAGGATATGCTGCATGAGAAAGAATAGAGCTGTTATTAACGATGCTGCAAGGAGAATTCTTTGTGGCATATTTTAACATCTCTTTAATTTGATGATGTAGGCAATATATGACTCCTTTTATATTTACATCTACTATATAACCTGCATCTTTTGGNCNNTGGTCNCTAATTGGTTCAACATCNCCTAAAAGTCCNGAATTATTAAANGCATAATTAAATTCACCAAATTCATCTAAAGCGAATTGAGTTAAATTTTTAACATCNTTN
This sequence comes from bacterium, assembly GCA_002697665.2. Classification (GTDB taxonomy): domain Bacteria; phylum Desulfobacterota_D; class UBA1144; order UBA1144; family UBA1144. The sequence goes on from NZXA02000037.1 coordinate 8,582, forward strand.
TCAATGGATACATCTGTTTTTAAGAACTTNGCATTNCCACCACTTGATTTTATTATATCCACAACTTCATTNCCTAATTTTTCATTTCTATTACCAATTACAACATTCATTCCAATTTTTCCAAGTTCGATTGACGTTTCTCTACCTATTCCNGTACTAGCACCTGTCACGATAACTGTTTTATTTTCTAAACTCATNTATTTCTCCTNTATTTATAATATTTTAACTAGTATTTATATAAAACTTAAATACTTCTTCCCATAAATCTTTTAAAATCATTCTTTGATATTTTTCTTTTAGTTTTACTAAATAGAGCTTTTTCTATTTTCAATTTCATGTTTTTAACTTCATCAATATTATAATTTTTTAGATCACTTTGTATAATTTTCACTATATTTTGATAACATGTCCAAACTACAGAAGAAGGACTTATTAAATGTTTTTCTATATATAATNTCTCCTCATAGTTAGGAATTTTATAATTGGGAGAAATTTTAAGGAATACTCGATTTATATCAATCGCATCATCAAAGTATATCTCTGGCTTAAGCTCGATAGCATGGATTAAAAAATCAAAATTATAAGTATCTAAATATTTCTCAAGTTTGTTGATTGAAGAGTGAATGAGTGGTAAATCATATCCATAAATTGAGTCATAATTAATTTTAATTGAGTCTAATATCTTGGGAAAAATTTGATAATTAATATACAATCTCTTTAATAAGCTTTTATTTGCTTCTGGATATTCATAATTTTTAAATTCTACTGGGTCAATCCATTTAAAATCATCATGAACAGTTAAATTTATTTTAGGAATCTCTTTGACGTGAGANATATAGGAAGCNAGCTCTATATATATATCNTCATACTCCTTTTCNATATAATCAAAAAATTCTGCTGAANTTATTTTTAAATTTATTTCTTCCANTACTTCTCTTTTTATACATGTTANTTCATCTTCACCATTTTCCTGCTTACCACCTGGAAATTCCCATAGTTTGTTTCTNGGNCCNAAATGNTTTCTTCTTAAAATGAGCACTTTATGTTGACAAATTATTATTAGACAACATACCTTTATCTTTTTTTTCACAATGGTAAATCTAACCAAAAAAAATAGTTATGTATAATAATCTTANTTATGAAAAAAAGGTTTGATTCAATTTTAGTTGAAAAAAATTTTTTNAGTTCAANAACAAAATCCCANGTCCATATTTTAGCTGGTGAAGTNTATGTTGATGGGGTTAAAGAAACTANGCCCTCTAAATTAATTGATCAAAATGCTACTATAGATCTCAAATTAATCTCTGATACTTATGTTAGTAGATCAGCTGAAAAATTATCTGCCGCAATAAGCAAATTTAAAATTAAAGTAAATTCAAAGATTTGCCTAGATATTGGTGCATCAACAGGCGGTTTCACGGAATGTTTATTAAAAAATAAAGCCAAAAAAATTTATAGTGTTGATGTTGGCTATGGCCAATTAGATTATAAATTAAGAAATCACGAAAAAATTGTAAATATTGAAAAAAAAAATGCAAGGTATCTAACAAAAAATGAAATACCTGATGAGATAGATTTGGTAGTAATGGATGTTTCATTTATTTCAATTACTAAGTTTGGTAATTTTTTCAAAGAATTTTCTTACAAAAATTTGGAGTATATTGGCTTAGTAAAACCTCAATTTGAATTAAAGAGGGAAAAAATTGANAAAGGTGGAATTGTNAAGAATGAAAAATACAGAANTGAAGCAATATTGAATGTAAAAAAATTTTTGGGAAATTATTTTAATAAAATTTCAGAGCCTTTTGACTCTCCANTAAAAGGAGCTAANGGTAATCAAGAGTCNCTTATTTATTGTTCCAATCTTTNAGAAATTTCTCAATACCAATATCTGTTAATGGATGATTAAATAATTGAATTAAGACTGAATAGGGGAGAGTAGCTACGTCNGCTCCTAATTTTGCTGATTCAATTATATGNATTGGATTTCTAATACTTGCGACCAAAATTTCAGTATGAAAACCATAATTTAAAAAAATTTCAGATAAGTCTGATATTAGATTCATNCCATTAGACGATATATCGTCTAATCTACCAACAAAAGGACTNACATATGCGGCGCCTGCCTTTGCAGCAATTAAGGCTTGGGAAGCAGAGAAAATTAAAGTTACATTTACAGGAATTTTTTTCTTTGAAAGATAGCTTGTTGCTTTAATTCCATCTTTAGTCATAGGTAATTTGATAACTACATTCTTGTCAATTTTTGATAAAATTTCNGCCTCTTTGATCATATTTTCAAATTCGGTAGATATGACCTCAGCACTTACTGGACCTTTTNCGATTTTACATATTTTTTTGATAATTTTAGCAAAATCCTGTTGACCGTTTTCNTTAGCAACTAGTGAGGGATTAGTAGTAACTCCATCNAAAAGACCTANTGATGCAATTTCTTCAATTTCNTTAATATTTGCACTATCTAAGAAAAATTTCATAAATACTATATTACTCATTTTTTAATCTATTTTAAACAAATGATTGACAAAAAATAAATATTAAGGAGAATTAAGCTTTAATTATGGCAAACAAAAGTGCATCGGCAAAAAAAAGAGTTAGACAAAATATAAAAAGAAGACTCAGAAATAAATCAGTGTTATCAAACCTTAAATCAAGGATTAAAGTTTTTAAAGCAGCTGTAGATTCAAATTCTGATAATAAAGATAAACTCCTAAGAGAAATTATTTCTTTATATGACAAAGCAGCTTCAAAAGGTGTCATACATAAAAGAAATGCATCTAGAAATATTTCGAAGTTTACAAAATCCTTAAATAATTAATTATTTGCTTATATTTTTTAATAAATTAAAAGATATTATTTCACTAGGAATATCTGTTGATTTTAATTTTTTATCTGCTTTAACAAGCTCAATAAGTGTTTTTAAAATATCATTTAATGATAGATTATTNGCCTCGTTTTTTATATATTTAAATTGATATTTTGAAACTTTTATTTTCTCTATTATTTCACTATCTTTGTATCCATCTTTTAATAATATTTTTATTTTTAAATAAAGTTTATATTTCCATGTTATTCTTCCCACTTCCATAAAGATATTTTCATTAAAGTTTGTTTTTTCATAGTTTTTCAAAAGATTTTTTCTATTTTTTTTATTAATATCTATATCTAAAGAGTAAGATTCGTTAAAAAATTCTCNTTTGTTGTTATCAATATAATCCATANTAGTNTNTATATCATCNGAATTNNTCATTAAATTTATAATATTATTAATTTCTTTATCTACNNTTAATCTATTTTCTGATATCTTNGACAACAGCTTATCTANAATATTTTTATCTAAATTTATATTGCTTAACTTTAATTTNTCTAAAATTAAATCTCTTATATTATCTCTATTAGATTTAAATTTAATTTCTATNTCNACTTTTAATTTAAAGTTTGATTTTGTTGAAAAGTAGAANACTTTTACTTTCTTATTAGGTTTAAGATTATAATCATTTATNAGNGNTAACTCATCTTTTTTGATTTTATCGACATTTTTCAATATAAAATATCTTTTTCTGTCACCAAATGGAAAAGTATTTAATTCATCGATTATTCCATTTATATTATATTTTTCCGCCAANTCTCNNATAAATACATCGGTTGAATANAGGTCGCTATTTAATNGGTTTTTTAAAAAACTTANTATTTTACTTTCATAATAAGAATCATTTTCAATAAAAATTAGAGAGAATAATTTATCATCTAATATTAAATCTTCTATATTTTTATTATCTGGCATAATAATATGATTATTAATGGATAATTTAATATATTCAAAAATTTTGTCAGAACCCGTNGATTATTCTAGTATTGAAAATCTTTTTAATAGATTTATTCATAATTTAAAAACAAATAATAATCTAGGATGTTTGATTTTTTTAGAACATAAAGAGGTATTCACCGTNGGAAAATTTTCAAAGTCAAAATATCTTAATTTAGACAAAATGAATGGTATAAGNATTATTAATTCATCTAGAGGTGGTGACATAACATATCACGGNCCAGGNCAATTAGTTTTCTATCCAATCTTATCGATTAAAGATTTGGTTATAAAACCCAGAGATTTAGTNGATGTGATTTTAGATTCTCTAATAAAAACTTTTAAAAACCATAATTTANAAANTAAAAAAAATGTTATAGGNCCTGGNGTTTGGATTCAAAACCATAAGGTAGCATCTATTGGATTAAAATTTGATAGAGGATTCAGCAAGCATGGNATGTCGGTAAATTTTGACATTGATCTGAAAAAANTTGAAGGTGTTTTNGCCTGTGGTGAAAAAGATATTGATATAGGAAATCTTAACGAATTTATTAAAATAGAAAAAAATTTTTTTATTAATAAATATTCTGAAATATTTATCAATGAACTAATAAAAAAATCAAATTATTCGAAAAAAAATGAAATTTCTCTATCAGCCGATTCTTTTGAATCCGAACCATGAATTATATTNCTATCTATGCTATCTGCNAANTCTGACCTTATTGTTCCACAAGCNGCATCGTNAGGATTGGTTGATCCCATCATTTCCCTAACNGATGTTATAGCATTTTCACCTTGAACAACAAANGGTATGCAAGGTCCTGACGTCATGAAATCNACTAAATTTTCNAAGAAAGGTTTNCCTTTATGCATTTCATAAAAACTACTCGCNTGGTCTTTNGTTAACTTAATTAATTTTATATTTACAATTACAAATCCCGATACTTCAAATCTATTTAAGATAGATCCAATAATATTTTTTTTAACTCCGTCTGGTTTAATTATTGATAAAGTTTTCTCCATTTTTTCACCTTTGACCTTATTTAATGCTTGATTTATTATAGCTAGAATGAGTGTAGATACTTTGAATCAAGATGTAAAGTCACAAATTGATAATTTACTTATGAATACAAAAAAATCCTCTTTAGATATTGCAAAAACCAATACAGAAACTAAGAATTTATTACTGATCGATATTGCAAAGAATATAAATGAATCGAGAACATCAATTTTATTAAATAATGAGAAAGATTTGAATTTGCTTGATCCAAAAAATTTCTCTCCTGCTTTCTATGATAGATTAAAACTTAATGACGAAAGAATTGACCAGATGATACAAAATATAAATGAAGTTATTGATCTAGANGANCCTGTCAGAAAAAACAGATTTTTATATGAAAGACCAAATGGATTAAAAGTATTCAAGCAATCTATACCATTGGGAGTAATTTGNATAATATATGANTCTAGACCAAATGTNACTTCTGATGCTGCTTCCNTNTGTCTTAAATCAGGAAATTCAGTTTTACTTCGNGGAGGTTCAGAATGTTTTAATACAAATAAAATTTTAGTTGATATTATACAAAAATCTTTAATTAAGAATAATATAAATAAAGATTNCNTTAATCTTGTNCCCTATACAGACCGAGAGGTTATGAAATATATACTNAGGAAAGATGANGATGTTGATCTNGTTATACCAAGGGGNGGNGAAGGCTTAATAANATTTGTTTCTGAAAANTCNAGTATTCCNGTGATAAAGCATTACAAGGGAGTATGTCATGTATATTTAGATTCCGAAGCCGATTTAAAAATAGCGCATGATATTGCAATAAATTCAAAAATTCAAAGACCTGGTGTTTGTAATGCAATGGAAACTTTGATAATTAATAAAAATTTACCCAAAGATTTTATTTTAAATCTTTTGCATGAATTTATAAATAATAAAGTCTCAATTTATGGTGAAGATGAACTCTCAAATTATATTAGTAATGATTTGTTTACAAAACTAACACCTGAAGATTATCATAATGAGTATTTAGATATGAAGTTAAATATTAAAATTGTTAGCGACATTCAACAGGCCATTAAACATATTGAGGAGTTCGGATCTCTACATACAGAATCAATTGTTACCAGTAATGAAATAAATAAAGAGATTTTTATACAAAGCTTAAATTCATCAGCAATTTTTCATAATGCTTCTACCAGGTTTAATGATGGGAATGAGCTAGGACTTGGCGCAGAAATAGGAATTAGTACTACCAAGCTTCATGCATTTGGCCCAATGGGTCTTAATGAATTAACATCTGAAAAGTTTGTTGTTTATGGGAGTGGTCAAATTAAATAGTGCTCTTAAAATTCTATGCTTAAAAATATAAGATTAATTAACTACTTAACAATTAAAAATTTAGAAATTAAATTTACTGACAAATTAAATATTTTGACTGGGGAGACAGGAGCAGGAAAATCACTAATCTTAAGTTCAATTGAGTTATTTATCTCAAAAAGGTTTCCTAAAGAATTAAAAAGAAAAAAAAATGAAAATCTTGAAATTATTCTGGAAATACAAGATGATGATGAAATTATCTTACTAAAAAGGCTAGTAAATTACAAAAATCAATCCCAATACTATATCAATATGACCGAATCTAATTATGAGGAAATTATAGGTCTATTTGAAAAAAATATTTTATTTTTTAGTCAGAAGAAATATATTGAATTATTAGGAAAGAAAAATCATATTGAATATATTGATCAATATTGCTTATCCTCAAAAAAAATTATGGATTTTTTTGATATTTATAGCGAATATAGAAACAAAATTAATGAATATGAGAAACTAGAAAAATTAAAAAAAGATATTAGTGAAAAGAAGGATTTTTATACTTTTAAATTAAATGAGCTTGATAAAATTAACATTGAAGATGAAGATCAAGAACTGAAATTCATAGAAAAAATTAAAAAAATAAAAGAATCAAAAGTAAACATAGATTTAATTAATAATATAATAAATGAGATAGATGAGAAGATTTTACATAGTTTAAGCTCAGTAATCAAAGATGCAGATAAGATTGAAACAGTAACAAAAGAGTCTGAATCTTTAAATATTGCATATACAAACATTGAGGATGTATCGTTTAATCTTTCAAAATTAGTAAATAATATTGATAATGATGATATTGATTATGAAAGTATAGAAGATCAATTATATTTAATAAAAGAGCTGAAAAGAAAATACGGACTTACCTTAACAGAGCTTCTAAATGAACGTGATAGTTTAAGATCTACACTGAACAGCAAAAGTAACATTGATGATCAACTTAAAGATTTGAGTATAAATATATCTGCCATTAGCAAAAAAGTTTTAATGGTAGCTGAAGCAATCTCTCAAATTCGAAAAAATAGTTCTAATAAGTTTTCAAAAAAAATATTAGAGCATCTGAAAGATCTAGGAATAAATAAATGTAATTGGCTAGTTTCTTTTAGAGATTGTGAATTAAATTCAAAAGGAATAGATGACATTGAGTTTTTATTCTCGTCCTCTGACGAAATTCCTCCTGGTTCGCTTAGTAAAGTTGCATCTGGGGGAGAAATATCAAGGATTTTATTATCTATCGCTTTGGAGTTATCAGATTCTTTAAAATCAAAAACTATAATTTTTGATGAACCAGATATTGGACTGGGGGGAGCCATAGCAGAAAAATTAGGACAAAAAATTTCTAGTCTTTCTAAAACTAGCCAAGTAATTTGCATAAGCCATTTACCCCAGGTTGCTGCATTTGCAGATAATCATATATTAATAAAAAAAAATGATTCAGAAATTAGTAAGATTTCCGTGTCAATGTTGAATGAGGATGAAAAAATTGGGGAAATTGCTAGGATGTTAAGTGGTGAGACCTTAGAAGATGAAGCATATATTTTAGCCAAAAAAATGATTAGATAATTAACACAACAGCAGATAAGACTGTTACCCAATTTCCATTTTGGTCACCTTTTGAATAGCTTGTAACTTCTTTAGTCTTAATAGGGCTTCCTTTAATCCTCCATATATCTTTTTGTTTATTAAAATTTTTTTCTGCATTTAAAGATCCGTCCGTAATCGTGGCTAGCATATACGCAGCTAGACTCTCAGCATATTTTCCCGACTCTTTTTTGGTTAGCCCATATGAATGGTGTTCAGACAAATAACCATGCTTTGATCTATCTGGTGGAATTGCAATTCCAACTGATGCTGCAATTTGTCTACCTGGCTCATTGGTTGATTGTTCACTCATAACTACAAAAACAACCTGACCAGGAGATAACATTGATATTCCTTCTCTTTTATTAATAATTTTGCAATTTGGTGGCATTATGCTGGATACTTTAACCAAATTATATTCAGCAATTCCTGCATCTCTTAAAGCCATTTCAAAACTTGCTAATTTTTCTTTTGCTGTTCCACATCCGCTAGTTGTAAAAGCATATTTAGGTATCATTGTAACCCCTTGAACATTTTATTAAACTGGATATTGGCCTTTATGTCAATGAGATTTATTAAGATATATTTAATAAAAAAGTGGTATCATTTTTATTGATGAGTAATTTTCTTAAAAGATTTTTAACTTCTTTAGTTTTGGTTCCGATCCTTTTTTTTGGAATTTTTAAAGGAGAATATATTTTTCTCTTATTTGTAACACTGGTAATAATTGTTTCATTTAACGAACTATCAAAAATAATAATTAATAAAGATTCAGGTCAGTTACTCCTAGGCTATATTGTTACTCTTAGCATTCCTATAGCCTCATATATTGATATAGAACTTTTTATAAATATTTCCCTCTTTTTAATAATATTATATTTTGTTAGAATTATTTATAAAAAAATTTCCGTTAGTAATTTTTGGTCATCATATATTTTTATTTCTTTGTACACAGCTTTTGGACTAAGTTTTGCAATAATAATTAGGAATGAAGAAAATGGGTTAATTCTTGTTTGTATTCCAATTATAATAAGTTCAGTCAATGATATAATGGCCTATCTAATCGGTAAAAACTTTGGACAAAATTTAGCTTTTCCTAATGTAAGTCCAAATAAAACATTTGAGGGAACATTTGCAGGAATAATATCTTCAATAATTTCTTCATATCTACTATTTTCATATTTAGATATAAACATTGGCTTATTTAAAATGATTTTTGTTGGACTTATAATTTCATTGATGGGAATTTTTGGTGACTTCTTTGAATCGCTGATTAAAAGAAAATCTGGCATAAAAGACACAGGTAATTTATTACCAGGTCATGGCGGTATGACCGATAGGGTCGATAGCTTAATTTTTATTCTTCCAATTTTCTATTTAATTATTTTATCCATTAATGTAGTGTAATAAATATAAAATGAGTGCAAAAAAAAGAGTTTTTACGAATAAAAAAGTAAATTATTTACCAAGGGCATTTATTACTATTTTATTGATTGTATTTTTATACGTCAGCTACATATTTATTTTTCATAAACCATCATTAAACTTCGAAATTAAAAATGTAATATCCTTAAATGAATTTGTTATATCAATTTTTGAAAAAAATTCAAGAATAAAAAATATTGATATTAGATTAATTTCAAAAGATAAAAATTTCTATAAATTTAATATTGATAGTCTTATAGCAAACCATGAGTTACAAGAATTAAATGATAAAAAATTAAAACTAATATTTAATAATGATGAAGAAGCAATCTCTTTTCTTAAAAAAAATGATGGAGAAAAAATTATTTTAAAATATGAAATTAGTTACGAAAATTTATTTTTTGATCGCATATTAATTAATGAATTCGATTTAAATGTTGACGTATCACCACCTAAAATATTTGATGTTAGAACCGATGGTTATGTATACCTAGGTGGAATTGGATATGTTGCTTTTAAGACGTCAAAAGATGCAAAAAATACTTATTTGGAAAATGGTAATGGCGGTATTTTTAAATCATTAGAAATTAAAAAAAATGATTATATTGATCATTTGATTTTTTTCACATGTTCAAATATTCCTTGTAAACAAAACAAAATAAAAATTATTTCTGAAGATATGTTAGGAAATAAAGTTCAAATTTCACGAAAAATTAAAACTATAAAGAATAAGAAGTGGTCAAATATCAAAATATTTTTAGATAAAGGAATGATAACGGACAAATATAACGAGATTTTTAATTCTAATCTAGATGATTTCACAAAAGAAGATTTTCTAAAACTTAATAAAGAGGAAAGATTAATTAATGAAACCTACATTAATTCAGTAACATCTAAAATATCTGCTAAGAAATTATTTGATGGAAAATTTAAGTCTTTAGCAAATTCAAAAGTATCATCAGAATATAGTGAATTAAGGACATATTATTTTAAGAATGATGACAGCACTATATTAGACAAACAATATCATTGGGGCATTGATCTATCATCTGTTAAAAATGACAATGTTTACTCTGCTAATAGGGGTCAAGTCGTTTTAGTTGAGAAAACATTGGGGATATATGGAGGTGTTGTTATAATTGATCATGGTATTGGCTTCTATACCCTATACAGTCATCTAGATACTATTAATGTGAATAAAGGAGACAATGTGGATAAACAAACATCTTTAGGTACGACCGGAACTTCAGGATTTGCTTTTGGAGATCATTTACATTTTGGTGTTTTTTTACAAGGTACACCTGTTGACCCAATTGAGTTTTTAGATAAAAAATATTTGGGAATTAAGATATTTGATCCTTATTTAAAATTTAAGGGTGAAGATTAAAAATTTAAAATGATAATATATGGAATTAATACTATAAAAGAACTTTTAAAAACAAAACCTAAAATTATAAAAAAAATTTTTTATTCCGGTTCAAGGATTGAAAATTTAAATTTACGAAAAGATATAAGCTTTGTAAAGAAAGTTTCAAAAAAAGAATTGAATGAAATTACCGGTAATGATGATAATCAAGGAATAGCAATTTTGGTCAAGAAGCCAGATTTATTAAATTATGATAGTTTGAAAAAAAATATTAATAATCTCGGAAGAGTAGTAGTAATTCTTGATCATATAATGGATACACATAATTTAGGCGCAATTATAAGGTCAGGATTATTTTTTGGAATCAAAACATTTATCATACCAAATAAACGAGCAGCTGCCATTTCCCCTGGTTCAGTTAAATCATCTTCAGGACTTATATTTAATTCTGATATTTATACTGTTTCAAATATTATTAATACTATAAATTTATTCAAAGAAAATGATTACTGGGTGATTGGTGCAGATTTATTTGGAGAAGACCTATATTCTGAGAAGGTTGGAAAGTATGAAAATATGAAGACTCTATTAGTTTTCGGTTCAGAGGGTAAAGGTTTATCAAAATTAGTGAAAGATAATTGTGATTTTCCAATCTCTATAAAAGGCAATAAAAATATTGATTCCTTAAATGTTAGTGTTGCAGCGGGGATAATAATGAGTAGATTTAGAGATAAATGATAGAAACATTACTGATTGCATTTATCCAAGGAATAACAGAGTTTATTCCAGTAAGTTCCTCACTCCATATAATAATTTTCAGCGATTTTCTTGGAATAGAAAAAAATATTCTTAATTCAGTTGCTTTACACTTTGGATCTTT
>NZXA02000012.1 GCA_002697665.2 bacterium
TGTTATCTCTTTTAAATCAGCGACTTTAACTTTTTGGGAGGCAGTCATTGGGAATCCACCATTGAAAATCTCAATGAACCTTGGGACCATTGCAACTATACATTGATCGGCCATCCAAGTGCAGAACTCTGCTTCATCAAATTTTTCACCATCTTTTATTATTATATTTAATTTAAGTTCATCATCAGAAATATCTGGAAGTCTAAGCCCTACTGCAATTGCATCTTGAATTGTAGGGTACATTAAAGCTAAGTCAGCAACTGCGATGGGATCAACATTTTCCCCAGAAACTCTTAGTCTTGAATATCTACCAATAAAATAATATCTTCCATCTGTTCCTGCAGCGAATAAATCNTCAGAATTAAAAAAGCCCTCGTCATCAAAAGCTTCTCTAGTCCTTCTNTCATCTTTAAAATACTCATTTAAAGTTGTATTTGGTACATTTGGTCTTATAAACAACAATCCTTTTGCAGATTCTGGGGGTTTTTCTTCTATGCTAGGATCCCAATGAGGTTTGATTACTTCCTCAATATTTTCAGGATTTCGGATTTCAAGATAATAGCCTTCAACAGGATATCCGCATGAGCCAACTCTAGTATCTTCAGGACTTTTCCATAGGGGCATACCCATTTCAGTAGATCCATATCCTTCAACTATTTTAACATTGAATCTTTTTTCAAACTCTATTAAATTTCTGGGAGCAGGACCTGCTAAAACAATTCTAACGTTATGTTTTTGATCATGATCGCCTGGCTTTGCTGACCAAAGATATTCCGCTACTGCTCCAAGGAAGTTCGTTACCGTCGCTCCACAGTCATGTGCCCATTTCCAAAAATTAGAAGCAGAAAATTTAGGAAAAAAGACTGCAGTGCAACCTGCACCTATAGCGGCAAATAAACACATTGCCTGAGCATTTGCATGGCCCAAGGATAAAACACTCATTAAAGTATCATCGCTTCTAATGCCTTGATGTTGTATATAGCTTCTAACTGTCATAAGCACTCCGCCGTGCTCTCTTACAACACCTTTTGGCATACCGGTTGTACCAGATGTAAACATACATCTTTCTTTGTTAGCTATCGTTAGTTCAACATTTGGATTATCAATGCTACCATTATTAAATAATTCAAATTCTTCACAAGGAATTTTTCCTAAATTGCTAGGAATGTCCCCTTCACCTCCGGAAATAAAAATTTTTGTTAAATTTTCAAATTTATCAGCAATAGGTTTGATTAAATCAATCGCACTTTTATCAATTATTAAAACTTTCATCTCAGAATAATTAATTACATATAAGAGTCTTTCGCCTTTTTCGTCTTTATTTACAGGAACTTGAATAGCTCCAGTTTTATGGGTAGCTAGTATGGAAAAAACAAACTCAGAAGAATTTAGCATGAAAATTCCTATTTTATCTTCACTATTGATAGAGCAATTTTCAATTAGGTAATTTGCAATTTGATTTGATTTTTGATTGGTCTCTTCATATGTAAATTGTTCAATAATTTTGCCATTGCCATCTCCCATTTTAAACATTGTTTTATTAGGAAATTCTAAAGCACCTTTCTCTAAATACTTAATTAAGGGATTCCATTCATTGGTATTGTTAAAAGTTCCATGAGGGAGAATTCCTTCTCCCTCATATTTATTTTCAGTAGGTCGAAAAAAAAGCTGCATAAATTATTTTCTAGCACTAAATTTAAGACCAGCTTTTGCTCTGTCCCATGTTTTGTCAGTAATTTCTTTTAATTCTGCTACTTTAACTTTTTGAGTAGCAGTCATAGGCCATCCATCTAGAATTTCGATGAATCTTGGCACCATGGCGATAATACATTGTTCAGCCATCCAAGTACAGAACTCTGCCTCATCAAATTTTTCGCCATCTTTCAATATGATATTGAGTTTTAATTCATCATCAGAAACATCAGGTAGCCTCAATCCTACCGCTATGGCATCTTGAACCGCTGGGTGCATAAGGGCTAAATCAGCGACAGCTACAGGATCGACATTTTCTCCTGATACTCTAAGTCTTGTATGTCTTCCAATAAAATAATATCTGCCATCTGTACCACAAGCCATAACATCATCAGAATTAAAGAAGCCATCATCATCAAAAGCTTCTCTAGTCCTTCTTTCATCTTTAAAATACTCGTTCAAAGTCGTATTTGGCACTAACGGTCTAATATAAAGAATTCCTTTCGCTGAATCAGGTGGGGTAGAATCAATATATGGATCCCAGTGAGGTCTTATAACCTCCTGAATATTCTCAGGATTTCTTAATTCAACATAAAACCCTTCAGTAGGATATCCACATGATCCTGCTCTGACATCTTCAGGATTTTTCCAAAGCACCATACCCATTTCAGTTGAGCCGTAACCATCTATAACCCTAACATTAAACCTTTTTTGGAAATCCTCTAGATTTCTTGGCGCAGGAGAGCCTAGCATAATTCTAATTTTATGTTTTTGATCATATTCGCTTGGTTTAGATGCATAAAGATATTCTGCAACAGCACCTAACATATTTACACAGGTTGCTCCGCAGTCATGGGCCCATTTGAAAAAGTTAGAGGCTGAAAATTTAGGAAAAAATACAGCTGTCGCACCAGCACCAATAGCGCAAAATAGACATAACGCCTGCGCATTAGCATGTCCAAGAGAAAGAACGCTCATGAGAGTGTCATCGCTTCTTACTCCTTGTTGCTGCATGTAAGCTCTAACTGTTAAAACAACTCCACCATGCTCTCTTACAACACCTTTTGGCATACCAGTAGTACCTGAGGTAAACATACATCTTTCTTTATCGCTTATTTGAACATCAACTCCTGGGTTATCCGAACCAAATTCTTGTAGCGAATTAAATGGTTCAGCAGGAATGTTACCTATCTTTTCTGGCACGTTTGCAGCGTCTCCAGTTACATAAATTAATTTAAGATTTTCAAGTTTATCAGCAATATCTTCAATTAATGGAAGGCCAGAGGGATCAACGACTAGGGCTACTTGATCAGAATAATTAATAATATATGCAAGCCTTTCTCCCTTTTCATCTTTATTGATTGGGACTTGAATACCCCCAGTCTTATGAATTGCTAGAATTGAAAGTACAAATTCTGCACAATTTAACATATACATTCCAATCTTATCGCCTTTTTTTACACCAACTTTAGAGATAAGTCCATTTGCAACCTGATTGGCTTTATCATTAGTTTCTTTATAAGTATATGTCTCAACTACTTTCCCATTACCATCAGCAATTTTAAACATAGCTTTCTCTGGATAATTTTCAGCTCCTAGCTCTAAATACTTGGTCATTGGTTTCCATTCAGCAGTATTATCAAGACTTCCGTTAGGCAAACCACCGGGCCCAGTATATTCTGTAGATCTTGTTTTAAATAGTAATTCCATAAATTCTCACTCCTTTTTTTATGTGAAATACTCACAAATGTTTAAATTTGAATAATATATTTTGCCATATAGTTAAAAAAGTTAAAAGTCCTTAAATTCTACATGCCCTAGATATTTTTTTGCAAAAATTAGATATTTTTTTTGTAATTTCTTGTTTGTCATTCAGATTTTTCTCAATAATTTTAACAATAGCGCTACCAATAACTATTCCATTAACTTTTTTCTTTAATTCGTTAACATGTTTTGTGCTAGATATTCCAAATCCTACACAAATAGGTTTTTTTGTTATCCTCTTTAATTTTTTTATAAATGGCATAAGATTTTTGTCAATATTCGTTCTTGTGCCTGTCACTCCTGTAACTGAAACAAGGTATATAAATGAGTTGGATAGGTTGGATATTGTCTGTATTCTGTAGTCTGTACTAGTTGGCGCAACGAGATAAACCAGCTCAAGATTATGTTTATTAACTGACCTCTGTATTTGGTGAGACTCCTCGGGAGGTAGGTCAACAACTAAAATTCCATTTGCATCTACATTTTTAATATCCTTCATTAAATTATTTATTCCATATCTTAAAAAAGGATTGTAATAGCCAAATATTATTATTGGAGTCGAGAATTCTTTTCTAAATTCTTTTACTATATTTAGAGCTTTGCTAATATTAATATCTTTTTTTAAAGATCTTTCTGAGGCTTTTTGGATTGTAGGGCCATCAGATATTGGATCAGAAAAAGGTATGCCAAGCTCTATTATGTCAGTTCCNTTATTTGCTAANGATTTCATAATATNTAAAGTTGTTTTTATATCAGGATCNCCTGCNGTTACATAAGATATAAAAGAAACTTTCCCTGATTCATTATCAGATTTGATCTTATTTAATATTTTCATTTATTGGTTTTGCCTATTTTTANTTAAAAAATCATTTACTGATTCAAGGTCTTTATCACCTCTTCCGGATAGGTTGACAATTATACTTTCTTTTTTATTCATTTTTTTTGCAACTTTCATTGCATACGATAATGCATGAGCTGTTTCAAGAGCAGAAATAATCCCTTCTTTTTCAGAAAAATATTGTA
Source organism: bacterium (assembly GCA_002697665.2). GTDB lineage: Bacteria > Desulfobacterota_D > UBA1144 > UBA1144 > UBA1144. Next base: position 4,480 of record NZXA02000012.1, read on the forward strand.
AAGCTTTTACTGCTTCAATATCTGTAACTGATACATATTTAACTCTTTTAGTATCTTTTAAAAAAGAATGCTCTGGACCAACTCCAGGATAATCTAGCCCTGCAGAAACAGAATGTGTCTCCTCCACCTGACCATTATCATTTTGAAGTATGTATGTTTTACTCCCATGAAGCACTCCAACCGACCCCGCACCGATGCTAGCAGAATGGAAACCAGAGTTTATTCCACTTCCCCCAGCTTCAACCCCAACCATCTTTACTGATTGATCATTAAGAAAAGGGTAGAATAGGCCAATAGCATTAGAACCTCCCCCAACGCAAGCTACTAGTAAATCTGGTAATTTATTTTGAATTTTAATTATTTGCTTTCTTGACTCTATTCCTATTACCGATTGAAAATCTCTGACTATCATTGGGTAGGGATGGGGTCCAGCGACACTGCCAATAATGTAGAATGTGTCTCTAACATTAGTAACCCAATCTCTTAGAGCTTCATTTAATGCATCTTTAAGTGTTTGAGATCCAGATTTAACAGGAATAACCTTAGCTCCTAAAAGTTTCATTCTCTGCACATTTATGGCTTGTCTAAAAGTATCAGTTGCGCCCATGTAAATTTCACATTTTAATCCTAACAGCGCGCAGATAGTTGCAGTTGCAACACCATGTTGACCTGCTCCAGTCTCTGCTATTATTCTTTTCTTACCCATTAATTTTGCTAAAATAGCTTGACCTACAGTATTGTTTATTTTGTGAGCTCCAGTGTGTGCTAAGTCTTCACGCTTTAAATAAATTTTGGCACCGCCAATATCTCTTGAAGTTCTTTCTGCCAAATACAATGGAGTTGGTCTACCAACAAAATTTTTCAATAAATTTTTTACTTCACGCTTAAATGAAGAATTATTTTTGATTTTTTTGTATTTATCGTTGAGATCGTTAAGGGCTGGAACAAGAGTTTCTGAAACAAACATACCTCCATAATCCCCAAATCTACCATTTTGATCAGGAAGCGTATTAAAGTTAAATTTATTTTTTGGCATTATTAATTAAGTTTACAATAGATTCTATCTTTTTTATATTTTTAATCCCAGGTTTTATCTCTGTAGATGAGCAAAAGTCATAAAATTCTATACCTGTTTTATTAATTGCATCTAATATATTTTCCTGATTGAGCCCACCTGACAAAATAATATTTTTTTTATCATCTATATTTTTTAAATTATTCCAATCAAATTTATTTCCGCTTCCGCCTTTAAGACCTTTAGAAATATTATCCAATAATAAATATTTTGCATTTTTAAAAATGTTTATATTCTCTAATAGATTTGGAGAATTACCATCTAATGCTTTAATGCATGGCAATTTGATTTTAAAAATGTCTTCTTCATCTTCATCTCCATGCAGCTGTACATAATCCAAACCTATGTCTTTTGATATTTTATTAATTTCATTATTATCTGTATTTACAAATACTCCAACTTTTTGGACTTTAGAATCGAGACCAGCTATTACTTTTTTTGCATTGCTATAGCTAATATACCTGGGACTTTTTTTATAAAAAATAAAACCTAGATAATTAACACCTAGGTTTTGACAATTTGTTGCATCATCTATATTAGTTATCCCACATATTTTAATTTTCATTTAATATCCTAATATACTCTTCTTCCATTTTTTTATTTGAAAAGTTTTTTTGAATAAAATTTAAAGCATTATCACCCATGACTTTTAATTGATTTCTATTTTCAGAGGCGGAAATAATTATTTCTTTAATATCTTGAATATTTTCTGGATCGACAATATAGCCAGTTTTTCCGTCTATTATTAATTCTTCAGTCCCAGAGTTTTTTGATCCAATTACAGGCTTTGATCTTCCCATCGCTTCTAGCACAACGTTTGGCAGCCCTTCAATTTTGTTATTCCAAGTTCTATTACATAAAATAAAAGCATCAGCAATATCATAATATTTTGTTGAATCTTTTCTATCTATTCCTCCAACAAATAGAATTCTATTGTCAATATTTAAATTTTTAGAGAGTTTTTTAAATTTTTTAATGTATCCTCCATCTCCTACACATAGGTATTTGATTTTTTTATTTTTAATTTTTGATAAAGCTTTGATTACATTATCTTGTCCTTTACGTGGAAGAATTCTTGATACTGTTAACAATATAAAATCATCTTCTTCAAAACCTAACTTATTTCTTAAGCTATAGTCTTTTTCTTTCTTAATAAATTCGTCTTCTAATCCGTTATAAATTAATTTTATTTTATTTACTTCATTAAATTCATTACTTTTTATTAATAAATTCTTAGTGTTATTGCTGACTGCAATTATATACTTTGAATTTTTATATAATCTTTTCATTAAAAATTTTTTGTAGGTTTTTGAAGGATTTTTATTTTCCAAAATCGATTTAATCCCAGACCCCGCAATTCTAACAATTTGATTTAATTTTACTTCATTAACTAGACCCCCAACTATTTCAGCCTCTTCTCCTAAATATAAAATATAGTCTGGCTTTTCCTCTCTAATACTCCTTTTTAAATGAAAAAAACCTTGAATATACTGTAATAATGGAATTTTTTTAAACTTATCACCGCCTATTAAATTCATTCTCTTAATTTTTAAGTTATTTGAGCTACTAGAACTTGTATTTCGATATTTAGGACAACAAACAACTACATTAAACTTGTCCTTTAAAATATTTGCAATTTTCTGTGATGATGTTGCAATACCACCTCTGAATGGTGGATATTCATGTGTATAAATCAAAACCTTCACTAAAAATATTATATTTCAAATCGCTGTTTATTAAAGGTGTTAATTGACACATTTACATCAATGAGTTAGCTTTTGTTTAAGAGGTATTTATGTTTGGATTAGGTGTTCAAGAATTAATTATTATTTTAGTAATAGTCCTCCTTATTTTTGGACCAAGCAAGCTTGGGGATATTGGATCTGCCTTGGGAAAAGGAATCTCTGGATTTAAAAAAGCAGTAAAAGATGATGACAAAAAGAAGCCGCATGAAGATGAAGATAAAGAAACTAAAAGTTCCTAATTTATTTTTTCTGGGCTAATTCTATTAAAACACTGTTCATGCTTTTTGGATGTGCAAAAGCAACCAATGTATTGTTCAAGCCCTCTCTAGGCTCTAAATCTATCATATCAATCCCCATGTTTTTAAGATGAGAAATACCTTCCCAGATATCTGACACTAAATAGCAAACATGATGCATGCCTTCACCTTTATTGTCTAAAAACTTATTTATTGGAGATTCAGGAACTACTGGTTCTAAAAGTTCTATAGCACTTGAATTACTATTTTCAGGAATCATCATTATAGCCCTCACTCCCTGATCCATTACTACTTCATCATGTTCAATTTTTAAGCCTAATGTTTCAGAATATAACAAGGAAGTTTTTTCTGCATCTCTTACAGCAATTCCAATATGATAAAGATTTCCAACTTTTAAAATACTCATTGTTCATTAATCATATATAAAAAAAATAATTCATCAAATAATTTCGTATAATTCTCTATTGCCATAAATTGGCTCAAAATCTTCTATTAATTTGAATTTGATTTTTTTTATTTCCGAATTATTTTTATGTTTGTTCAAAATATCTTTCATATTTTGATAGATTGTAGAATTAATTTTAATAGACACTTTGCCTTTTATGTTGTTTTTTATTACATTTTCTAAAACTTCATAACATACTGATACTTTATTTTGGACCAAACCATAACCATTACAAACTAAACACTTTTCACCAATAATATTTGATATTTTGCTGCCCCTTTTTTGTCTTGTCATTTCAATAATACCGAATTTAGACATTGGTAATATTGTATGTTTTGATTTGTCTGATCTCATAGATTCGTATAATGTTTTATATATTTCTTTTTTTTCTTTTGGCTTTTTAACATCAATAAAATCAATTAATATCAGACCATGAAGGTTTCTCAAAACTATTTGACGGGAAATTTCTGTTGCTGCTATTTTATTTATGTTTAATAAAGTTTCTTTTTTATTATTTAGACTACTACCAGAATTTATATCTATCACAGTTAGCCCTTCTTTCTCTTCAACCAAAATGAAGGCGCCATTTTTTAATTTTATTTTTTTAAAAAATATATTTTTAATTTCATCATCAATATTATATTTTCTAAATATTTCTTTATTCTTAATTGCTAATTTAATTTCAATATTTCTAGGCAAATCTTTTTTTAATTTATTATATACAAACCTAGAATCTGTTTCGATATATGTCTTATCATTGATAAATTCTCTAACTAAATTATCTAAAACACTTTTTTCTTGATGAAGCATTCCTTGTGAATTATTTTTTTTAAAATCATTTAATATTTCTCTCCATTTCTTTTTGGTTGATGTTATATCGTTCTTTATATCTTTAATTTTTTTATTAATTGAAGATGTTCTTAATATTATTCCACAATCTTTATTGCTAAGTTTTTTAAGCGAGTTAAATCTTTTTCTTTCTTTTTGGCATTGTATTCTTTTTGAAATTCCAAAAAACTTTGGCTTGCTAACAATAACACAATATTTTGATGGTAAAGCTACAAAATCTGAGACTTTTGGAGCTTTTCTTGGATCGTAATCGCTGACAGCTTGAACCAAAAGAAAATTATCTTTAGAAATCTGATATGTTCCACTAGTTTTAGACATTTCTTTTTGAAAAGGATTAAACTTGGACAGAAATGCCGATCTTCCTAGGCCTATATCAATAAATGAAGCATCCATACCTTTTGCATTTTTGTCGATACTTGCCTTATAAATATTTCCCCTAATACTTTGTTGAATATCTTCATATTCTAAAAAATAATGTATCAATTTGCCATCATCAATAATAGCAATTTTAATCTGATCTAAAATTTTACTGATTAATATTTTTCTCAAAATCAAAAATTCTTTTTAAAAAGTTTGAAAATAAGATTTACTGCCTCTTCAGGCTCTAAATCTGATTTGCTAACTTTTGACATAATATTTTTAACATCCTTATCTTGTTTTAATGATTCTAATTCATATTTCATACGCTGGAATAATAAAGTTTCAATTTCTGAGACTTTACGAAGCGTTCTTTTCTTATTTAATTCATTGCTTTGAATCTCATATTCTTTAAATGAATCTATTTCATCAACAATATTTTTTGTGCCTACATCATTCTCAGCCTCTGCTAAAATCACCTTTGTATTCCAGTTTGTATTTTTATGTTTTAATGAAATCATATAGTCAATTTCTCTTGCAAGTTTTTCTGCGCCACCTCTATCAGCTTTATTGACAATAAATATATCTCCTATTTCCATCAAGCCCGCTTTCATTGCTTGAACTCCATCTCCTGCCTCAGGAACTAAAGTAACTAAAACGCAATCCGAAATTTTTATAATATCTAACTCAGTTTGGCCTACCCCAACAGTTTCAATTAAAACGATGTCCACTCCAAATGAGTCAAAAAGCTTTATTATTGCAGAAGTTGCACTTGATAAACCTCCCAAATCCCCCCGGCTGCCAATACTTCTAATAAATACCCCATCATCTAGAGCATGCTCTTGCATTCTAATTCTATCACCTAACACGGCTCCTCCCGTAAAAGGACTACTAGGATCAACAGCTAAGACTGCAACAGACAAATTTTTTTTTCGATAATTTTGAATCAAACGATTAGTTAAGGTGCTCTTCCCCGCCCCAGGAGGACCAGTGATTCCAATCACATAAGAGTTATTTTTTCTTTTGTTTAATGAATCAATAATTCTGAATATTGCTGATTTATCACTTTCAACTAAGCTAATCAGTTTAGACAAGCATACTCTGCTACCAGAATTTACACCCTTTATAAGATCGTTTTCACTATTTTTCATTGGATAAATTTATAATATATTTAAAATGTTCTTTTTTAATTTCCATAACTGATAATCTTGACTGTCTAATTAAACCTATATCTTTTAAGTTATTATCACCTTTAATTTCTTCTAAAGATATAGGTCTTTTTAATGTCTTATCAACTTTAAGNTCCACAACAACCCATTTTTCATCTTCNGTNGTAGGATCTTGATAATATTCTTTTACTACTTTTGTAAGCCCCACAATTTCTTTTCCTTCATTGCTATGATAAAANAAAACTAAATCCCCNTTTTTCATTAATTTAAGATTATTTCGGGCTTGATAATTGCGTACTCCATCCCAGTAAGTTACTTTATCTTTAAGCATCATGGTCCAAGAATATTTAAAAGGCTCAGATTTCACTAACCAGTATTTCATATTTTTTAATTTAATTTATTAATTTATTTTTGTAAAATGTAGAATTATGATTTTAATACCAGCAATTGATATAAAAAACCAAAAATGNGTNAGACTCTANAAGGGAGATTTTGCCNAAGAAAAGATTTATTCAGATAGTCCAGTCGAGATTGCNAAGAAATGGGAGTCTATGGGAGCAAAATTGATNCATTTGGTNGATCTNGATGGTGCNGTTGAAGGTAAAAGTATCAATTATGAAATTATTAAGGAAATTTCAAATTCTGTTCAATGTGAAATTCAGATTGGTGGAGGTATTAGNAANATAGAGATTGTCNATTCTTATNTATCTCTTGGAATAAGAAGAGTAATTTTAGGAACCTCAGCCTTTGAAGATAATGTTTTTTTAGATAGAGCTATTAAAGAAAACCCCGGTCGAATAGCAATTGGCATTGATATTAAAGATAATTTTGTAGCAATCAAGGGTTGGGAATCCAAAATANGGATGGGATTAAAAGAAGCGTTAACCAAATTCAGGAAAAAAAATATAGATTTGATAGTACTAACGTCTGTAGATAGAGACGGAACACTGGAAGGATATAATGTTGAGCTAGTAAATGAATACCTTAAAAACACAAGTGTTCCACTCATAGTTTCTGGTGGAATAAAAAATGAAGATGATTTGANCNNTATTAGTAANCTTTGNAATCANACANTNTATGGAGTTATATTGGGAAAGTCTCTATATGAAGATAAAATANATCTAAAAAAGTGTATTGAGGTTTACGAAGATGTTAGCTAAGCGAATAATACCATGTCTTGATATCGATAAAGGGCGAGTNGTAAAAGGAGTTAACTTTGAAAATTTGATTGATGCAGGTGATCCTGTAGAAATAGCTAAGAAATATAGTGAGGAAGGNGCAGATGAGATAACATTTTTAGATATAACTGCATCAAATGAAAAAAGAGGGATTATGATTGAAACAATTGAAAAAGCAGCGGATAAAGTATTTGTACCNTTAACTGTTGGTGGAGGGATAAGGAANATTGATGACATAAGAAGTNTACTTTTGGCGGGGGCTGATAAGGTTTCAATTAATACTGCNGCAGTNAATAANCCAATGCTNGTTATTGATGCNACAAAAAAATTTGGTTCCCAATGTATAGTNGTGGCTGTNGANATTAAAATGTCAGNACATAANAAATGGCAAGTTTTTACTCATGGNGGNAGAAAAGCAACGGGNCTNGATGCTNTAGANTGGATAAAAAAAATGCAAGATTATGGTGTNGGNGAAATTCTGTTAACATCTATGGACAAAGATGGNACAAAAGAAGGNTATGANATTAATGCTTTAAAAAAAATAAATGAGTGGCTTAAAATACCCATAATTGCATCTGGNGGNGCNGGNAAATTAGAGCATATCAGAGATGCTTTTNTATTAGGTAATGCTGATGCAGCTCTNTGTGCATCAATTTTTCATTTTCAGGAATATACTATTNATCAAGTAAAAGAATTTTTAAAAAATAATAATGTNGTGGTTAGAGCATAAGTGAAAAGNATACGAAAACAAATTGAAGAAAAAGAGTTNGATTTTTTNTCAAAATACGCNTCATTNAGTTCAAAATCTTTAGGAAGAATTAAAAAAGAAAAAAAATGTTTTTTAAGAACAGATTTTCAAAGAGATAGNGANAGAATATTACATTCAAAATCCTTTAGAAGACTNAAAGATAAAACACAAGTTTTCCTTGCTCCATATGGGGATCATTTTAGAACAAGATTNACTCATGTATTNGAGGTTTCCCAAATTGCACGAACAATATCAAGATCTTTATTNTTAAATGAGGATTTNACNGAGGCCATAGCNCTNGGACACGATNTAGGCCATACCCCATTNGGGCATGCTGGAGAGCAAGCNTTGAANGATATACATAAAGGTGGATTTAANCATTATCTGCATAGCCTAAGGATTGTTGATCANATTGAGAATAATGGAAAAGGTTTAAATCTTACTCAGGAAGTAAGAGATGGTATATCGAAACATTCGAAAGGAAGAGGTCCAATAATTAATGAAAAAATAAAAATTAAAACNTTGGAGGGTCAAGTTGTAAGGTTNTCCGATATCTTTGCTTATTTTACTCATGACTTAGATGATGCTCTAAGAGCTGGGCTGATAAAGGAAAGTAATTTGCCAAAAAAATTAATTTTATTTTTTGGTAAATCACATTCAGAAAGAATTTCAAAAGTTATCAGTGATACAATAGACAGCACTACTAAATCTAATTTTAAAAAAGTAACTATTTCTGATCAATTAGAGGAGAACCTTAATCTTATGCGAGATTTTCTGTTTGAAAAGGTTTATTTCCATGAGATTTTAAGAAAAAACTTTGATAAGGCTAAAAAAATTCTATCTGATCTATATATATTTTTTCATGATGACCCCAATAGACTTAAAAATGTTTATAAATGCACATCAAAAGTTCACTCTGTTAGTTGTTTGGATTTTATTGCCGGAATGTCAGATGAGTACGCCCTAGAAATCCATAAATCAATTTTTACACCCAAGAAATGGTCTTTTGAAGACTTCAAATTTTAGTTATGAATATTGTAGGCACAGTTCCATTTATAAATTCTTTACCTCTTACTTTTTATCTTAAAGAGCATAGTGTTAATATAAGTTTTTCTAATCCATCNGAAACACTAAACTCATTAAACCTTAATAAAGTAGATATCAGCCTCTTACCAATAGCTGATCATCTTGGAAATAAGAATATTTTTTCACTGGAAAACAAATGTATAAGCGCTAATGGAAAAGTTGATAGTGTTATAATAATAAGTAGGGGAGAATTGAAAGAAATTAAAACAATGTTTCTTGATTCTCGTTCAAAAAGTTCAAATCTATTAGTTAAAGTTCTGTTCAATGAATTTGTTAAAACTACTCCAAAGTTTAGTTATTACTCACCATCTAAAAATATGACTTTGGACAGTGATTGCGGTTATGTTGTAATAGGTGATTTAGGTCTAGAATTAACATATTCTAGGCCCGCAGGTGTTAAAATATTTGATCTCTCAGACCTNTGGTTCAATGAAACGTCTTTGCCTTTTACTTTTGCGTCATATAATTATATTAAAAAACCTGACAATGATCTTATAGTCTCTTTAGAAAATTCATATTTGAAAGGCATAGAAAATATTGATAATATTGTCACTTATATACTTGATTTAAAAAAAGTTGATATAGATAAAATGAATATTGAAACTTATTTGAAAGAAAGAATAGTTTATGAATTTACCTCTAAACATAGAAAAGGCATAAATTTATTTCTAGATTTAGCAAAAAAAATTACCAAAATAGAAAGAAGTGAATTTAACAAATGAAAACCTTACTTTTTTTTTAATAAACGTTAAAATAATTTAGGAGTTAAAAATTTTTAAAAAAGAAATATTATTAGGACATAGTCCAGATGCAGATGATGCTTTCATGTTTTATGGAATAACTTCTGGAATTGTAAGCTCTAAAAAGTATGAATTTAATCATGTGATTAAGGATATTCAAACCCTAAACAAAATGGCTATAAATTCTGAGCTTCATACAACAGCAGTATCCGCTAATGCTTATCTTCAAATTCAAGATAAATACAGAATCATGGATTGTGGGGCAAGCATGGGTGATAATTATGGACCAATAGTTGTAGCAAAAGATAATATCAAAATAAGTAGCGAAACTAAAATTGGGATACCCGGTAAACTTACTTCTGCATTCTTACTTTTAAAACTTTATCTAAAAGATGCAAATTTTATAGAGCTCAATTTTGACGAAATTGTTCCTGCTATCGAAAACGACGAAATTGATGCTGGGCTAATAATTCATGAGGGTCAAGTAACCTATAAAGAATCAGGTTTTCAAATAATTCTTGATTTACCTCGACTTTGGGCTGATGAATGTGATTATCCTATACCGCTCGGCCTTAATATCATTAGCAGGAGTTTATCAAACAACGAACAAAATGAGATATCTCAGCTTATTAAGTCAAGTATTAAATATGCTTTGGCAAATGTCGAGGAGGCACTTGATTATTCTATGAAGTTTGGACGTGGAGTTTCGAGAGATATAGCCAAAGAATTTGTTTTAATGTATGTAAACAGCGACACTGTTGATATAAATACTAGAGGCATACATGGCTTAAATTATTTCTATTCGAAGGCAAAAAAAGAAGGTCTTTTAGATGAGTTGCCAAAATTGGATATTATTGAAACTTTTTGATTTTTCCATCAATCATTTTAAAACTAATATTCTTTCCCTCTCTAAATATTATAGAATCAAAAGGATTTTGATCTTTAATTTCAAAAGCTATTAAATCAGCTCTTTTATTTATTTCTATTGAGCCAATCTTTTTATCTAGGCCTAAACATTTAGCACCACCGATAGTTGAAATTGATAATATTTTTTCTTTTAAATTTTTTACCTTTAACTTCTTTGAATTCAAATATAAAAAGCTCATCTCGTTTATAAAATTTAAATCATCATTACTTGAAAGACCATCAGTCCCTAAACCAGTTGAATGATAGTTTAAAAAAAATTTCAAGTCTGGTAATTTCTCATTTAAAAAAAGGTTGCTTCTCGGACATAAAACAATTTTTAAATGATTTTTTTTTATTATACTTTTATCTTCATTAGAGAGATTGTTCATATGCACTAAAGTTAAATCTTTATTTACAACTCCCAGACCCTTTAAATATTTTAGAGGGGTAAAGGTGGATTTTCTTTTAACTTTTGGAGCATTCTTTAATTTTTTAAAAATCATATTATCAAATTTATTTTTTTTACCTTTAATAAATTTTATCTCCTCTCGACTTTCAGATAAGTGGGTACAAATACTTAATTTGTTTTTGGTTGAAAACTTTTTACATTTCTTCCATGTGATGGTATCTAATGAATAAATTGAATGTGGGAAGACCTTAAGTTCAATCATACTGTTTTTATTAATTTTTTTTTCAATTTTCAATATATTTTTCTCAAAATTTAAGGAATTTGAATTTGCTATTTCATAAAAATATGAACATCTCAAACCGGATTTTTTTATTATTGATATGTCNAATCCATTATATGATGCTATTTCACCAATTGTTGTAACTCCACAGCTACTACATTCTTCAATCGCTTGTTTAATTGATTCTTTAATTAATTTGTTTTTACTCAATACTTTTTTTAAATCGATTATTTGGCTNAACCAATCAGTAAATTCNGAAGAATACTTTAACTTTTTTTTAACCCAATTTAATTCTAAATGTATATGTGAATTTACCAACCCTGGCATCAAAATTGAATTTTTTAAGTTTATCTTTTTATATTTTAATATATTAAGATTTTTGTATTGGTCTATTCTATGNATTTTATTTGATTTAATAAGAATTGAATGATCTTTTAATATTCCATTAATTGGGCACCATATATATTTACTATTAATAATTTTATACATTTANTATATATCTATTTTTCCCTCACAGATTCTTTCCACTGGACCCTCCATCTGTAATTGGTTGTTGTCATTTATTGATATTTTTAAAATACCCCCTGGCATTTTAACTTTTACCTTATTATTTAATAGGCCAAGTTTAAAACCTACAGATACAACTGCACATGAACTACTTCCTGAAGCTAAAGTATATCCTGCTCCTCTTTCCCATATTTCTATTTGCACATTATTTCTATCTATTATTTTCACAAATTGAACATTTATTCTATTTGGAAAATATTTATGCACTTCAATCTTTGACCCATAATTTTTAGCAAGATCAGCAGATATTTTATTCGAAAAAATAACACAATGAGGGTTACCTACAGACACACAATTGAAAATAAAATTTTTATTTCCCAATTTTATAATTTTGTTTATACAATACTCATCAGTACTTTTTACCTTTACAGGGATTTTTTTTTGTTCAAATATTGCTTTACCCATATCAACTTTAATGTATTTTTTCCCAGCTATCTCTTTGACAAACTCACTCGCCACTAATCCACCTTGTGTTTCAATTGTAATTTTTTTATTTTTTTTAATCTTTTTATATTCATATAAAAAGGCTGAAAATATTCTAAGACCGTTGCCACTTTTTTCCGCCTGTGAACCATCAGGATTAAAAATTTTTAATCCGAAGTCAGCTTTATTGCTTTTACAAAGCAATAAGACTCCATCTGATCCTATACCATAGTTTCTATGACATATTTTTTTAACTTGTGATTTGGTCAAAGAATAATTAGTATCTTTTCCGTCAATAACAATATAATCATTTCCTAGACCATGTGATTTTATAAATTTTGTCATAGAGTTTAGTATATTTATGATTTTTTATTTGGTAAACATTATATTGTAGATTATTAATCTTTTTTTGTATAAAATTAACCAATGCAATTTAGGGAGGAATCATAATGATTGAAATGATGTATGACGTAAAAGACCGTGTTGCCGTAGTCACAGGTAGCTCAAGAGGTATTGGAAAGCAATGCGCTTTAGCTTTTGCTGAGGCAGGGGCAAAAATGGTTTTGAATTATGTCAGTAATAAAGAAGCAGCTGAGATTACAGCTGAAGAAATCGAGGGGCTTGGGGGAGAAGCTATCGTTGTGCAAGCAGATGTTAAGGATTTTGAATCATGTCTAGCATTGGGCGAAGAGGCAATTTCGAAATTTGGTAAAATTGACTTTTTGGTTAATAATGCNGGAATCAANAGGGACATTACTTTTAGTAGAATGTCTCAAGANGAATGGCAAGAGGTAATTGATACAAATTTAGGTGCATTGTTCAATATGTCTAAAGCCTGTGTNCCACATATGCGTGATAATAATTTCGGTTCNATAGTNTCCATTTCGTCCATNATAGGAGAAACTGGAAATATAGGNCAATCAAATTATGCTGCGACCAAAAGTGGTATGTATGGTTTTACAAAAAGCTTAGCTAGAGAGTTNGCAAAAGATAATATAAGAGTTAACACTGTTTCACCNGGTTTCGTTGAAACNGATATGTTACACACAGTTCCCGCAGATTTATTAGCAGGAATTAAAGATGAAATTCCTTTGGGCAGATTTGGATATCCTGATGAAGTCGCATTAGCAGTTTTATATCTTTGTTCAACAGCTGGATCTTGGATAACTGGATCCAATATTAGTATGAACGGTGGACACAATATGCTTTAAAATTAAGTTAGCGGCCTTTTGGCCGCTAATTTTATAAAAACGTGTGAGACGGAAGCTCTAGATAATACATTGCTATATATCCTAATATTATTGTAAAAAATCCAAAAATAATAAAATATGATATTTTTAAACCACTTAAACCAAAGAAAGCTCTTATCTGAATTATAAAAAAGAAAACTGTCCATGAAAGAACTGAAATTGTTGAAACTGATCCAAACCAATAAGTTCCAATTTGTTCTTTCGACAAAATAAATCCTAAGGAAAATCCAAGAGTCATAATCGGAAAAGATATGCATAAAATTAAAAAAAGTATTTTCTCTAATGTGGATAAGCTAGGTAATTTATCAATTTGATTGATTATTTTCATTTTAATATTTTTATGCTGATATATGTATAGAAATGCAATAATTGAAGNTATTAATATTAAAGTATGTGATATGAAGTTTGACATTACNTGAAGTATTAAAATTTTATTACTAAATACAGTTGATTCTAAATTACCANCAAAAATTATTGGTACTGATAAAAGAAAACATGCNGGNGATACGAAAAGTGTATATANATTCTTAATATATCTTCTNAATACAATAATGCTAAAGATCCCCACAATCCATGACGAGACAAATAAATTTGACTCCAGTGTTTTTGATTCAATTAAGATTTTGCCATTTAAAATTAAGAACGTTTGCCCAATTAGTGCAAAAATTAGCAGGATTCTTGATATTTTTGAATAATTTAGATTACCATTGATGGAATATAAAATATTAGTGATNAATGACAATAGAAATAGTGAAGAGATTATTAACATCATAAACCAGANGCTTCCTCGTAATAATTTTTAGACAATTCTTTNTTAAGTTCATCTANATTACCATCTAGGATTTCATCAATTTTNTGAAGAGTTAAATTTATTCTNTGATCACTAACTCTNCCTTGTGGAAAATTATAAGTTCTGATTTTTTCACTTCTATCGCCTCCACCTACAAGTGATTTTCTTGTTTGTGACATATCATTAAATTTCTTATCTTCTTCTACTTTTAAAATTTTAGCTCTTAAAATTTTCATCGCTTTCTGTTTATTTTTATTTTGAGATTTTTCGTCTTGGTTTTGTACAACAATTCCAGANGGTAGATGTGTAATCCNAACTGCCGAATCAGTCTTGTTTACATGCTGACCTCCTGCNCCAGAGGCTCTATATGTATCTATTCTTAAATCTTTTTCATTAATTTCAACTTCAATTTCATCNGCTTCAGCTAGAATTGCNACGGTTGCCGTGGATGTATGAACTCTACCGCTAGTNTCGGTTTCTGGTACACGCTGAACTCTATGAACGCCNCTTTCAAATTTCATATATTTNTATATATNTTTTCCGCAAATTGANACAATTGCTTCTTTTATNCCACCTAATCCAATATCATTTTTATTTATTATTTCTGTTTTCCATCCTTTCCTTTCAGAACATCTTAANTACATTCTTAATAAGTCTGAAGCAAAGAGTGCGGCTTCATCTCCTCCGGCTCCTGCCCTTATCTCTAAAATTACATCTTTTTTATCTAGAGGATCAACTGGTTTAGTCTCATCTTTNATTTTTTCAACTACNTTNACCAAATTTAGTTTCAATTCGGATATTTCTTCATTNGCCAGTTCCTTAAAATCAGGTTCATTAAGCAATTCTTCATTTTCAGAGATTGATTTTAAAATATTTTTATATTCTTTATATAGCTCTACAACTCCTGATATCTCATTTCTTTTTTTGGATANATCCCTAATATCNTTAGAATCTATGTCTNNTGAGGACAAAGATGCATCAATGCGCTGNATTTCTGCTTCAGCTGATTCTAGTTCTATTATAATTTTTTTGTCAATCATTTCATTACTTGTAAACTTTAAAGTATTCGATAGAATTATATCATGGATATCATTGATATCCTTGATAGTAAAGTTAAGGATACGAACATAGAAAAAAACAAATTAAAAGAAAGAATAAAGAGTCTTGAACATGAAATTATGAAGTACGAAGAAAACATTAAGACTCTAGAAACAAAAAATAATTTTTACAAGCATGAGCTAACTTTAGTTTTATCGGAGTTAGATGAAGTTGTAAAAAATATAGATGTTTAGTGAGAGAGATAAATTTAGATTTTGTTAATCGAAAATTGGAATTTGAAACTAACTGTGATGATATCATGGTTAAAAAGATTGAAAATTACATAAATGATGAATANAGAAANTTAAAATTAGAACCAAATAAATTCTCTCAGTCTGANATNTCTATTTTACTTTTAATTAATTCTGTTTTTGAAGTTCTTTCCCTAACTGAGGAAAAAAATGAAAATTTCAAAAGAATTNAATCAATCTTATCAAAAATTTGATAAAAATGGATTGAGAAAAAGAGTTTTAAATAATAATTTTAGATCTAATCAAATTGATTCTGATGAATGTATTGCTAATTGCATTAATTTTTTGGAATCAATAAATTTTCAATCCATCGCATTATATTCTGCTACAAAATATGAGATTTCCGTTAATAAGATTTTTTTTCACTTGCTCAATAAAAGTAAACGAATTTTTTTTCCAAAAATAAATGGTGATAAATTAAACTTTTATTTAGTAAATGATTTAAGTGAATTAATTATAGGGAA
The DNA here is from genome assembly GCA_002697665.2 of bacterium. Taxonomy (GTDB): domain Bacteria; phylum Desulfobacterota_D; class UBA1144; order UBA1144; family UBA1144. The sequence continues at coordinate 20,567 of NZXA02000012.1, forward strand.
ATATAATATTCCTGAACCATCTAGTTCCACTGTAGTTGATGTAAAATATTTAGATTTTATCATCGTTCCATGTTTAGCAATTGATAAAAATAATAAAAGAATAGGTTATGGGAAGGGTTATTATGATAAGGCTTTAGAAGAGGTTGATAAGAATAAATTAATTTCTTTGATAGGCAACGACTCTTATTTTCCTTCTTATGCAGTGACAAATAAATATGATATTGAGATTGGTAATATTTTTTTAAATAAAAATATAAGTGAGGATAATTATGAATTTAATTGATATTGGAATATATTTTTTAGTTTTTTTGGCTGGAGTCGCATTCCTTTGGTTTCTTGCTAGGTTTAAATTAATCAAAGANATAAAAGATAAGGAAANTAANGCNCAATCAATAATCAGTAGCGCTAAGAATAAGGCTAATAGGCTTATTAAGGATACAGAAAAAAAAGTTAAAAATTTTAAAGATTCCCATACTAAAAAAATTAAAACTGAAGTTGAAAGAATGGAAAAAGATATAGAATTACGAAAAACTGAGTTAGTAGATAGAGAAAAAACAATTGATAATCAATTGACTGAAATTACTAGAAAAGAAGCTCAGATAGAGATGAGAGAAAAGTCTTGTGAAGATTTAATGTCTAAATATAGAAATCGTGAGAAAGAGTTAGAAACGATTCTGGAAGACGCAAAATTAAAAATTGAAACAATAGCTGGATTATCTAGAGAGGAAGCTAAAGAGGAGCTGATAAAAGTTGTGGAGAATGAAGCAAAAATAATATCTGCTAGAAAAATAAAAGAGATTGAGAAAAATATAAATGATGATGCGGAATCAAAAGCAAAAAACATCATAGCCTTAGCAATTCAAAAATATGCAGCATCTTACACTTCAGAAAAAACTGCCTCAATAGTAAACTTGCCAAGTGACGATATGAAAGGAAGGATAATAGGTAAAGAAGGAAGAAATATTCGTGCGATAGAATTAAAAACGGGTGTTGATATCATAATTGATGATACACCTGGAGTTGTAACGGTCTCATCACACAATCCTTTAAGAAGAGAAGTCGCTTCAAGAGCTATTAAAAGACTATTGGATGACGGAAGAGTCCATCCAGGACGTATTGAAGAAATCGTTGATGAAATTCAATCACAATTAGATAAAGAGATTAATAAGTTAGGCGAAGAAGCCATATTGGAATTAGGTATTAGCAATATGCATCCTGATTTAGTTAGCCTTGTTGGAAAGATGAAATATAGAACTTCATATTCTCAAAATATATTAGATCATTCACTTGAGGTTGCCCAAATATGTGGTGTTTTAGCAGCGGAAGTTGGTTTAGATCCTAAATTGGCAAAACGTGCTGGCTTATTACATGATATTGGTAAAGCTGTAGATCACGAAATAGAAGGGAATCATGTCGATATCGGAGGAGATTTGGTTAAAAAATTTAATGAACCCAAAGAGGTTATTGACGCTGTTGAACTTTCTCATACAGATAATCCGGATAGCCTNTATTGTTTATTAGTTCAAGCATCTGATGCTATTTCAGCTGCAAGACCTGGAGCTAGGAAAGAATCATATGAATCATATGTAAAAAGAGTTAAAGAATTAGAGGAAATTGCTTCTTCATTTAATGGGGTAGATAAATGTTTCGCAATACAAGCAGGCAGAGAGGTAAGGGTTATGGTCCAAAGTGATAAAGTTAACGATGATGAAGCAACAATTTTATCACATGATATTGCTAAAAAAATAGAAGAAGAAGTTTCTTACCCTGGGAATGTAAAAATTACAGTAGTAAGAGAGGTAAGGGCTTCTGCTACAGCAAACTAGTTAAATATTATTTAGATAATGCTACTCTTGCTGCAGCCAGCCTAGCAATTGGAACTCTAAAAGGGGAACAACTTACGTAATCTAAGCCTATTTGGTGACAAAACTCTATTGAAGAAGGGTCACCACCATGCTCTCCACAAATCCCTACTTTTAAATCCTTTCTCGTACTTCTTCCTTTGGATAGACCAATTTTCATAAATTCACCAACACCATTTCTATCAATACTCGTAAACGGATCCTTTTCTAATATATCAGAATCTTTACCATCTATTGATACCCGGGTTTCTAAATATTTATTGATAAACTTTGCTGCATCATCTCGAGAATATGCAAATACAGTTTGAGTTAGATCATTTGTCCCAAAAGAGAAAAATTCTGCTTCTTTAGCGATCTCGTCTGCTACAGCAGTTGCTCTAGGAACCTCAATCATTGTCCCAATAGTATAATTAATTTTTTTCTTACCAAGTTTTTCTTTAGCTACGGCCTCAATTATATCTTTTTGATATTTAAATTCTGTTACCATCCCAACAAGTGGAACCATTATCTCAGGCTTAACTTTTATTTTCTTTTTTTCTACTTCAATCGCAGCTTCAAAAATAGCTTGAGATTGCATTTTCGTAATTTCTGGCATTGTTATTCCAAGCCTACATCCTCTTAGCCCTAACATTGGATTAAATTCGTGTAACTCTTCTACTCTTTCTAAAAGATTCTTTTTTTCTAAAAGGACGTCATTATTTTCGCCTCTTACTTCCATTTCTTTTATTTCCAGCATAAGCTCCTCTCTACTAGGAAGGAATTCATGTAAAGGAGGATCCAATAATCTTATTGTACATGGAAACCCTTGCATAGCCGTGAAAAGACCTATAAAATCCTCTTTTTGCATTGCTTTTAATTTATCTAAATGCTTAATTCGTTCTTTTTCACTTTTTGATAGAATCATTTCTTGCATTATTTTTATCCTATCCTCAGCAAAAAACATATGTTCAGTTCTACAAAGACCTATTCCCTCTGCACCAAATTTAATTGCTGTAGCTGCATCACTTGGTACATCAGCATTAGTTCTAATATCGAGCGTTCTAAACGAATCAGCCCATTTTAAAATAGTTGAAAAAATATTATATCTTTCAGAAGCAATTTCTCNCATATTTCCTTGCATAACNTGGATTACTTCTGAAGCAACAACCGGGATATCTCCTGAAAAAACTTTTCCTTCAAAACCATCTATAGAAATATAATCACCTTCTTTAANAATCTTATTTCCAACACTAAAATTTCTATCTTTAATATTAACCTTAATTTCCTCAGCTCCTACGACACAAACTTTTCCCATTTGTCTTCCTACAACAGCAGCGTGGCTTGTTCGACCTCCTCTCGCTGTTAATAATCCGTGAGCAGCTGCCATTCCGTGAATGTCGTCGGGACTAGTTTCTTGAGTTACCAAAACGACTCTTTTCCCTTTTTTTCCTAACTCAACTGCAGTTTGGGCGTCAAGTGCTACTCTACCGGAAGCAGCTCCGGGTGATGCCGCTAGACCCCGTGTCATAATATCAAATTTTTTCTTGTCCTCAGGATTAAAAATTGGAAAAAGGAATTGTTCAAGATGCTCAGGCTCCACCCTGAGAACTGCCTCTTCTTTTGAAATTAATGTTTCCTTAACCATATCACATGCAATTTTTGCAGCGGCTATACCTGATCTTTTTCCTGATCTTGTTTGAAGTAAATAAAGGACTTCATTTTCTATAGTAAATTCAAAGTCCTGCATATCCCTAAAATGTCTTTCTAATATCTTTGCAGTATTTTCTATTTGTGAATGCACCTTTCTTAATTCTCTTTGCATGGTTTTAATATTNTTTGGAGTTCTAATTCCAGCTACAACATCTTCACCCTGAGCNTTTAATAAATATTCTGCAAACAATTCTTTTTCACCTGANAGTGGGTCACGTGTAAAACCAACGCCAGTTCCACAATCGTTTCCCATATTACCAAAAACCATCGATTGGACAGTCACAGCAGTTCCTATTTCAGAAGGAATATCATATTGTTTTCTATAAAAAATTGCTCTATCGTTATTCCAAGATAGAAAAACAGCATTAATTGCTTTGATTAATTGATCTTTTGGATCTTGTGGGAAATTTTTACCAGTTTTTGACTTAACAATTTTTTTGAATTCACCCACTAGNTGCTTTAAAGAATTACTATCTAAATCTACATCGTGTCTTACATTTTTTTTATTTTTTAATGCCTCGAGTTTTTTTTCAAATAACTCTTTTTCAACTTTCAAAACGACATCCGAAAACATTTGAATAAATCTTCTATATGAATCCCATGCAAACCTGGGATTTTTGGTTTTTTTTATTACTCCATTTACTGTTTTATCGTTTAATCCAAGATTTAGAATAGTATCCATCATGCCCGGCATTGAGAACATGGCTCCTGACCTTACAGAAACTAATAATGGATTAATAGGATCACCAAATCCTTTATTAGTCATGGCTTCTAATTTAATTATATTTTTTTCCGTTTCCTCAATGATTTTTTTTGGCAAAGATTTTTTGTTTTTATAAAAAATATCGCATACCTCAGTAGATATGGTNAAACCAGGAGGTACATTTATACCTATTTCTGTCATTTCGGCCAGACCAGCACCCTTGCCGCCAAGAATTTCTCTCATTGTTCCTTTACCTTCAGATTTTTTATTTCCAAAGAAATAAAGATATGAATTAGATTTTTTTATAGGTGCCATAGTTTAAATATCCTCCATATTTATAAAACCGAGAAGTTCGCAACCCCGGAAATTAATTTTTTAAAACTTGTCAAAAGGTTTAATCTATTTGATCTAATAATCTTTTCTTTATCCATAACCATAACATTATCAAAAAAATTGGATAAAGTTGAAGAAGATTTAATAATCTCTTTCAAACATTTTTCAGATTCGTCATAATTTGGAATAGTTTTAAAAAGCTTTTCAATTCTTAAGATTTCAGAGTAGACATTCTCTTCATATTTATTTTGGAATAACTTTTGGTTGATATTTGTTGAGTTGTTATCTTTAATTATATTTTTAAGTCTTTTAAATATTTCTGAAGCTTTTGTCAAATCTTTAGTACCATTTAGCTTCTTAATGACTGATATCTTCTTTTTAATTTTTACTATGTCTAAAGAATTAAAGTTTGAAACTACTGCATTCAAAATATTTACACTATAGCCACTTTCTACATAATAGTTTTTTATTCTTTCTGTAAAAAATAACTTAACCTTATCTAAAGATTCCTTATTATCAATATCTACTTTTTTCTCAATATTTGAGAATGATTCTTTAAAGATTTCAATTAAATCTATGTTTACATCTAGCTCTTCTAATATTCTAATTATACCTATACAACACCTTCTAAGTCCATAAGGATCAGAANTTCCTGTGGGCAAAAGCNTCATATGGAATGCCGAACAAATAGTATCTAATTTATCTGAAATACTAATGATTTTTGATAAATTATCCTTTGGTAAGCTATCATCTCTAGTTTTTGGTAAATAATGACTTGTAATAGAATTCGCAATATCTTTATTTGTATTGAGATAGTAGTACCCTCCCATTATTCCTTGAAGTTCNGGGAATTCGAATACCATTTGCGATGCCAAATCTGCTTTACACAGCTCTGATGTTTTTATAATATCGTCCACATCGATATTTAAACCAAGCATATCTCTAATTTTTAAAGCTAATTTACCAACCCTTCTAGCTTTATCACCATAACTACCAATGCCTTCAATAAAAGTAATATGATCAATTTTATCTCTTATTTTCTCAAGACCACTTTTAATATCTTCTTCATAAAAAAACTTTCCGTCATTTAATCTCGCGGCTAATACTTTTTCATTACCTTTAACAACTTTATTGTTATCTAAATATGGAGATCCTGCTACGAATATAAACTTAGAAACAAGACTACTCATTTTTGAAGTCGAATATACCGAAAAATATTTTTGATGATTTTTCATTATTGAATTTATTACCTCTTTTGGAATTTTTAAAAAACTCTTATCAAAGCTTCCCATTAGGACCCTGGGATGTTCGGTTAGATTAGATACATGATTAATCAAATCTATATCAGAATTCACATATACCTTCTCTTTTTTCTCAATTTTTTTAATTTCATNTAAAATTTTCTTTTTCCTGGATTCGAAATCTAAGATAACATCACTTTTTTTTAAAAAATTTAAATAATCATCAAATGATTTAATTTTTTTATCAGACATTTGAGAAAATCGATGTCCAATGATTTTATTCTCTGATGGTATTTTCATAAAATTTATNTTTATAAATTTTTTATCCATATTCNCAAATATATTTTTTATTGGTCTAATAAATGCAAAATTTTTGTCACTCCACCTCATAAACTTTTTATTTTTTATTTTAGATATTGACTCAATTGTAATTTGTTTGAGATTATCTTGGTTTTTAGTGCCTTTTATTATTTTTTTGCAATATAAAAAATTCATTCCATTTCTTTCTTTTATTTGAATTTCTCTTTTATTAATATTATTTTTTTTGATGAATGATTCTGCAGGTTTTAAAAATTTTTTTTGATTTGAAATTGATATATTTTCTGGTGGGCCCCATATTTCTAATTTTTTATCATCAGTTTTATTTTTCAGACCGTTAATGAATAAAACTAGTCTCATGGGGGTTCCATATGATTGAATATGTGAAAAACTAATACCTCTTTCATTCATTAAAACTTCAAAATTATTTTTAAGTTGCGAGGATAAGTCATTAACCAGTCTNGCAGGAATTTCNTCCATATAGATTTCTAAAAAAAATTCTAAATTTTTATTTTTCATATTTTTCCATGTATAGGTTAGCTGAATTTTTGGCTAGCTCTCTTATCTCTAAAATATACCTAGCTCTCTCTGTTACGCTTATGCTTCCTCTTGCGTCTAATAGATTAAATAAATGAGAACATTTCATACAATAGTCATAGGCGGGCAGTGGAAGACCTTTATTTAGTAAGTTCAAGCATTCTTTTTTAGAGTCACTAAAAAATCTTTTTAACATTGAAATATCTGCAAGCTCAAAATTATATTTAGAAAACTCATACTCAGTTCTATGATGAATATCTTTATATTTTACATCTTTTGACCAATTTAAATCAAAAACACTCGAGACATTTTGTAGATACATTGCAATCCTTTCAGTACCGTATGTAATTTCAACTGTGATGGGATCTAAATCAAAACCACCTGCTTGTTGAAAATACGTAAACTGTGTAATTTCCATTCCATCTAGCCAGACTTCCCAGCCCAAACCCCAGGCTCCGAGAGTAGGTGACTCCCAATCATCTTCAACAAATCTAATATCATGTTTTTTAGTATTAATTCCTAAAAATTCTAAGCTGTTTAAATATAGGTTTTGGATATTATCAACCGATGGCTTAATAATGACTTGAAATTGATAATAATGTTGGAGTCTATTAGGATTTTCTCCATACCTCCCATCAGTGGGTCTTCTACAAGGTTCAACATAGGCTGCTGACCAATTTGATTTACCTAAACATCTCAAAAAAGTTCCTGGATGGAAGGTTCCTGCACCTTTTTCTAGATCATATGGCTGCAAAATCACACAACCCTCTTTGGCCCAGAATTCTTGTAACTTCAAAATTATATTTTGAAAATCCATAAAAAATAATAACATTAAAGAAACTTATCTTCTATTTTATTGTTTGAATGATATTGGAAATATCGATTTTAGAACTGTTCAATATGCTGGCTATATTTTTTTTTGGTTTTTCAACATTAAATAATCCAAGATTTATATTCATGGGTTGCAAGTCCTTTTTGTCTTCTTTAGAAATATAATCAAGCAAAGTACCGATTGCGGTAGTTAGTGGAAATTGAACAGGTTTGAGATTTTTAAAAACTCTAGCAGCATTTATTCCTGCGACTATACCCATTGCAGATGACTCAGTATAGCCTTCAACACCGGTTAATTGTCCCGAAAAAAAGATGTTTTTATTTTTTTTTGATTGTAGAGTATTTTCAAGTTTTCCAGGCGAATTTAAATATGTATTTCTATGAATACTTCCAAACCTTAAAAATTCAATATTTTTGAATGCGGGTATTAATTTAAAAACTCTTTTTTGCTCATTTATTTTCATTTTCGTTTGAAAACCTACAATGTTCCACATTGATTCATTTTGATTTTCTTTTCGGAGCTGGATTACAGCATAAGGTCTCTTTCCTGAATTAGGATCAATTAAACCGACTGGCTTCATTGGCCCAAATCTTAAAGTATCTTCACCTCTAGCCGCCATAATCTCAATAGGCAAACAGCTTTCAAAATATTTTATTTTTTCAAAGCTATGAAACTCAGTCTTTTCCGATTTAATTAATTCAGAAATGAAATTTTTATATTCTTCTTTGTTTAGTGGACAATTAATATAATCTCCTTCTGACTCATTATATCTAGAAGCTCTAAAAAAGTGGTTTTTATCAAGTGAATCATATAGCACAATAGGAGATATAGAATCATAAAATGCTAAAGATTTAACACCAATGAATTCCTCTATACTTTTGGAGAGATTGGTTGATGTTAAAGGACCACTTGAAATTATAAGTGGTTTATCAACATCTGATGGGATTGTAGTGAATTCCTCATTAATAACNTCTATAAATTTGTTGTTCTTTATTTTATTTGTTATATATTGAGAAAACTCTTCACGATCTACCGCCAGAGCACCACCTGCGGATACCCTATGTTTTAANGCTGCTTCAAGAACAATTGACCCTAAACTTAACATTTCATTCTTTAATATCCCAGCTGCTTTTTCTAGCGAATCTGATTTTAGAGAGTTGCTACATACTAGTTCGGAAAAGTTAGGCGATTTATGTGCCTCCGTGAATTTTATGGGTTTCATTTCATAAATTCGAACAGGAATATTTTTCTTTGAAATTTGTATGGCTGCTTCACAACCAGCTAGACCTGCACCAATAATTGATACACCATTAAATAATTTCAATTTATGTTTGTTCACCAATCAAAGAATTCTGTGTAGCTTCAGTAATTTTTACGTTAATTAGCTTTCCAATATTATAATCGTCTAAATTTTTTATATTTACTACTTTATTGTGAGTTGTTCTTCCATACAGATCATTTTTGTTTTGTTTACTATAACCTTCAATTAAAACTTCTTTAATGGTTCCAATATTATCACAATTTTTTTTGAAAGTAATTTCTTTTTGTCTTTGTTGAAGAATGGATAATCTTTTTGAAGCTTTATCGTCTGGAACATGATATTCCATTTTTTCACCTGGTGTACCAGGGCGAACAGAATATTTAAAAGAATAAACAGTATCGAATTCAATAAGATTTATTAAATCCATTGTTTCTTCAAAATCTTTTTCACTTTCTGAGCCAAATCCTATAATAATNTCCGTGGATAAAGCTATGTCAGGTATTAAATCTCTTAACATTTCAATTCTTTGTTTATACCATTCAATTGAATAAGTTCTGCTCATCTCTCTTAAAATTTTATTAGAGCCTGACTGTACTGGTAGATGAAGTTGTTTGCATACTTTATTATTATTTTTCATAGAGTTTATCATATTCTGGTTTATATCTTTTGGAAACGATGTAGTAAATCTAATTCTTTCAAGCCCATCAATTTCTTGAAGATTATCTAGCAAGCTTGGAAATCTTAATTTATTATGTTTCCAAGAATTTACAGTCTGCCCAATATAGGTTATCTCTTTGGCACCTGATTCAACTAAATACTTAGATTCTGAAATTATTTCATCTATTGGTCTGTTAATCTCACTACCTCTGGTTGTGGGCACTATACAATATGCACATTTTTTATTACACCCTTGTTGGATTGATACAAAACCTGCGACTTTATCTTTTTTATGATATGGAGTTATATCAAATACATCTTGTACATCCATAGATGTTTCAATAGGACGATTGTTATTTTCACTTCTGATATCTTTAATNATCTTTGAAATTTTTGGTATTCCCCTGGGGCCCAGAACAAAATCTAAATANGGCATATCTTTTAAAAGTTTTTTNCCATAAAGTTGAGCTACACACCCAGACATNCCNACTATGAGTTCGGGGTTATTTTTTTTAAGNTTATTGTATCGACCAACTGCNCTTACAGCTTTATGGTCAGCTTTTTCTCTGATCGCACAAGTATTGATAATTATAATGTCAGCATTTTCAGGCGCATTCGTGGGAGATGCATTTAATGCATTTATTATTCTGTCAGAATCATACTCATTCATTTGACATCCATAAGTTTCAATAAAAACAGATTCTTTTTTCACCTTGAAATTTTAACAACCTTTAAATTTTATGCAATAAAATAGAATTGACTAATTTTCGCATATTTAGTACCATTCATAGATGTTCCAGTGGACGAATGATATTAATTCTAAGCAATGGAAAACATTCATAGCAGCTTTTTTTGGCTGGACACTGGATGCGATGGACTTGCTTTTATATGTATTTGCGTTCAAATTCATAGCCCAAACCTTCGATATTACTGGAACTCAGGCAGCTTTACTCTTCAGCATAACTCTAGCCTCATCAGCTCTAGGCGGAATTGTTTTTGGCATAATTTCAGATTACGTAGGTAGAGTTAAAGCTTTAACATATTCAATTTTAATTTATTCACTTTTTACTATGCTTTCTGCTTTCGCACCTGATATCTGGTTTTTTGTAGTGTGCCGCTTTCTTCTTGGATTAGGAATGGGAGGCGAATGGGCTTCAGGAGAAATTTTGGTTGCTGAAAGTTGGCCTAAACAACATAGAGGCAAAGTAGTTGGTATGGTTCAAAGCGGCTGGGGATTCGGATTTATTTTTGCGGCAATTTTAGCAACTTTTGTATTACCAGTCGATGATTTTAATTTAAACATGATTCCTTTTGTAAGTACTGACTTTCCTGTTGAGAGCTGGAGGGTTCTTTTCTTTCTTGGTGTAATACCTGCATTTTTGGTTTTTTATGTTAGAAGAGTTTGTGAGGAGCCTGAAATTTGGAAAAAATCTGCAGAGGAAAGAACTAAAACAAAACAAGAATTTACTTTTTTTGAAATTTTTAATTCTAAAGAAATTAGATCAATGTTAATTAAAGCCACAATGCTAACAAGTTTTTGTATGATATCTTATTGGGGCTTAAGTTATTTTGTACCCAATTATTTGGCAAGTCCTGTTTCCGAGGGAGGTGCAGGTTTAGGAATTGTAAAAGGTTTTGGATTTACTATTCCTCTTAACATAGGAGCAATTTTGGGTTGTATTTCTTTTGGTCTAATAAGTGATAGAATCGGTAGAAAGACAACATTTGGTACCTATTTATTGATTGTTGCCTTGCTAGTTCCAATTTTTGGAAATATTGTCCAAATTCAGGAATTTTTGGGATTTATATCTCTTGATGCATTAGTGCTTATAATTGCTCCATTGCTAGGCTTTTTTGCAACCGGATTTTATTCCGGATTTGGTGCAATATTTGCGGAAATATTCCCAACTCGAGCAAGAGGAACTGCTCAGGGATTTAGTTATAATGTTGGAAGAGGGGCTTCNGCAATTGCACCACCTCTATTTGCTTTCGTAGCTGTAAGTTCTTTTGCATTTATTTTTGACGGTGAAGTTATTGGTAACGGAAGAGCCCTAATGACAGCATCCGTATTTGCTATATTTGCCTTCTTAGTACTTTTACTCCTTCCTGAGACAAAAGGTAAAGATTTAGAATAATTTTTGTTAAAATATTGTTAATTTATGATTAATTTGGTATGTTAATTGCATAAAAATAACTATAAACCATAAGGAGGGTTATATTTATGCGTAAATTAACTATTTTTGCATTAGTATTAGTTTTTTTAGCTTTACCAGTTAAAAATACTTTTGCTGCCGATTCTGCAATTCCGCTAACCTTCTCAGGGTATGTTGTAACTGAAGGTACAGCAAACTTCGGAGATAATGGTGGAGATAACGCAAACAATTTCTATACTTTTAGCGACGATGAGTCAACTTTTACTCCTAGCGCTCAATTAGGTGTAGCAAATGATTTCTTTGTAATAGATGCGTTATTTGGTGCAATGGCTGGTGATTTAGGTACTAGTGATAATGAATTTTTCTTACATCAGGCATATGGTATCGTACCAGTCGGACCATTTACAGTAATGGTTGGTCATATGGATACAATGCTTGGTAACGAGGTAATTAATCCTGGCGACAACCCAAACATTACTAGAAGCTTCTTGTTTGGATATTCTATTAATTTCCAAAATACAGGGGTTAGAGCAATGTTTGAACCAGGAGTGTTAGCTGATGAAGTATATATCGGTGTTAGTAATGGTTCTGATGTNATCTATGATGAAGGAACTGACCAGCAGAAAATTATTGAAGCTGCTGCAGGTTTAACTGTAGGTCAAGGTAGTCTTTTCTTAGCTATGAACTACGGTAATGACGGAACTGACGCTAATACAATTCAACAAACTTACACAGCTGTCTTTGGATATCCATTAGCATTCGCTGACTTAACTGTTAACGGTGTTTATGGTAAAGAAACTAAATCAGGCTCTACNATTGATGGAGAGTGGTTTGGATTCGCTACATATCTTTCTAAAGCGATCTCTGACACAATGTCTGTAACTGTTAGATATGAATATTTCCAAGACGAGGGTGATACTAAGTTAGGTTTTGATGATTTAGACTCATCTTTTGTTAACGCAAGTGATGACGGTACTCTAGAGAGTTTTACAATTACTCCAGAAATGGCAGTAGGTGGTGGAGTTCTTAGAGCTGAATACAGAATGGATTTTGCTAACTTTAAAGCATTCCAAGCTGGTGAAGGTACTACACCTCAAAACAAATCACAAAAAACAGCATCGCTACAATACATTGTAGCATTCTAAATTGCTAATGACTTGTGGAGCCTTANGGCTCCACAAGCTTCCTTGATTAATAATTTTAATTATATAAACTTTTCGAATCTTGATTTGCCCTGATAGCTCAGTCGGTAGAGCAGAGGACTGAAAATCCTCGTGTCGGTGGTTCGATTCCGCCTCAGGGCACTTCATGTTTGAAAAAACGTTACTATCTCTGTACAATATTTTTATGCATAATGANTTCGGAAATTTTTTAAAATCTTTAAGNAAATCAAAAGGTATTACCCAAGAGAATCTTGCAAATGGAATNGGAGTTTCAACTGTTTATATTCATCAGCTTGAAACAGGTAANGTTGATGCACCATCTAANATTAAATGTTATGAAATTTCAAAAGTTTTAAATGTTTCTTCTGAAAAAATCTGGAATAAAGCAAAAGACCATAAGCTTCTTAGNTTTCTTGATAAAGAAAAAATAATATCTTCTTTAAATGANCCTATTACTAATTCAGAAAAGCTTTTATTAGATCTTTTTAGGAATCTAAATTCTGAGGTTAGAAAAGATTTTGTGGGAATGATATATATGTTATTAAAGTCTGATAAAAGAGTTTCTAAAGAAGTTCTTCAAAAAGTTTACGAACTATCGAAAAGTGCTTAATGTATTATTTACGAAGATTTTTAATAATTTTTATTATCCAAATAGTAATTTTTGCATTCATATCTACTATTTTTATATTTAATTTTAATTTAGAAAGAGAATCACTTAAAAAACAATCCAAACAATTTACCGAGCTGATAGCTAAGCAAGCAGGAATTTATTTTACTAATAATAAAAGAGAAAATACTAAAGCTTTTATTTCATTTTTAGATTCAAACATAGGGATTGATGAACTTTCATCTGCTTTTGCGATAACAAAGCCAAATATAATTTCAATATATTTTTCCGATGATATTATTTCAGGCAAAGTCAATGCAGGTGTAGATGAAAATTTTCAAAAGGATGATGCAGCCGAAATCAACAAGGATGAAAAATATTTTTTTAATAATAAATATGTAGCTATTAGACCTTTTTATGAGACTAATGAAAAACCTATGGGTGTAGTTAGAGTAGAAGTTGATAATATACCTTTGATTTTAAGAACACTATCTACTAATGCTGTTTTTTATCTATTATTATTTTTAATACTTAATAACCAAGCATTTTTATTTTATTTATGGACGAAGAAAAAGAGGCCACCAATATCTGATACCTCTTACATAAAAGAAAGCTCTATTGGATCGATTAAAATTATGCAAAAAATTATAAATCAAATTATAGAGGATCATAAAAATGAAACTGATGAAAAAAATAAAAATTAAAAGATTTATTATTTTACTTTTTTTATCGTTTATTTTTTCTACTACTTATTTAAATGCAAACTCTTTAAATAATTTAGTTGTTTTAGAAACATTAAATTCCCAAGACAGATTTGAATATTCAGGCTTTTTTATTAATAAATCCTCAATTCCTATATATAATATTTCGGTTAGATTTGTTGCTAAAGGTAAAAATGGGGAAGTTGTTGAGGCTAGATCTGTTTCTTTGTTAAATGATAAAAATTATCCATTAAAGCCAGGAGAAAGATTAAATTTTAGTTTTGTTATAGATTCAAATCCAAAAAAAATTTATACTAAGAAATTGTATTTCTATAACTAATAGGATATAAATAAATTTAACTATGTCTAATAAAATAAGAATTCTCATAGCTAAAGCTGGATTAGATGGTCATGATAGGGGTGCAAAAATTATAACTCGCGCTTTAAGAGATGCTGGGTTTGAAGTAATTTATACNGGACTTCATCAAACTCCTGAGATGATTGCTGAAGCAGCTTTACAAGAAGATGTTGATGCAATTGGAGTAAGTTTATTATCTGGTGCTCACAATTTTTTATTTCCTGAAATTATCAAAAGTCTGAACGAAAAAGGTTTAAGTGATGTTATTATCTTTGGGGGAGGAATAATTCCTGANGAAGATATCCCAAAATTGAAAGAATTCGGAGTAAAAGAAATATTTGGTCCTGGGACTTCGACGACTGAGATGATAGACTGGATTAATAATAATGTTTTGAAATAACTATTCTTTGCCTATAAGGCTAGTTATAAATCCAATAAATAATGCAATTGCTACAATAGATCCCACAATTTTAAAGTATAATCCTAGATCAACATGAGAAGCTTTGTATACTCCAAGACCTACCAGGCTGAACAGTATTGAGCAAACTAAAATAGAACCTAAATAATCTCTTCTTAACATTGTAACTCCTAGAAATTAAATATAATATTAATATTTAATGAAATCAAATACTAATGTATCTATCTTTGGAGGCGGAAGCTGGGGAACTTCTCTTGCTAATTTAATTGCACATAATTCAAGACAAGTTAAAATTTGGGCAAAAGAGACTTCAGTTTGTGATTCTATAAATAAGCTAAAAGAAAATAAACTTTTTCTTCCAGGTCATAAGTTATCAGACAATCTTGAAGCTGTATATGATATTAAAAATAAAGATTTTTTGAAATCTAATATTTACATTTTTACCATTCCAACACAATATATTCGTCCAATATTATTAAAATTAAAAAATCAC
Organism: bacterium; assembly: GCA_002697665.2. GTDB lineage: Bacteria > Desulfobacterota_D > UBA1144 > UBA1144 > UBA1144. Next base: position 35,893 of record NZXA02000012.1, read on the forward strand.
ATAAATCCAAAATCAATAATTATTAACGCCTCTAAGGGAATTGATATAAAATCTTTGAAATTCATTAATCAGATATTCTCTGAGTCAGCTAATATTGAGAGTAAAAAATATGTAACACTTTCCGGGCCNAGTTTTGCAGAGGATGTTGCTAATGAACTACCGACAGCTGTAACTCTTTCATCTAAAAGTAGCATGTCACTTGAATTGTCTGCAGCATTATTCGAAAATACAAATTTAAAAGTATACAGATCTAATGACGTAATTGGTGTAGAGATTGGCGGCGCATTAAAAAATGTTATAGCAATTGGTGCAGGAATTATTGATGGCGTAGGAAACAGCGAAAGTACCAAGGCTGCCTTCATAACAAGAAGTTTATTTGAAATAAGACAATTCTCGAAAATTTTAGGTGCAAAAGACTCGACATTTCTGGGACTTTCAGGTGTTGGAGATTTGATGCTAACTTGTTATGGCATACAAAGTAGAAATAGAAATTTAGGTTTTATGATTGGAAAAGGAATGAAAATTAAGTCCGTATTGAAATCTTCAAATTCCATTGCCGAGGGATATTTTACCTCAAAAGCATTCATAAAACTTTCAAAAAAATTTAAGTTTAAGGCGCCAATACTTGAGTCAATCTATGGGGTACTTTATAAAAATGTAAGTCCGGATAATTTAGTAAATAATATAGTAAAAAAAGGTATAATTTCAGATATTTAAACTTCATTTTTACCTATAAAAATGTATAATATTCTTATCAATCCCATGGAGACTTTTTACAATTTCTATTGATAAAAACATTAAATCTACAGAGATATATGATGAATTAAAAGATTCATATTTAAGCTATTCTTTAAGCGTAATTATTGGCAGAGCTTTACCTGATGTAAGAGATGGTTTGAAACCGGTTCATAGAAGATTGCTGTATGGAATGAAAGACCTTGGTCTTGAATCAAATAAATCCTATAAGAAGTCAGCTAGAGTTGTAGGTGATGTTATGGGTAAGTTCCATCCGCATGGAGATAGTGCATTATACGAAGCATTAGTTAGGATGGCTCAAGATTTCTCTCTAAGATATCCTCTAGTTGATGGACAAGGTAATTTTGGTTCTATTGATGGAGATCCAGCAGCAGCAATGAGATACACAGAAGTAAAGCTTGCAAAACTTACTTCTGAAATATTAGAGGACATTGAAAAAAATACAGTTGATTTTATTGAAAACTATGACGGTTCNTCAAAAGAACCTAAAGTCTTACCGTCAAAGATTCCTAACCTTCTACTAAATGGTGCCTCCGGTATTGCCGTTGGAATGTCAACAAACATACCACCCCACAACTTTAAGGAATTGGCAAATGCAATAATAGCTCAAATTAAAAATCCAAAAATTAGTATTGAAAAATTAATTGAAATTATTCCTGGACCAGATTTTCCCACAGGCGGTATAATTCATGGCTCTAAAGAAATTATAAAACAAGTCTATTCAACAGGAAGGGGAATAATTAAATTAAGAGGGAAGGCTTTTGTTGAAACCGAAACAAACTCAATTGTTATTACTGAAATTCCATACCAAGTTAATAAAAGTAAATTAATTGAAAAGATAGCTGATCTCGTCAAGGATGAAAAAATTAAAGGGATTTCAGACATAAGAGATGAAACCAACAGAGACGGTATGAGAATCGTTATTGATCCAAAAAGAAATGAGGATCCTAATGTGATTTTAAATAACTTATTCTCATTNACTCCATTAAGTACAACTTTTGGGATNATTCTTTTAGCAATNGATAAAAACAAGCCNCAACTTTTAGGATTAAAACAGATAAATCAGTGTTTTATAGACCATAGATTTGAAATAATNACTAAAAGATTTCTCTTTGAGCTNTCTAAAGCAAAAGATAGATTACATTTACTGGATGGTTTTAAAATTGCCTTAGATAAGNTAGATCAAACAATCAAGATAATTAGATCTTCTAAAGAACCCAGTGATGCAAGAGAGTCTCTAATTAAAAAATTAAAAATATCTATTATTCAAGCAAACGCAATCCTTGATTTAAGACTCCAAAGACTTACCGGAATGGAGCAAGAAAAAATATTTGAAGAAAGAAAAAATTTGATCAAACGCATTAAGGAGATTGAAAAAATATTGTCCAGTGATGATGAAATAAATAAAATAATGATTGATGAATTAAAAGAATTGATTGATTTGTATGGAGACAGTAGAAGGACAGATATTGATGACAGAGATCTTGGTGGAATTTCAATTGAAGATTTAATAACTGAGGAGGATATGACCATTACTCTTACACATGAGGGCTTCATAAAAAGAACATCTGAGAAATTATACAAAAGTCAGAAAAGAGGTGGGGTTGGTAGAACTGGTGCAACGTCAAAAAATAATGATTTCGCAGAACATGTTTTTGTTGCGTCAACTCATGATTATGTAATATTTTTTACCAGCTCAGGCAAATGCTTCTGGAGAAAAGTCCATGAACTTCCTGAATCAAGTCTGACAGCAAGAGGAAGAGCTTTAACAAATATTTTAGAATTATCTGAAAATGAAAAAGTTCGATCTTATATTTCATTAAAAAACTTTGACCAAGATAAGTTTTTAATAATGACTACGAAAAGTGGGATTATAAAGAAAACCAAGTTGGAAGAGTACTCCAGACCAAGATCTAATGGAATTATTGCTATTAACTTAAAAAGTAACGATGAGTTAATTTCTGTTAGAACTAGTTCTGGTGGTGATCAAATTTTAATTTCAACACATAATGGCCAAGCAATTAGATTTAATGAGAACGATGTAAGATCAGTTGGTAGAAACAGTATGGGAGTAAAAGGCATAAGTTTAAAAGGTGATGATTATGTTGTTAGCTCAGAGGTTATTAAAGATTTATCATCTCAAATATTAACTATAACCGAGAACGGTTTTGGAAAAAGAACAGAGGTTGAAAAATATAGATTAATTGGAAGAGGTGGGAAGGGAGTTACTACTCTAAAAATTACCGAAAAAACTGGAAGTATAATTAATGCTTTTCAAGTAAAAAATGGTGATGATATTATACTGTTATCATCTGTAGGCAAGGCGAATAGGCTTAAATCCTCTGATATATCAATCATTGGTAGGGCAACTCAAGGTGTAAGATTAATGAAATTAGAAGAGGACATAAAAGTTGTAGCTGCCGCTAAAGTTGATGAGAAAGTAAATGACGACTAATATCTGCGAAAAATTAAAAAATTTATTTGAAAAGCATACAAACTATAATTCCTTTGCATGTTCTGCTCAAAATCAATATGGTTTAAAATTAAATATTATCCAGGATGGAGACAGCTGTTATTCAGATTTTAAACTAGACAGAATGTATACAGGATTTCCTAATATTATCCATGGAGGTATTCAAGCAACTATTATTGATGAAATAGGATTCTGGGCAATGTTTAATAAATATAAAACTGTAGGATTAACAACTAAATTATCAATTGAGTATTTAAATAAAGTTGAGCCCGAAATAAATTTAAAAGCATTAGTTACAAAAATTATTAAGTCAGATCTGGATGTCAATGTTGAAGTTCATATTAAAACTAATAATTTAACTTTAGTAGTAGGATCTCTAACCTATAAGCTCATTAGTGATATTTTACTTAAAAGATATTTTGGAGAAAAATTTTATACGGAGTTTATAAGAATTAAAAATGAATATAATTAAACTATATGATCATGAATTATCAGGGAATTGCTTTAAAGTCAGATTATTATTAAACCAACTATCTTTAGATTTTGAAAGTATTAAAATAGATGTCTTTACAGGTGAGAATAAAAAAGATTTTTTTAAAAAAATCAATCCTGCTATGAAAATTCCAGTGATTAATGACAGCGGGATAATTTTAAATGAATCTAATGCAATCCTCTTATATTTATCCGATAAGTATAAATCCGAATTACTTTCGAACTCTTTGGAGGATAGGGCTAAGATTTACTCATGGCTGATGTATAATAAGACGTCTGTCGATCCTTTTTTAGCTAAGGCAAGAGCTATAAAAAAATTTTATCCAGATGATAAGCAAGATCTGGATGAGTTAAAATCTTTAAAAATTGAAGGGAATAAGTCTTTAAGAGTAATAAATGATTATCTAAGTACTTCTAATTTTTTTTGTAGCGGATATTCAATTGCTGATATTGCAATGTATCCATATATAAAATTATCATATGAGGGAGAAATTTTACTAGAGGAATATAAGAATATTTTAAATTGGATAGATAGGGTAGAGAATACTGCTAAATTTATTCCAATATATTAAAAAAAAGCGGGAAACGGGGCTCGAACCCGCGACCTTCTGCTTGGCAAGCAGACGCTCTAGCCAACTGAGCTATTCCCGCAGACTAGACATTCATTAATTATACTTCTATATTTTTTATGTCAATAGGATTTACAATGAATCAAATTAGAGAGAATTATTTAAGTAAAGTAAAGAGAGTTATCATAAAAATAGGGTCTAAAGCATTATCTAATGGTAAAACTAAAATAAGTAGAAGAGTTATCCAAAATCTAGTAACATCCATACAAGAATTAAGAAAAAGAAAAATAGAGGTAGTATTGATTACTTCTGGAGCAATCTTAGCCGGCAATGAATATTTAAATATTAATGTTAAAAATACCAATATAATTAAAAAACAGGTTTTATCTTCACTCGGCCAAATAAAACTTATGACGATTTATTCAGAGTATTTTAAAGAAAAAAATATTCTCGTTTCACAGTTATTACTTACAAATGATATTTTTCAAGATAGAAAGAGATTCTTGAATGCAAGAGCAACTATTCTAGAATTATTAAAAATGGACATTATCCCCATAGTTAATGAAAATGATACTGTCTCCATTGATGAAATAATGTTTGGTGATAACGATATTCTAGCTTCAAAAGTTGCTTCAATGGTTGATGCCGAATTTCTTATTTTGTTGACTGATATAAATGGACTTTATAATGGCAATCCGAAGAAAAATAAAAATGCTAAGCTGATCAGCATGATTTCTGAGAAAGATTTTGATAGTAATATTTTATCTGATACTGATGATAATATTTCTGCAGGTGGAATGACCTCAAAGATCTATGCTGCATTAAATGTATCAAAATTTGGAATGCCTACAATTATTGCAAATGGTATGAAAAAAAATATAATATCTAATATTTTTTCTTATAAAGATATTGGAACAATGATTGTTCCTTCAAGCAAATTTGTGAAGAATAGAAAAAAATGGATTGGCATTGGTCTAAAAACATCAGGAAAGATTTTTATTGATAATGGTGCTGCTAGTGCAATCATTCATAAAGGAAAGAGCTTGCTTCCTTCGGGTATTAAAAGNGTCCANGGTTCATTTGAAAAAGGNCAGCAGGTTGNAATAATAAATGAGACAAATCTTGAAAATATTGCTAANGGATTGATTTCATATAGNTCTGATGAGTTAANTAAAATAATNGGAAAAAAATCTTCACAAATTCAAAGTATTCTAGGATATAAATATGCAGATGAAATTATTCATAGAGATAATTTAATTATTGAAAAGACTATATAAAATCTAAAAGATTTTCACTATCTGCTTCTTCAGTAGGAACTTGTTTTTTAAATTGTAAGCTACTTTCTTTTCTCTCAATTTTTATGCTTCCAGTTTTTGCTCTATAAGCTACAAATTGAGATCCATAAGTTTCTTTGGATATAGTATTTAATATAAATGGAAAATTCTTGGATCCTATAAATATTGAATGAATGCATATTCCTAATTTTTTTGCTCTTTCTCTTTCGCGTTTAACCTCTGTGTCACCAGATGTTGGTATACCATCAGTGATAAATAGTATATGTTTATTTCTTAACCCTCTACCTTTGAAATCTGATATTGCATCCTTTAAAGATTCCTCATAATTTGTATTGCCAGAACACTCAGTTTTTGATGCTTGTTCGAGGATTGTTTCATACTCTTTAGTAAAAAATTTTTCTTCAATAATTGTTTTATAAGATTTATGGTTAAACTCTATATATCCAACTCTCATTCTTTTCGTTCTGGCTAATTCAACAACTGCTTTAACGACAGATGACGACCATTCACTATATACTCCCATCATTGACGTACTAATATCACGAAGTATCGCAATCTCTCCTCCCATCATTTCTTTCTCNCGCTGATGNACTCTTGGTAATTGAGGTGATAAATTTTTAGACCATATTGCTGCATCGATAGGATCAACATCATCGATTTCATAAAATGAATTCATTCTTTTATATCTTCTTGGAAGACCCCCAGGATAATTTCCTCTTTTTGCTATACTTCTTTGAATATTACCCTCTAAGACTTTCATGACAATTTGAACATTTTGCGCAATTTCTTGATTTTCCTCAGTTCCTACTTTATTTGCATCTGTGTCTCCAGATCGTTTCGATTTAGTAGCAAACACTTTCTCAGACAATGGAGTGTTATTCATGTCTCCTTCTCCGTCATCTTCACTTTTATTTGATGGATTAGTCGGAATTTTCTCGTCTGAGTCTAATGGCCTAGAATTATCTTCACTTGTTAAATTATCTTGAAGTTCATCAAGAGCTTGCATAAAAGAGTTTTCGGCATCACTCATTTGCTCTTCGGTTAAATCAGAATCTTTATCTTGATTATCGCCAGCTTGTTTATTGGGAGAGTCTTTCTCGTATTCACCTTCTTTTTTTTGTTTATTCTCTATTTCTTGGTCTTTTTTTTTTGGTTCTCAAAAGACTCAAGTTTTTGTTCAGCTGCTTCTANTATGTCCTCAGGGACTCTGAAAGGNAANAGAAATCTAAGCACTTTTAAATCAGATAAGTCTGATTCATTCCTATTGTTAATAACTGCATTTGCTTTAATCAGCTTTAATGATTTTACTAAAAATGTTCTGTCGGAAATAACAGAATTAGTTTCGTTTAATCTTTGATCTTCCACAAGCCAGTTAATAAAAGAAGCTAAACCCTCTTGAACTTCAACTGGGATTATAACCTTTTCTAATTTTTTAAAACTATCATCCAATGCCTTCTTTCCAACTTTAGCCACAAAATCATTAGACCCAGATTTTGTTGAATATAGACTGATAATTCTTTTTACATCATCCCATTGTTTCGAATATGAAATACCTTTTGAATTGACTTGGATAACAAATCTGTCTAAGTTGGCAGGATCCAGAGGTTCATTATAATACTCATCAGCCGTAGGATTACTAGTTGCAATAGCAGTTAATAATGGAATATCTTCATCACCATATTTCCTTTCATTTAAAATTCTCAAAAGAACATTTAAAGATTCGCCTGGAGCTCTTGAAATATCATCAAGCAAACAAATGTCCGAAGTAAGAATTCCACCTTTGATAATATTTTGTTTAATAATTTCTCCGTCATTGGTATCCTCTCTAGAAATCACCAAATCTCCAACCAGTTCAGATAGCCTTGTATCTCTGTGCATTTGATAAAAGAAAAAGTTTAATTCAGCAGATTTTGAAACAATTTCTGAAAGCATAGTTTTAGCGGTTCCAGGAGGACCTTGAATATATATGTGCTCTCTGGAAACTACACCAAGAAGCAATGCAGTTTTTACNTCATTATGACCAACTACTAACTCATCAAGTTCGGACTTTAAAGTTTCAAATGGATTCGACATGCTATTNACCTACGGGAAAAAGCCCNTTATTAAATTTACATCAATAAGGTTTATTTACAACTTTTTTTAATTTAATAAAAATATAATTTATGATAAGTTTTTTATATGAAATTTGAGGANATTATTGGGTATAAGTTTAAGGATAAAGCGCTTTTAAGACAATGTTTAACGCATAAATCCTTTTCAAATGAATTCAAGGTTCCTAATAACGAGCGTTTAGAGTTTTTGGGGGATTCAGTATTAAGTGTCACCGTATCTAAATATTTATTTTTAAAGTTTAAGAATTATTCTGAAGGTAAATTATCCATAATGAAGAACCAGTTGGTAAGCAAAAAATCTCTAGCCGAGTGTGCAAGAAAATATAAATTTCATGACCATTTATTATTAGGTAAAGGTGAAATTAAAACTAATGGTAAAAGTAAAGATTCAACTTTATCATGCATGTATGAAGCCATAATTGGGGGTATTTTTATAGACTCCGGAATAATGCAATCTGAAAAGTTTATTAAAAAAACTTTACTAAATATTGATTTTAATAAATTTAAATACTTTGATTATAAATCTCAAATACAAGTATTTTTTCAAAAGAAATATGGTTATGTGCCAATTTATAAAATAAATTCTATAATTGGTCCCGCTCATAATAGAAAATATAAAGTATCCCTTCACGATAAAAAAATAAAGTTATCGTTTGCAGAAGGAAAAACCAAAAAAGAAGCACAAAATAATGCAGCTAAAAAAGTTTTAATAAAATTTAGTCAGATTTAAATAAATTTTTCGAAATTTTTAAATCCTTTAATAATTTGTCAAAATCTTTATTATTAATTCCTAATTCTTCGGTTGTTTTTTTCTTGTTCCCTTTATATTTTATTAGTGTGCTTTCTATTATCGTAGTCTTTACTTTTTTTAGTATATTTTGATACTTATTTTCATCAGATTCATCTTTACTTAAAATAGTATCAATTAATAGGTTGTAATTTAAATTTGCAAAATTATCAGATGATGATCTGAATATTTTTGGAAAATGTTCTTCAATATCATCAGAAGTTAAATGAGAATTATTAGACATAATTGTTAATTTTTTAATTGTATTTTCTAATTCTCTTACATTCCCAGGCCAGTCATATTTCATGAAAATTTCAATTATCTCATTATCAACAGTTTTAACGCCATTATTATGATCAGGGTATTTTTCAAGAAAATATGAAATCAAATATGGAACATCTTCTTTCCTATCCCTAAGGGGTGGAATATCAATTGATATTGTATTAAGCCTATAAAATAAGTCATCTCTAAACTTTTTTTCATTTATTAATTCTTCGAGATTTTTATTTGTGGAGGCGATGATTCTACAGTTAAAACTAGTAGGTTTTTGTGATCCAAGTTTATAAAATTTCTTCTCTTCTAATACCCTCAGAAGTTTACTTTGCAAATCAATTGACATATCACCAATCTCGTCAAGCAATATTGTACCGTTGTCAGCTTCTTCGAATCTTCCAGACTTCTTTTTTTCTGCACCTGTAAATGCACCTTTTTCATATCCAAATAATTCACTTTCTAATAAATCTGCTGGTATAGCAGTAACATTAACCTGGATATAAGGGCCTTTATTGTTAAGACTGTTTGTATGAATTGCCCTGCCTATCATTTCCTTTCCTGTTCCAGACTCTCCTCTGATTAATACAGTATGATCACTATTAGAAATTTTTCCTATATCNTTAAAGATTTTTTGAATAGATGACGATTTGCCTATAACNTCAAAATTATCTTNTTTNATGTTATNAAGATCATTTTCTAAATTTCGAATTTGCAAGTTTTTTAAATAATTATTCATTGCTCTTTCNACTAAGAGTAGTAAATCGCTATCTAAGTTTATTGGCTTATCTAAATAATCATATGCGCCCAGTTTCATCGAATTAATTGCATTATCCATATTATCTTGTGCAGTCATAACAACTATTGAAGAGTTATTAGAGATTGATTTTATTTTATCAAAATAATCTAAAGATTTTCCATCAGGCAGATTGATATCCAAAAAAATCATAGAATATTCTTTTTTTTTAAGTTTTTTATATGTCTCAGAAATTGATGATGCACTATCGATGTTAAATCCTTCTTTTTTTAAAAACAAATCTAAAACTTTAATAATGCTTGGTTCATCATCAACTATTAAAATATTTTTTTCCATTGATTAAAATTATACTCAAAAATTAATTTTCTGGTAAATATACTGTAAAAATTGTTTCTTTATTTATGCATGCAGCTTCTATGTATCCGTCAAATTTATTTATTATTTTTTGACTAATAAATAATCCTATTCCTTGACCACTCTTTTTGGTAGTAAAAAAGGGTTTAAATAGTTTCTTGATATCTGATTCGCTAATACCTTTACCATTATCTATAATTTCAATTATTATAAAATTTTTCTTGTTCAACTTATATTTTTTATTTAACTTTGTTCTTACTATAATATCACCTTTTATGTGAATTGAATCATAAGCATTTTTTATTAAATTTATGAAAACAATTTTTAATAATTCTTTGTTGGCTTTAATGTTCAATGATTCAGTAAAGGTTTCATAAGTTAACGATATATCTTTATCTTTTTTATTTAGTTCACAAACTTTAATTGAATCTTTTATAACTTCGCTAATATCGATAATCTCAAAACTTTCTTTATTACTTGGCTGTAAATATTTGAATGTATTTACAAGCTTAGATAGTCTTTCTGATTCACTTTCAATAATTTTAGAACATTCAATAATTTCATTCTTTTCGACATTATCACTATTAATTATTTGTGCTGCGCCTTTTATACCAGCTAAAGGATTCTTTATCTCATGAGCTAATCCATGAAAAAGTTGACTCATAATTTTTTCCTCATCATCAAATTTATTCTGTTTATAAAGAACGTTTCTACCTTCTAAATTGAATAATTGAATTAAAACATATTCAAATTCTATTTTTTTGTCATTTGTTAATATATTAGGATTAATAAATATATGAACATTAATTTCATTTGAAAATTTGTCTAAGAGAAAAATATCTCTCAATATTTTTGGTGACTGGTTTTTTATACATAGTATTATTTCATCAAAAATTTTCTCACCAAAAACATTTTTAAAATCCATTTTTTTTATTTGTTTTTCGGAATACCCAATTAGACTTTGTGCTTCTTGGTTAATATATTTTAAATTCAGATCCTTATCACATAATAATAATCCCTCAAGAATATTTTCTAACGCCAAATTCTCAAATTGATTGTTATTTTTCAATTTTAATCCTCAAATGGTATGAGCAATGGATTCTTAGAAATTATGGATAATTTATCTAATTGATTTATTACTTTATTTATTACTTTATANCTTGTGTTTTTTGTAGTTATTATTACAGGAACATTTTTTATTTTTTGATTTTGAGTATCTTGAAGAATTTTCTCTATGTTTATTGAATATTTTGCAAATAGAGTGGTTATTTTTGCAAGGTTACCGGGTTTATTTTTAACATTTAATCTTAAATAAAATTTACTTTTTAAATTGTCAATATTAAAAGAGCTATATTTTTTTAACGATTGCCTTGAGGATTTATAATACGAGGAGGTTTTTATAATGTCACTAATTATCGCACTCGCTGTAGGCATCATTCCTGCACCATAGCCATATTTCATGATAGGACCGAGATTTGTAGAATCAATTAATATTGCATTGAATTCTTCATTAACATTTGCAAGTGGATTACTATTTTTTAATAAAGCTAAATGAACTCTAAGATCAACTTTATCTCCTTTAATTTTTCCTACACCAATTAATTTAATTTTATATCCTAGTTGATTNGCAGTTTCAATATCGATTTTTGATATATCTTCAATTCCTGAAATATGAAACTTATCTATTTTTGTATCNAATCCAAAGCAATTTCTGGAAAGTATTGCGACTTTATGTGCAGTATCAGTACCATTAATATCCAATGTTGGATCNGATTCTGCAAANCCTAGATTTTGNGCATTTTTTAATGCTTCGTTAAAATCAATTCCATNTGACATCAATGATAAAATATAATTACAAGTTCCATTCATAATCCCATAAAAAGATTTAATGTTATTAATATTTATNGAGCTTTCAATTGAATTTATAATTGGAATTCCTCCCCCAACACTAGCNTCATAAAGNANGTGAACATTTTTCTTCTCTGCTAATTTGTGAAGAGAAGCACCATTTTTTGCAATTAAAGCTTTATTAGCAGTTATAAGATTTTTTCCAGAATTAAGACAATCAATAGCAATTTTATTTGCAATAGTAGTACCGCCTATCAATTCAATAATAGTATGAATATTTGAATCATTTATTAAATCAGAGTAATTATTAGTAAAAAATTTTTTTTNTATTTTAAGTTTTTTTCTCAGACTTTGAGATATATCACATGATTTTACTAAATCGATATCAATATCATATATTTTTTTTATTCTATTTTTTTGNGATTTTAATAGTTTATAAACACCTTCTCCGATAGTGCCTAAACCAATAAGTCCTAAATTAATCTTTCTCATAATTGAATTTTAAATAGATTCTTATATTCTAACAAATTATACTAGTGTTTAAAAATCTGGGGCCGTAGCTCAGCTGGGAGAGCGCTTGGATGGCATTCAAGAGGTCGAGGGTTCGATCCCCTTCGGCTCCAAAACTAATATTGAGTTTTACCAGTATTTGCTAATAACATCACTAATCCTTTTTACTCCTTCTCGGATATCTACAATTGATGTTGCNTATGATATTCTAATATTTTTATCTAATCCAAATTCAATNCCNGGTACAACTGCAACTCTNGCTTCGTTCAAAAGGAAATTGGTGAAATCTACTGAATTATTTATTTCAATATTATTATATTTCTTACCGAAAAAACTTGATATATCTGGAAAAACATAGAAAGCACCATCGGGTATTGAGCACTTAATTCCATAAATTTTATTTAGTTCATTACATATATAATTTCTTCTCGATTCAAACTCATTAACCATNTTTGATACTTCTGCTTGATCTCCANAAAATGCTTCTTGAGCAGCTTTTTGTGAAATTGAGGTTGGATTTGATGTTGATTGTCCTGAAAGATTGCTCATGGCAGAAATTACACTTGGATTACCAGCAGCATAACCAATTCTCCAGCCAGTCATTGAATAAGTTTTTGAAACACCATTAACTAAAATTGTTTGCTGCTTAATTTCATCGCTAATTTGAACAAATGACGTATGTTTGATTCCATCATATAAGATTTTGTCATAGATTTCATCTGATACTACAATTAAATTATTTCTACTAACAATTTTGGAAATTTTGATTAATTCTGCTTCTGTAAAAGTTGATCCAGTAGGATTTGAAGGATAGTTAAGGACTAATATTTTGGTTTTAGGAGTTATGATATCTTCCAATTGCTCTGGAGAAAACTTAAAGTTATTATCTTGTGAAGTATTAAGNATTATAGGTGAACCCCCAGCTATTCTCACCTGCTCAGGATATGAGACCCAATAAGGCGAAGGAATTATTACTTCATCTCCTTCATCAATTAAAACTTGAAACAAGTTGTATAGAACNTGCTTAGCTCCCGACCCAACAAATATTTCTTTAGAATTATAAATTACTCCATAGTCTTCTGAAATTCTTTTAATAATAGATTCTTTTAACTCTAAAATTCCCCCAGCAGCAGTATATTTAGTAAATCCATTGTCTATGAATCTTTTTGCATAATTTTTAATGTTCTCGGGTGTATCGAAATCAGGCTCACCTGCACCAAAACCTATAACATCTATTCCTTCAGCTTTCATTTCTTTTGCCTTAGCAGTTATTGCTAAAGTTGCTGACGGCTTTAATTCTTTGGCTAATTTTGAAAGTTCCATTTTTATTTCCTCTTACCCAAAATTTTTTTAAGTTCTGATTCCACAGCTCCTGGGATGAATTCTTTTGCACTTCCACCAAGCTTTATTATATCTTTTATCAATGAAGAACTAATATGAGCAAAATTAGCATCTGCCACCATAAAAATTGTTTCTATGCTCGAATCTAGTTTATTATTTGAAGTTGCCATTTGTAATTCATATTCAAAATCTTGAACTGTTCTCATTCCTCTTAAAATAGTTTTAATTTTTTTTTGATTGGCATACTTAACTAACAATCCCTCAAATTTATCAACTACAATTTTATTATTATTTTTGAAAATTTTTTTTATCACTTTTACTCTTTGATCAATATTCATAATGGATGATTTACTTGAATTGACAGCAACCGCTACAACAACTTTATCAAATGATTTTGATGCCCGCTTTATAATATTTATATGGCCATTAGTTAATGGATCAAAACTGCCAGGATATATTACAGATCTATTCATAACTTTTCACAAAATGTTATATATTTATCTTTATATTTTTTTACTCTATAATTTNCAACATCTAATTTAATTTCTTCTTTCATTGGATGCTCACATACTATAATACCCTGATTTTCTAAAAGCTTTAAGGCAGTTCTAATAATACCATTTAAGCTTTTTTCATCAAAATAATCATATGGAGGATCAATAAAAATTAAATTATATTTATTATTTCTTTTAATTAGTTGACGAGTTATCTCTGAAAAACTTTTATTAATAACTTCAGACTTATTTTCAAAAGAGCATTTGGCAAGATTATCTTTGATGCATTTAGTAGATATATTACTTTTATCGACAAAAGTAACAAACTTAGCTCCCATACTCAAACTCTCTATACCTAAAGAACCACATCCAGCAAATAAATCTAAAATNTGATAATTATTAACGTCTTGAATTATATCAAAAATCATTTTTCTTACTTTTGATGTTTTAGGACGAACATGACCAGTTGATGGAACCTTAAGCTTAAATCCCTTCTTTGTGCCNTTAGAAATTTTAATCATCAGTTAATTTGTTTGTATAGTTTTTCTGCTTTAAGGACAAGTTCTTTCATCAAATACATGCTACTTTCCCAAAACTTGCTATCATTTAAATTTATTCCNACTTTTCTAACTAATTTTTCTGGTATTTCTGTTGAACCTGAGGAAAGTAAATTCATATATTTATTAACAAAACTTTTACCCTCTTCATTATATTTTGCAAANAGACCATGAACTAATAANTCACCAAAAGAGTAAGAATAACAATAAAAAGGAGAGTGAATAAAATGTGGAATATACATCCACCAATTTTTATAATAATCTGATATTTTAATTGATTTTCCAAACATTTTTTTATTTGCATTAACCCAAAATTTATCAAATTCTCCTGATGAAAGCTCACCACCAAGTTTTCTTCTGTTATGAATAGACAANTCAAAGTTTGTCATTACTATCTGCCTGAAAACAGTTGCAAAGATATCCTCNAGTTTAGAACAAATTAAGTATAATTTTTGTTTAGGAGAATTTAATTCNGATAATAGTTTATTAAAAACNAACATTTCTGCAAATACACTTGCGGTTTCTGCAGTTGTAAGAGGNGTATTTTGTTGAAAATATCCNTTTTTTCTAGATAGATATTGATGAATTCCGTGACCTAGCTCATGAGCTAAGGTCGTCACGTCTCTTATTTTGCCTGTAAAATTCATCAAAATATATGGATGAACCGAGGGCACACATGAATGGCTAAATGCACCCGCACGTTTACCATCTCTAACATTATAATCAATCCATTTTTTATCAAAAAATAAAGATGCAACTTTTGACATCTCTGGTGAAAAAGAACTAAAAGAATCTAATACAATTTTCTTAGCATTTTTGAAAGAATATTTTTTTTGTGATTCCCCAAGAGGTGCATATCGATCATAATCCATAAAATTATTAATTTTTAGGATTTTTGACTTTAATTTATAATATCTATGAACTAGAGAATTATTTTTATTACATGCAGTAATAAGAGCATTCACAGTTTTTAAATTTATCTCATTTGATAAATTTCTTGAATCTATTGGATTTTTATAGCCTCTGAGATCATTAATGATTTTGCAATCACTTAAGATTTGATTAAAAATGAATGTTATTAATTTTTTCTCAGAATTAAGGCCATTTGTTAATCCTTTAGCTGCTTCAACTCTTACTTTTCGATCTTTATCATAAAGCAATGATAATGTTTGTGTTTCGGATAGCTTCTTACTTTTTCCTTTTATTTTCACATCGAAAATTATATTATTCAAAGTTTCATCAAATAGTCTATTAAAAGCTCGAGATGAAGTTAGAGCTTTTTGATCTAAAATTTTTTCTTCAGATTCNGACAAGATATATGGCTTATATTTTCTCTCTGATTCTAGAAGATTTTTATATTTCACTAAAATTTTTGTATCAGAAATTCTTTTGGCATTTTTTGAATCTATATTATTCCAATCAATAAAGAAAAAAATCAGATTCTTTCTAATCTGAGANACTTTTTCACTTGTTGATTGGTAAAACTGAGATATCTTTTCATTATTTGTATTNGCTGCNAAGTTTAATGAGGCATAAGATGATAATTTACCGAGACCCTCATATATTTTCTCTAGTTCAACTATGGCTTTATGTACTACCTTAGGGTTTGATTTATTTTTTATTTTATTTTTAAAAGATTTATTAAATTTAATTGAACGTTTTTCAAGTTTTAAAAAATCTTCAGAAATTTTCTTTGAATTTATATTTGGATATAAGTCATTTAAATTCCAATCCATTATTTACTTAACCGCCTATTACTTTTTTACATATTCTACTTATTGTCCCATTATCGGAGGACTCACTGAANTTTTCAATACAATTTTTTATTAATATACCAAGTTCTGGTTTGGAATCACTAAATAATTCNTTACACAATTCATTTATTTTATTTTCTAATTCTTCTTCTGGAATTTGCTCTGGCATATATGATTCTAAAATCTTTAATTCTTTTAATTCATTTTCCATCAAATCTTTTCTATNACTTTCTTTGTACAGGTTTATAGCCTCTTTCCTTTTTTTAGCCTCTTTTTTAATAATTTTTGAAATCAAAGATTCATCATTTTTAGAATCAGAATTGTTAAAAATAGAGATAAGGCCCCTTAAGGTATTGATTTTTACTTTATCTTTATTTCTCATTGCAGTCTTTAAATCTTCTTTAATTATATTGATCATAATAAGTTAAATTCCATCCAAAATTTATTTTTATAAATCTAGTATNGCTTGAACTATTATAACCCATCGGTAATCTATTAAGAAATATGTCAATTAAATTAAAACTAGAAGATTTGGGCGTNAAGGATTCGGGTAAAGGCTTTGCCAGAATTCCTACNGCATTAATGCAAGAACTTGGATTAGAGGCNCTCGATGTTGTAGAGATTTTTGGAAAGAGAAAATCTGCNATTCGTTTAATGCCTTCTCCTGATACAAAAAATAACTATATAAAAGTCGATGGAATTACTCGTCAAAATATAAATATGAGCTTAAATGATTTTGTTACTATTAAAAAAATTAATGCAGAAAAAACAAAAAAAATCGTATTATCTCCTACAAATTCACAATCTCTGTTATTCAATGATGATTCTAAAATTTTATTAAATAAAATTGATGGACAAGTTGTAACTTCNGGAGACTCTATTGCTGCAACTATGCCTGGNGGTAAANTTGAATCCTTNAAAGTAATGGCTCTTGCCCCCTCTGGTTCTTCAATTATAAACTCAAAAACAAAAGTTGAAATCAAAAGAGTAGATTCACAAAANAANGAAAATATAACTTCATATGATGATATCGGCGGTCTTGGNGAGCAATTAAAAAAAATNAAAGATTTAGTTGAATTNCCTCTNAAACATCCTGAAATATTTTATAGACTTGGAATTGATGCTCCTAGAGGAATTTTATTGGTTGGNCCTCCCGGGACAGGCAAGACATTGCTTGCTAGNGCAATTGCTAACGAGTGNGGTGTAAATTTTAAATTGGTNAATGGCCCAGAAATTGTTAGAAAATTTTATGGCGAAAGNGAAGCGCTTTTGAGAGAAATTTTTCAGTCTGCTGCTGATAATCAACCTTCAATTTTATTTATTGATGAAATAGATGCAATTGCACCCAAAAGGGATAGAGTNCATGGCGAAGTNGAAAAAAGAATTGTTGGACAATTACTTGCCTTGATGGATGGATTAAAAGATAGAGGTAAAATTATAGTTTTGGCGGCTACGAACCTACCAAATTCTATTGACTCTGCTCTGAGGCGTCCCGGNAGATTTGATAAAGAAATCTTCTTAGATCCACCGAATTTTGAAGGNAGAAAAGAAATTCTTAGCATTCATACTAGAGGAATGCCCTTGGAGGATGATATTGATTTTGATTTATTATCATCTTTGTCTTCAGGTTTCGTTGGAGCTGATATTGAAATGGTATGTAAAGATGCCGCACTGAATTCAGTCCAAAAATTACTAGGCGCTACTGATATTAGCTATGATGAGGTTGATCAAATTAAAATAAATCAAGATAATTTTTTATCTGCATTATCAACTATTCAACCCTCTGCAATAAGAGAGATATTTGTTGAAACACCTAAAGTGAAATGGGAAGAGATTGGTGGTCTAAAAGAAACTAAAGAAATTCTTGAAAAAGTTATAATTGATCCTTTAAAAGTTTCATCAGATTCCACTTTACCTAAAGGCATTATGCTTTACGGACCTCCTGGTTCAGGCAAGACTATGATTGCAAAAGCATTGGCAAATAACAGTGGGATGAACTTTATATCGATAAAAGGCCCAGAGCTTTTATCAAAATATTTAGGGGAATCAGAGCAATTGATTAAAAATTTTTTTAACAAAGCAAGACAGGTCTCGCCTTCAATTCTTTTTTTCGATGAGATAGATTCAATTTGCTCCTCAAGCATGGAAAAGTCCTCTGATTCAGTAACGAGTAGAATTTTAAGTCAGATTTTATTAGAGTTGGACGGTTTTTCTGAGTTAAATAATGTAGTAATTCTTGCAGCGACAAATAAGATAGAAAAAATTGATAAATCATTATTAAGATCTGGAAGATTTGATTTATTGTTAGAGACCCCTTTGCCTAATAAAAATGAAGTGAGCGAGATTCTCCAAATAAAGATGAAAGACAAAGAAATTATCTATAAGTGTGACAAGAGTTGCTTAAATAAATTAAAAGATTTTAATGGTGCTGATATAGACACGATGCTAAATCTTGCTGTACAATTTTCTGATAGCAAAAAACTTTCAAATGATGGGGTCAACAAAGCTATTGATGAAATTTATAAAAGAAAATCATTTATTATTTAATATTATTTTTTTAACTTTTATTATTTTTTGTGCGCCCCTGCCTAAAGAAGTAAATTCTAACGAGAAATTAAATTCAAGATCTTTTAATATTAATGAAATTGAAAGTTTGATTAAATTATATAATTTTGCACCGTATCACGAGAAATATAATAATTATTCTCAAACATTAGTTGGAACTCCGTATGTCAATAATGTATTAATTGGTTCAAAAAAAATAGATGAAGTTTTTATAATAGATTTGAATCGACTTGATTGTTTTACTTATGTTGAATATGTTCATGCATTAGCAAATTCAAATAATTATATTGAGTTTAAAAATAAAGTTAGAGAGTATAGGTATTATAAAGGTGAAGTTAACTTTTATAACAGAAATCATTTTTTTATTGATTGGATTAATTTTCTTGGACTCAGTCAAGTTGAGGGTGCAGATTTAAAAGAGAGAAAAATTTTAAATAAAAAGAATGAAACAGAAAAATATTTAGAAGGAATTCCCTTAAAAGAGAAATATATTAATTATTTTTCAGTAAATAAAGCCAAAAAAATTATTTTAAATTTAAGAAACTCTAAAAATCATTACATAGTTGGTATTGTTTCAGATAGGATAGGGCTAGATGTATCACATGTGGGATTTCTTTTATGGAATAAAGAAGGAAAAGCTATATTTAGACATGCGTCAAGTAAAAGTAATTATATGAAAGTTGTTGAAGAAGATTTTTTAGAATATATAAAAAATAAGCCAGGTATAATTATTTTTGAAACTAAATAATTAATTAGTTATTAGAGGTGTAAAATGGGAGATTTAACAAAAAGCAAAGATATACAAAATAATATGTCCGATTCCAGACAATTAACAAGTTTAGTAAAAGAATTACAAAATGCTATCCGAAATGTTAAGTCTGTGGAGGATTATTTAACGAGAGTATCACAAGCTAAAACTTTATTGGGAAAAGATGTTGGACCTTTATCAGACGAGATAGATAAAAATAAAACTCAGTTGAATGATTCATTAATTCAAATGGGTAAATTTGTTAGTGATGTTTTAGATTCCATTGAAATTTCTGAAGATGAACTTGATTCAGCTGCTAAACAGTTGGAACTTTATACAGAAAGTAAAGAGGATGCAATTACCTACGCAAAAAAAGAGCTAAAAACACAAGTAGAAGACTCATATTGGCACAAGTATTGGAGCGGTTTAATAAAAAGATTAGAAAGCTAAAGCTCTGGAATGAGTTCTTTTCCTACAATTTCCATTGTTTCTAAAATTTCATCAATATTAGGTGATATAAAATCCAGAACTACTTCTTTTATTCTCAAATCTCTATAAGCAAGTATTTTATCAAATACCTCATTTTTTTGTCCTATTAATGCAGTATTAGGATTATTACCATTATCTTTATCAGCTGTAATTAAAATTCTATTTCTCAAAGATATATTATAAATTTCTCTGTTAATATTTACTTTCTTTTCATCGGCGTATTTTTCTAAAAAAAGAATTTTATTTTGTAATTCTTCGGGGCTAAACCAAATTGGCTGCCAGCCATCAGCGTATTCAACTGCTCTTTGTATAGCACCATCAGCATTTCCACCCATCCAAATTTGCAATTTATCTTGTAAAGGTTTAGGTTGAAATGAAACATTTTTGAATGTGTAAAATTCTCCNTCAAAAGGATCTGGNTTCTCACTCCATAAATTTTTNAGAATTTTAATAAATTCTTCAGTTTTGGGTATNCTCCCTTCATAAGGTACGCCTAATATATCAAATTCTTCNTTCATCCACCCAGGAGCAACGGTNCATATTAACCTACCATTNCATAAATTATCTAAAGTNGAAAGCATTTTNGCTACNATAATTGGATTCCTGTANGGTAGTATGATTGCACTAGTNCCCAAAGTGATTTTTGATGTGTTTTGGGATATAGCAGTAAGCATTATAAATGGATCAGGAAANATATCAGAAAATCTACCTTTCCACTCTTGTGGAATTATGATATGGTCACTTGCCCAAACTGACTTAAAGCCAAGTTGTTCAGCCTTTATTGCAATTTTGAGTTGATTGTCTATATCAATATTGGCAATAATTGGTAAAGCAATACCTAAATCCATTTTTCTAGTTAAACCCTTATTCTCATTTTGTCTTTTCCTAGTTAAACCCTTATTTTCTTTTTTGTCAATTATTTCATTTATAATGAAAAATAGACTTATATTTTAATTAGGTAAAAATGAAAAAGCAAAATTTATATTCTTTATTAAAAAATCATAAAAAAAATATATTTTTCGGAATCATCGGATTGACAATGGTAGACATGATGCAACTGATTGTACCAATTTTGGTTGGTAATGTTATTGATGCAATATATTCATCTGATGATTCGGTTCAAATTATCGATATTATTAATAGTAGCGCATTTTATCTGATTATCTGTGGAATTATAATGGCAATTTTTAGGTTTGTTTGGAGGTTTTTTCTTTTAGGAACATCTAGAAGAATAGAAAAATCTCTTAGAGATAACTACTTCAGAAAGATTCAAAAACTACCAAAAGAATCATATGAAAAAAATACTGTTGGTGATTTCATGGCACGAGGTGTTAATGATATAGAAACTATTAAAATGGCCTGTGGTTTTGGAATTGTTGTTGCATATGATGGGATTGTTTTATTGACTTTTATATTTATTTCGATGTTTTTTATTTCTCCAATATTTACATTATATGCCTCAATACCATTCATTATTATGGGAGTTTTAATACTTAAATATGGCGATTTGATTGAAACCTTATTTATAAATGTTCAAGCTTCTTTTTCAAAACTAACAGAAGAAGCCAGAAAAATTATATACTCTATTCGTGTAATTAAATCATTGAATGTTCAAAAAGATCAATTAAATAATTTTAAAATAAAAAGTAAGGAATATGAAAAAGTTAACTTAAGTTTGGTTAAGATTTGGGCTGGCTATCAACCACTAATAACTTTCTTTACAGGTGTATCAATTTTTATTTTTATTTTTATTGGCAGNAAGATGGTATTTCAAAATGAAATATCAATAGGAGAATTTTCATCTCTAATGGTATATCTAACAATGTTAGGCTGGCCAGTTGTTGCAATGGGTTTAGCTGTTGATTGGTTAAAACGTGGAAATGCATGCTTAACAAGAGTTAATTCAATAATTTTACAAAATTCTGAGATTGATGAATCAGATTTGAATGAAATTGATTTAATTCAAAAAATTTCATTTAATAAAGTCGATTATCTGGAAAATAATAAAAAAATACTAGAAAATTTAAATTTTAATATAGCTCGTGGTTCATCTCTAGGCATTACTGGGAAGACCGGTTCTGGAAAGACATCAATAGCAAATTTAATTTTAAAGAATATATATTCAAAAAATATCTATTTCAATGACTTAGAAATTAATGATATTAATAAAAATTCTATAAGAGAAAAAGTGTTATTTGTTCCACAAAACCCGGTCATTTTTACAGGAACTATAAAAGATAACGTTACTTTTTTTGTAAATGAAGATGATGATAAGAGAGTTTTGAAGTGCCTTGAAATTAGTGGTTTTATTAAAGATTTAAAAAATTTAACTAATGGATTGGACGAGTTAGTGGGGGAAAGGGGTGTGAGTTTATCAGGTGGTCAAAGACAAAGACTTTCAATAGCGAGGGCACTTTACCAAGAGCCTGAGGTTTTGATTATTGACGATACACTATCTTCATTGGATGTAGATACCGAATTACAAATATTGAAAAATTTAAAAAAAGAATATAAAGAAAAATTTTTAATAATTATATCCTCAAGAATTTCCACTATTTATTCCATGGATAATATCCTAGTTCTAGATTCTGGAAAAATTGTTGAATCTGGGAATTCTAGAGAATTAAAAGAGAAGAAAGGTTTATTTAGGGAGCTCTTAAATATACAAAAAATATTGCCAGGTAGTTCAAATGTATAAAAGCNCAAAAGATAAAAATATTTTATTTTGGCTAATTAGCTTTGCTAAGCCATTTAGATTATGGATCATTTTAGCTTTTTTTGCTATGTTGGTAGTTGCATCTTTCGAGTTGTTAATACCAATAAATATAAAACAAGTCATTGATAGTATCGTTGAATCAAAATCTTCTTTAGATAGTATTAAAAGTCATTCTTATTATGTTCTTTTGTTAATATTCGGTGTCTTTATTTTTAGTTCAGTATTTAGCTATATATTAAACATTACTGGACAAAAAATAATGCGCAATATAAGAGATAGTGTATTTGATCATGTATTATTGCTTCCACAAAATTTTTTTGATAAGCAAAGTGTTGGAAGAATAACCACACGTGTAACAAATGATGTTAATGCGCTCAATGAATTTTATACTAATGTCCTGGTTCAGTTTCTTAAAGATATATTAGTTATATTTGGGATTGTTTACGTGATGTTTAATTATAATTCCAGCCTTACTTTTTTGATGATTTGTATAACTATTAGTATTATATGCTTTGCTTTTCTATATAGNAAAAGATTAAGACGGGTTTATACAAAATTACGATTAACAATAGCAAAATTAAATTCTTTTATAAATGAATCAATTAGAGGAATTAACCTTCTCAAAATTTATAATAAATCTGATCAAAATTTCACAAGATTNGAAAAATTAAGTAATGAAAATTTTGAAGCAAATATGGAACAGATGTATACATTTGCAATTTTTCGCCCATTTATAGAGTTTATGTCAGTNTTTTCTACCGCTGCTATTATTTGGTTTGGGGGNAGGGAGATAATATCNGGTAATTTGTCAGTTGGAGAATTACTTGCAATCTTATTCTTCTTANGNATGATTTTTAGACCNATTCTTGATTTGGCTGATAAATANAATATTTTGCAATCTGCTTTAGCNGCTAGTGAAAATTTATATGAAATAGTTCAAGTNAATCGAGAAGAATATGGCGAAAGAATTTTTCCNNNTGATTTTAAATCCATAAAATTNAATAATGTTTGGTTTTCATATAANGATGATAATTGGGTTTTGAAAGATTTTAATCTGGAAATTAAAAAGGGGGATTCTNTATTATTGCTTGGATCAACAGGNTCAGGAAAAACAACAATAATAAATTTACTTTTGGGTTTTTATCAACCNCAAAAAGGCGAAATACTAATTGANGANATACCNTTGAAAAATTATAANTTCCATTCAATTAGAAAAAATTTTTCTGTGATAATGCAAGATACACCATTGTTTAATATAGTTTTAGANGATGAGAATATTAATAGTATNACATCAGTNAAATCAGTNGGTGAAAAACAGGTAAGNAATGTCAAAAGAATACTNGAAAAACCNTTTCANGTAATAATACTTGATGAGGCAACATCAAATCTTGATTTAGATTTAGAAAAGGATATNAAGGATTATTTAGAAAATATCAANTCNAAAACCTCAATATTAATTGCACANAGACTCAACCTNATTAGAGATGAAGATAAAATACTTATNCTACATAATGGAAGGTTNATTGAAACAGGTAAGCACATAGANTTGATATCTTTANANAAGGAATATTCTAAAATTTTTAAATTTAATGAAGAGTTTTTTCAATCTAAGCTTTAAATGTTGTCGTTTTTTGTTATAAATGTATAATTGATTCTTTAATCGGGGTGTAGCGCAGCTGGTAGCGCACCTGTTTTGGGAACAGGGGGTCGGAGGTTCGAGCCCTCTCACCCCGATTTACAGACCTTTGGTTTTATAAATTATTTCTGTTTTTTTGTTACCAATTTTTTTCAAAATGACTGCTTTAATTTTATTTTTGCTAATAAATTCTAGCATTTCATCAACACTCATTGATATAAGGGCAGTGGATAGTGCATCGGAATATACGGGGTTGTTAGAAATTATAGAAACAGATAGATTTTGATACTCCTTTAACTTTTTTGTTTTCGGATTGATAATATGAGATAGTTTAAAACTTTTATAATTAATAAACTTTCCATAAAGAGATGAAGTTGAAATAGATTGATTATTTAAATTGATTTCTCTAAATGGCTTAATTTCTTTCAAGGGCTCATTAATATAAGTCTTCCATTTATGATTTTTGGAGATACTGGTAATATTTCCGCCAAAATTTATTAAAGCATCATCGACACCTTCTTTTTGCATCATGTCTATAATTTTTTTGAGTGCATATCCCTCAGCTATTCCACCAAAATCAATTTCTAAACAATCTATTTTTTTTGAAATAAAAAAATTATCATAATCAAAAGTCAGATTGCTCCATCCCCCGCAATGATTATTTTCTACTGGTGCCTGTTCGGCTACATTCATATTATTGTAATTTAATTGCGATGTTATTTTGCCAAAAGTCACATCAAAAAAACCTTTTGAAAATGAATTATACTCTTTTGAGATTTTTAAAAGTTCATTAAATTCGGGGGATATTTCAGTTTTGATATTTTTTTTTGATAAATTAAATTTAGATAATTCAGAATTTGAATCGTAATTATTAAATATATTATTTAAATGATTTAAAATAGTGATTGCATTATTTGTAATTTCATCTAATTTATTGGTTTCTAAATCAGATTTAATCAATATGTCAAAATTAGTCCCCCAGAATATAAAACTTCTTTTGTATTCGGAAGAATATGAAGAAAATGTAAATATAAAGAATGCAAAAAGTAAATATCTAAGTTTTATAGCTAACCTGTTATTCCCATTTTTTTAAAGAGATCTAAATCATCGTATAAATGTTTAATCCAATAGCTTAATTCCTTTGATTTTATTGTATTATTTGAATTTTTATCAACATATTTTTTCATCAAAAGAGCTAGATCTGTATTAATATCAGAAGATGCGATTTCATTTTCAATAAAGGATGCTTTATCCATTAATATTTCTAAATTTTCTCTCAAATAATCTTTACTAATGGTTTCATTTTCGGACAATATAGATTGAAATTTTTTAATTTGAACTTTTAAAGGTTCAAAATCAGCATTGGATTTTAAAGGGCAAAGCAATAGAACAAGTGCAGTTAAAGTTAATAATTTTTTTAATTTAAACATATTATGGACCTTCACTATCCATAAATTTATCTTAGAAAAATTACAAGTCAAATACTTTTGACTAATATCCTTGATTTCATAAATAGTTCATATATATTTAAAGACATTATGGATATTGGATATCCATAATATCTACTTATAGGAGGTAGGTTAAATGAATAAATTATTTTTTATAATTCTTATTCTGATTGCCGTTCCTTTAGCCAGTTTCTCTCAATCTCTTGAGGAAAGAGTTGATATTCTTTCAGAAGAATTAGAGCAACTGAAAAGAGGAGGATTTGGTGGTGAAATAGGATCCCAATATGGTTTTGGTCCTGCAGCATCAAAGGTATATAACACATCATCCGGTTTGTCTATTGGTGGTTATGGTGAAATTGTTGGTAAATTTTACGGTAACGAGCAAAAACTTGACCAAACAGATGCATATAGAGGTGTTTTCTATATTGGATATAAATTCACTGATGAATGGTCTTTAAATACTGAGCTTGAATTTGAGCATGGTGATGAAGCATTCTTAGAGTTTGGATATTTAGATTACACACCAAAGAATATGAATGGTCTTTTAGGTTTTCGTGCAGGCTTGTTACTTTTACCAACTGGTATAATTAATGAACTTCATGAGCCAACACTTTTCCATGGAGTTTACAGACCTCAAACTGAAACTACTATGTTGCCAACAACTAATAGAGAAGTTGGTGTAGGTGTTTTTGGAGAAACCGAAGAAAAAAAGCTTGAATATAAGCTTTATTATGTAACATCTCTAAAAAACCCAGGAACAGGTGCTGATGGTAATACCAATAAAAATTTTAGAAGTAAAGGTAGTTCATCAACTGCCAACGAATTAGCTATTACAGGTTCATTAAAATATAATTTTAGTGAAAAATTTGTAATAGGTGGCTCTTATTATAGAGGTAGTATTCAACCTTCAGGGACAACTGCTTCTGCATATGATATGAATGATCCAGCTTCAAGAGTTGAATGGCGAACAATCTATTTAATGGGTGAATATATGGGATTTGAATATAGAGCTTTATATACAAATCATAAACTTACAAACATTGATAGATTTAATGCATATATAACTGATGCTGCCAACACTAAATTTGGTACAAAGCAAGTGGGTTACTATTATGAAATTGCAAAAGACATGGGCCAATATATTGGTTCTAGTTGGTATGTTGCACCATTTTTCAGATATGAAAATTTAAATTTTCATAAGAAAACTGATTCAAGCGCAACAGCAAATAGAAATTACCAAGATCTACAATATTGGAATTACGGTTTAACCGTAAAGCCAATTGCAAATGTTGTATTGAAAGCTGATGCATTGAGACATACTAATCCAGGTACAAACAATGATTACACTCAATATAATCTTGGTATAGGATGGATATTTTAATAATGACCGAAATATACGCATAAAATATTACCCNAGTGCTATCTGCTAAGCTCTCTCACCCTCGTCGATTGGTCACCGACTCTCAGCATTTAAGCAGATAGCACTCTATAAGAAACTAGTTATATTTTTGATATGTTTAAATATTTTTTAATTTTTATTTTAATATCTTTACCTGCCATAGGTAACGTAAAGCTTAGTGTTGAAGATGCACTTAATAAATATTTTCCAGGATATGAAATAAAAAATAAAAAATTATTTTTATCTAAAGATAATATTGAAAAATTATCAGCTAAAGCTGAATCAAAATTTTCAAATAGAATATTCAGCTATTATGAGGCTAGTAAAAATGGTCAAAGAGTATATACAGCATATTTGATTACGCATAAACTCAGAACCAGAACTCAAACAATGTTTATTGTTTTTAAAACAAACGGTGAAATGAAATCAGCAGAGGTTATTGCATTTTATGAACCCGAGGAATATATAATGACACAGCCATGGCTTAAACAATTTATCAATAAAAAATCACAACAAATGCCAAATACTAGCAATGTTATGAAAGTCTCTAATTCTACAATATCTTATAATGAAACAACTAAAGCCATAAGAAGAATTGCAAATGTAAATTCTTTTATATACGATTAAGGTTATAATATGCGCTTTTTCGTAACCAAAGATTTAAATAAAAATTTTGCTTTAAAATTAATAATTCTTTTTTCATTGATTTTTTTCATTGGTTTAATTGTTACAAATTTTCTTTTCATGACAAAAATAGGTTTTACAATACAAGAGATAATCAATTACTACCTTGGTAATCCCGAAACTTTTAGACAGCCTAAAAGTTATGGATCAATAGTTGAAGAAACTCATTTCCATCTTTTTGCGATGGGTATAATTCTCCTTACATTAAATCATTTAATGTTATTTAGTAATCTCTCAAACATAACCAAAATATGGATCATTATTATCTCTTTTACAGCTTGTTTGCTAGATATTGCCTCTAGTTGGCTTGTAAGGTTTATATCTGCTGATTTTGCTATCTTAAAACTATCCTCAATGGTAGTCGAACAAATATCATTGCTTGCATTAATTTATATTATTACAAAATCTATTTTTTTCTCTGAGAAAAAAGCCGTTATTTATGATAAATAATTCTTTTATTAAATAATTTGCAAAAATATAAAGCTAGTGTAATTTACATTGATTATTCGTTTTTTTAATTCGGATAAAGAAAGCGCCACTAGCTCAGCTGGATAGAGCAACGGACTTCTAATCCGTAGGTCGGGGGTTCGAATCCCTCGTGGCGCGTTTTAATGGTGGGTGTAGCTCAGGGGTAGAGCATCGGTTTGTGGTTCCGAGGGTCGCGGGTTCAATTCCCGTCATCCACCCAGATTATTGATATGAATTTTAGATATATTTTTTTAATCATTTTAGGCCTATTTTTCTTAAATTTTTTATATAAATATTTTGTAAATTTATCTGAAATTTTAGATAAGCTTTAAGTAGTATATAGTGAATTTATTTTAATATACTCATGTCCTATATCATTTGTTAACATAAAAGATTCATATTTACCTTTTTTTAAATCAATTATTATTTTAATTTCTTTTTTTCTCATTATTTGATTTATTTTTTTTGATAACTTTAGACCCAGACCNTTTTTCACAACNAACTTGTCACCAATATAAATATCTATNGAATTCTGATCAATATATTTAATCTGAGTTGAACCGACAGCNGATATTATTCTTCCCCAATTTGGATCAGACCCAAATAATGCAGTTTTAAATAACAATGAATTTGCTATATTTCTTGCAATTCTTTTTGAATCTTTAGGGTTTTTTGCACCTTTAACAATAATTTTACAAATTTTAGTTGANCCTTCTCCATCTAATACTATATCTTTTGATAATNCATAAAAAATATTNTCAATGGATTTATAAATTTTGTTTGCTTGTGGGGATTTATCATTTATTTTTTTGTTTCCAAGTAAACCATTTGATAAACCCAATACAGTGTCGTTAGTAGACATTTCTCCATCAACGCTTATACAGTTAAATGTTGAATCAACAGCTCTATTTATAAAATTCTTGAATGTTTTTGTATCAAATTTGATATCTGTTANCAAATAACAAAGCATGGTAGCCATGTTGGGATGTATCATCCCTGCACCTTTTGCAATACCTATTATTGAACCTTTTTTTGTACCAATACTTATTTCGCTTTTTTTTATTTTATAATATTTGTCGGTTGTCATTATTGCTTCCGCAAAATCTTTAATATTTTTTACATGAAGATTATTAAACAATCTATCAAAATTATTCGTAATTTTATCTACATCAAGTTGTATGCCAATAATTCCAGTTGAAGAAACAAAAAAATTATTTTTGTTCAAATTCGTAAAATCTGCAGCTTTAGTGATTGTCTTTTCTACAGCTTTTATTCCCTTTGTGCCAGTACATGCATTGGCATTTCCACTATTAACAATTACTCCATATATACCATTATTTTTTATAGTTTTTTTTGAAACTATTAGNGGGGCNGCTAANATTTTATTTTTTGTGAAAACAGCATGTGATATACATTTTTCAGATGACATTATTAAGCCCAAATCCTTCTTCTTTGATTTTTTTAAACCGCAATTTATACCTGAAAACTTAAAACCTAAAATATTTTTCATGTTGTCCTTAAGTATTTAACAGAATTGAATATTTTTCCAGAATGATATTCACAAAACCTTGATATTAATAAAAGAAGTATTTCCAAAGATTCATAATTATTTNNTAGTTTTTTTATATTTATTGGGTTTTTTAGATTAAATATTGAAGAATTATTATTACTTTTACATTTTGAACACACACTACCACCATTTTTTAGATCAAAATATTTTATCGAATGCATATTTTTCTTACATTTATAACACTTTTTGATTGATGGTTGAATCCCAAGAATTTTTAAGTATTTATTTAAAGTTTTAATAGCTATTTTGATTTTTTTTATTTTCTCATGAGAGTTAATATTTAGACTAAAGAACTTTAGAATCTCATATATTTCAATATTAGGTTGCTCATTAATTTCGAATTTATTTATTGCTTCTAAAATTAAAGCCTGGAAGATAGAAATATCCTTATCAAAATTAATAAATCTATTGTCATTATTAATGTCGATTTTTATAAGNGAATCTAGAGAGCCAAGTTTTTTAGCTTTTATAAATTCTATATCATACAAATTACCACTTTCNAATTTGCCNTGAAATCTTTTNTTACTNGTTCTTGCNCTNTTTACAAANAAATTAATTTTTCCAAATAATTTTGAATAAAAAGTTACAACATANCTNGANTCTCCTGACTCTTCTTTAGAAATTATAAATGCTTCAGTTTTTTCACTCATAGTTACATTATTAATAATGCTATTAAGAGATAAGCAATTGCTGAGAATAAATCATTAGCCATAGTTACAAACGGCCCAGAACCATTTGCAGGATCAGATTTAATTTTATCAAGTAAAAGCGGAAATGATGCACCAAAAAAAGCAGACATTAACGAAGCAGCAGATAA
Source organism: bacterium (assembly GCA_002697665.2). Taxonomy (GTDB): domain Bacteria; phylum Desulfobacterota_D; class UBA1144; order UBA1144; family UBA1144. The sequence goes on from NZXA02000012.1 coordinate 66,801, forward strand.
GGATAAAAAAATTACTTTAAAGAAATCAATACCTGCTTGTTTAGTNCCTGTTAAAAAATAACCAGTTAATCCNGCTACTAATCCACATATAACTCCTAAAATTGAAGACAATTTAAGCTCTGATAATATAACTTTTAAAGTTTGAGCAACATTTATTGTTCCAGTACCTAAAGCTCTAATTACAATAGCTGAAGTTTGTATTCCCACGCTTCCCCCAGTAGCCATAACNGCTGGCATAAAAGCAGCCAATAAAATAAACTTTTCCAAAGTAGGCTGGAAGTACATAGCAATTATGTATGCTATTATCAGTTCTCCAATTAAAGTAACTATTAGCCAAGGCAGTCTTGACTTCGTTTTGGATATAATTCCTGAATAAATTGGATGATTATATTCGTTAATACCAGCTAATGCAAAAAGGTCTTCCTCTGCTTCTTCGTTAACAACATCCAGAATATCATCAGAAGTTATTCTCCCTATTAATCTTTGATTTTTGTCAATTACAGGTAATGAAACCAAATCATAATCAGAAAAAATTTTACTAACATCCTCTCTATCNATTTCGGGCTCTACACTTATTTCTATTGGTTCCATAATATTTTTTATTTCAGATGAAGGAGTCGCTAGGACTAATGCCTTTAATGAAACNGTTCCTACCAGTTTATCATTTTCATTTGTAACATAAATTTGGTAAAAATCAGGAACATCTTCAGCTATAATTCTAATCCAATTGATTGCATCTTTTATTAATGAACTATCTTTAACCTCAACCAGCTCGGTTTGCATTATTCCTCCTGCAGATTCTGGATCATATTGAAGTAGTGATTGAACTTCAGATGAATCTTGAGGATTCATATCTTCTAAAATTTCTTTACTTTTTTCATCCTCTAAATCCGATATTAAGTCAGCTGCATCATCAGATTCAAGGTTTTCAATGGCACTTAATATTGATTTATTATCTAATTCTTCTAAAACTCCGGTTCTAATGTCCTCTGGTAGTTCGAGTATGATCTCAGCTAAATTTTCGCTGCTTAAAGATTTTAATACTCTACATATATCATTTTGTGAAAAACTAATAATTATACTGGCAATTTCAGCTGCATTTCTTTCTGATAATTCATAGTTAATTAAAGTTGTATTATCATCACTAAGCGCAGATTTGATTTTATTAATTGTTTCGGTATGCATGTATCACCATCAATAAATTTGTTAATATATTTTAATGTTTAACTTCAAAAATACTAGGTTAGCTTTCGATTTAGTTACAATTTCACATACAGTATTTGTATTACCTTTAATTTTTTCTGGATATTTATTTATTTCAAAAGAGTTTGTCTTTATAGATTTATTACTTATTACAGTCGCTAGTTTCGGTGCAAGGAATATAGCATTTATTTTTAATAGATATACCGACAGGGAAATTGATAAAAAAAATCCTAGAACTTTATCAAGGCCGATTCCATCTGGTAAAACCTCTAATAAATTTTTAATAAGTTTTTTAATTTTATCTTTTTTAATATTTATAATTCCTTCATTGATTTTATGTAAGAGCACTTTATATCTAATTCCAATACCTATAATACTTTTCTATATTTATCCTTTTTTAAAAAGATTTACATACTTATGTCATCATTTTTTGGGACTAGTACTATCTTTATCGCCATTGGCAGGATTTTATGTCTATGACTGTTCAACATTAAATATCCTTGATATGCTTCCACTCTCACTTTTCACTTTTTTTTGGATTAGTGGATTTGATATTCTGTATGCTCTGCAAGATTATGAATCTGATTTAAAAAATAAAATATTTTCAATTCCATCATACTTTGGCAAAAAAACAGCGATATTAATTTCTTTTATATCATTTATTTTTGCTGTATTTTTATTATCACATTACCAAACAATTATTTTTGATAGATCAATTTTTGGAAAATCTATTATTTTATTCATTTTAGTTAACTTTATTTTGCAAATATATTTTTCAAATAAAGGTAAATTTGATTTTTTTAAATATAACTCATATATAGGATTTCTAATTTTATTATTAACAATTTCGGATATATTTAATATATGAGAACTATAATTGGAATTACTGGTGCATCAGGGTCAAACTTTGCTGTTAATCTTATTGAAAAATGTCCCTCAGAGAAGTATCTCGTAGCCTCAAAATGGGGAAAGCGCGTCATGCATGAAGAATTAGGGCTTAAATTTGAAGAACTTAGGTCAATGGTAGATAATACTTTCTCAGATAGCGATCTAGCATCTCCTTTTGCCTCGGGCAGTAATTATTTTGATTCGCTAATTATTATACCCTGTTCGATTTCTACACTTAATAAAATAGCATCTGGAATTTCAGACAGTTTAATTACCAGAATGGCGCAAGTTGCATTAAAGGAGAGAAGAAAATTAATCATAGCCCTAAGAGAAACTCCNCTTGACTCCATTACATTAGAAAATGCTCTTAAATTATCNAAAGCCGGAGCAATAGTTGCGCCTATNTCCCCNGGAGTATATATGGGCGANTCNTCCATAAAAGATATGGAAAATACTTTTTCNGAAAAAATCTTGAGTCTCATAGGTGTTCACCCCGACAAGGGATGGAGAACTGAAAAGATTAAGGATGAGTAAGAAAAATTTTGATGATTTACAATCATATTTAAAGTTTCTCGATAGAATAGGGGACTTAAAAATAGTTGATTCAGAAGTTGACCCTGAACTTGAAATAACAGAAATATGTTCTAGAACAATTGAAGAAAACGGACCAGCTTTACTTTTTAAGAATGTTAAAGGGTCAAAGTATCCGCTTGCTGCAAATCTTTTTGGAACAAAAGAAAGAATGGATCTTTCTTTAGGATGTGACCCAAAACAGTTAGGCCAAGAACTTTTAAATTTTGCACAAAAGGCCGTACCGCCAAAATTCTCAACGTTAATGGAATTTTTCCCTTTTATTAAAAGAGGCTTGAATTTTAGTTCAAAAAAAATTTCTTATAATGCAGATTGTCAACAAGTTCAAGGCGGTGATAGCTTAGATACTTTGCCAATCTTAAAATGTTGGCCTGAAGATGGCGGTAGATTTATAACTATGGGTTTAACTATTACCGAAAGCCCAATAAATAAAAAAAGAAATATGGGGATGTATAGATTACAAAAATTTAATGATAAAACATTAGGAATGCATTGGCATCCTCATAAAGGGGGCGCGGCACATTATCATGAATCGTTATCACTTGGATCTTCTTTGCCTGTTTCAATTGTTTTAGGCGGTGATCCTGCACTAATTTTCTCATCCATAGCGCCACTTCCAGAGAATATTGATGAAGTCTTATTTTCTGCTTTTTTGAAAAATAGAAAAATTAATTTAGTTAAATCTAAATTTTCAGAAATAATGGTACCCGCTAATGCTGAATTTATAATAGAAGGAAAAGTCCCTCTTAACAAGACTGAGCTTGAAGGACCCTTCGGTGATCATTTTGGATACTATTCAATGGAATCCCAGTTTCCTTATTTAGAAATAGAAACAATTACTAGAAAAAATAATCCAATTTTTCCAGCTACTGTTGTTGGCAGACCCCCAAAAGAAGATATGTATCTTGGTATGGCTGCAACAGATATATTCGGCCCACTAATAAGTTTAGTAAATCCAGAAGTTGAAGATTTATGGGCTTATTATGAAGCAGGTTTTCATAATCTACTGGTCTTATCAATTGATGAAAGATATCCAAAAAATGCTGTTAAGGCTATGATGTCAATTTGGGGAACTGGGCAGTTATCACTTACAAAATGTATTATAGCTGTTCCCAAATTTGTAAATTCCAGAGATATAATTGAAGTGTTTGCATATCTAGGAGAAAACTTTGATCCCCAGAAAGATTTAACGCTCATTCAAACTACACCTTTAGACACACTTGATTTTACAAGCGGAAAAATGAATGTAGGAAGTAAGGTAGGATTTAATTGTATAGGTGAGGGTAAAGAGCTTTCGGCCGATGCCTTTAAAGTTCCAAAAATTGATGATCCTAGAAAAAAAATTAATTTTATTTCAGATTATAGAGTTATGAATAAAAATATAATCATAATAAAAATAAATATTAACAAGAACAAAGCCATATCAGAAATTAAGAATAATGATTTGTTAAAAGAATTTAAGTTTATTTTTATCGTTAGTGATGATGTTGAAATTTCCTCAGATGTGGAATTGTTATGGGGAATTTTTACAAGGTTTGATCCATCAATTGACATGTATTTTAAAGATATAGCAGTTGAGAGATCATCAGTTACATTTAAAGGGCAAGTTGTAATAGATGCAACATTTAAAGATTGGTATCCTAATGTGATAGAAATGAATGAAGACGTAAAAAAAATGGTGAATAAAAAATGGAAAAGTTATTAAATGGCTTTGAAAGGCTTTGTTTTGATAAGAATCTCATAAAAATAAAAAACAAGCTTATTAGTGAAGAAAGGCTAGATTTTAATGATGCTAAAGCCATAATGGAAACACAAGATATAAATTCTTTGGGAATTTTATCATCATCCGTAAAAGAGAAAATGCACGGAAAAAAAGTTTATTTTGTTGTGAATAGACATATAAATCCATCAAACGTATGTGCTATATCATGTAAGTTTTGTGCATTTGGTAAACCAAAAGAACACTCAGATGCTTATGAAATGAGCATGGAAAAAATCCTTTCACTTGTTAGCAACGAGTTAAAAGAAATTCATATCGTTGGCGGGTTACATCCCGATTGGAAATTTGAAAAATACTTGGAAATTGTTAGGGAAGTAAGTAAAGCTGCTCCAGATGCACATATCAAAGCATTTACAGCAGTTGAAATAGATTGGTTCTCGCAAATATCTGGTAAAAGTGTTAGTAAAGTAATTTCGGACCTAATGAATGCTGGTGTTGATGCATTACCCGGAGGCGGCGCGGAAATTTTTTCACCCGAAGTCAGAAAAAAAATCTGTACTCCTAAAACTACTGGTGATTCATGGCTTGAAATTCATCGTGAAGCGCATAAACAAGGTTTACCCTCCAATGCTACTATTTTATATGGACACCTTGAATCCTATGATGATGTTATTGATCATGTCTCACGTTTAAGAGATTTACAGGATGATACAAATGGATTTTTTGCTTTTATTCCTGTTTTATTTCAACCTTTTAATACAAGACTAAGTAAAGTAAAACCTTTTCCTTTTTCATATGATTTAAAAATTCACTCCCTTGCTAGACTATATTTAGACAATTTTCCATATATAAAAGCATATTGGATCACTCTTGGAGAGAAAGCAGCGCAGGTTGCCCTTCATTATGGAGTATCCGATGCTGACGGAACCATAGTTTCTGAAAAAATTATCCATGACGCTGGTGCTAAATCTGAAATTGGTCATACAAGAGACTTTTTTGTAAAGATGATTAAAGATGCAGGTTATTTGCCTGTTGAAAGAGACGCCTTATACAATGAGCTTAAAATATATGAATAATTTTTTGGGAAATAGACTAAAAAACATTTTTAATGTATAAATAATAGTTCTTTAATGGCGGTGTAGCCAAGCGGTAAGGCGACGGTCTGCAAAACCGTTATACCCCGGTTCGAATCCGGGCACCGCCTCAAAAGTGACATACTACAATAAATATTGATAATTAATCTATAAATCTGGTATATTAAGAGAACCATGGGTCATGGCTATAAAGACCCTCATAGGGCATGAGTCAAAAGCCCTCCATCAGTCATGGATTANAAGACTCGCATTGAACATGCGTCAAAAGTTCAAATATCTTATTGGAGGTATTTGATATGTTGAAGACTGTTCAAAAATCTAGCAGAGGTCGCGTTGTAACAAACGTGCATAATTCTGCTCTTAAAGCTTTTCAAAAAGTCAAAAGAGCAAAAATGCAAAAACTTCTGTTCACTAGATTAATGCTAACTATGAGTTAGTCATAACCCCCTTGGTAAAACACCAAGGGGTCTTTTCTAAATAATAAAAAATAAAATCATTCCTATAAATATTAATGTGCAACCAGATAATTTGTTAATTTGTTTTAGATTTTTGAAAATAGTTTGCGTTTTAATTGCTAATGTAATCAAAACTACAATGGCTGAATATACCGTAAAATCTATTAAAGTTGCTATAGAAGTAAAAATAATAATTTTTTCTAAAGTAATATTAATATTTATAAATTGGCTAAATATTGAACTAAAAAAAATAATTACTTTTGGATTAAAAATTGCTATTGCCAATCCCGTAACAAAACTATTTACATGTTTATTTTTATCACTATTTTCTATATCAGCATTAGAATTTAGAAATATTATTCCTAAATAAATAATNAAAATGCATCCAATTTTTTGAATTAATATGAAAATTTGATTAAATTCTTCAATCAAAATTCTCAATCCTGTAATAACAATAAAGGCATAAAAGCAAATTCCCAGAGCATGGCCAACACAGGCTTTTATTGCTTCTTTTCTTCCTTTATTTATTGTAATCGCAGATATAACTAATAAGCTAGGACCAGGAGTGATTGCGCCTAAAAAGCATACAGTAGTTATAATTAATATATCACTAATTTGCATTAGCTNAGTAATTTAAGGGAAAAGGCCCATTTCTATATATGTGTTTGCTATCTTCTCAATACCTAATCTATAGGCAGCTTGGCGATATGAAATGTATTTCCCTGTAGAATTTCTCTTTTCTGATAATTCTCTAAAAGCCTGAGTCATGGTTTCATTTAATGCATTATTAATCAAATCAATTTCCTTTAAATTATTATTTCCTTGATTTTCGATTCTTCCCCATCTGACATGGTTAAGATTCTTTAACCATTCAAAATAAGAAACAATGACACCCCCAGAGTTCAAATAAAGATCAGGTAAAACTATTACGCCACTGTTAGTTAAATATTTATCTGCCTCAAAAGTTACAGGGCCATTAGCACCCTCTGCGATTATTTTCGCTTTAATTTTATACATGTTTGTTGCATTAATTACTTCTTCAAGTGCTGCAGGAATTAAAATGTCACACTCTTTGTAAAATGCAAACCACGGGTCTTCAGATGTTTCACACATTTCGAAATCATATATTTTTTTCCCTTGCTTAAGCCATTCTTTAAGTTCCGAGGGGTTTATACCTTTATCACTATATATAGAACCATTGTATTCGCAAACTCCTGTAATTATAGCGCCAGCTTCATATAAAAATAAAGCGGCATGATATCCAACATTACCAAAGCCTTGAACGATAATTCTTTTTCCTTCAATACCAGCTTTTAGACCAGCCCTAGAAATTTCTCTTTCATCACTTAATAACTCTCTGATTCCAATGTAAACTCCTCTACCAGTTGCTTCAGTTCTACCATTCACACCTTCTTGAGTGACACTCTTTGATGTAACAGATGCAGCTGAATCAATATTAGAATTAGATAAAGTTTTAAATGTGCTATATATCCAATTCATTTCTCTGGATGTTGTTCCATAATCAGTTGATGGAACATAAGTATTTGGTCCTAAAGAATTTCTAGAGAAAAGTTCAAAAGTATACCTCCTGGTAATTTTCTCAAGTTCATTATCAGTATAGTTTTTTGAATCTACTTTGATACCTCCTTTTCCACCACCAAAAGGGACATTTACAAGTGCACATTTAAAGGTCATTAAACTGGCCAACACTTTAACTTCATCTTCGTTAACCAAACTGCTATATCTAATTCCACCTTTTAATGGGCTTCTGTGATGGCTATGTTCACCATGCCAAGCATCTATGACTTCTATCTCGCCGTTATCAAGAGTTATTGGAAATCTAAGATGATAAACAGAGTCGCATGATTTTATTTGATCGGATAAACCCTTAGGTATATCAAGGTGTTTGGCCGCAGATTCATAAAACTCTTCAAAACTTTGAAGAAAATTCATTCTTTTAATATATCAGAATATTGATGATTTTTTAATTAATATTGTAATTTTTTAATTGGTATGAAGATTGCGGTAAAATTGATGAATAGGGAGTTATCTGATAAATGATTTTTAATGAAATGCTTAATAACGGTTCTATAAGAAAGCCATATAGGAAAATTGATAAATGGATTCATTCATTCAAAGATAATTCTTACGAAAAAAAACATCAAGAGGCCCAGAGGATTTTTAAAAGAATAGGGATTACATTTTCAGTTTATGAAAAAAAATCACCCGAAGAAAGAATGATACCTTTTGATATGGTACCAAGAGTTTTTACAGCTAATGAATGGAAAGTTATTGAATCAGGGGTTAAACAAAGAACAAAAGCTCTAAACCTTTTTTTACATGATATTTATAATGGGGCCAATATAATTAAAGAAAAAGTTATTCCTGCAGAGTTAGTTTATAAAAGTCGTGCTTTTGAAAGTTCGATGGTTGGTTTTAGTCCGCCTAGAAAAATATTTTCCCATATTTCGGGGATAGATATTGTTAGAACCTCTCTTAATAAGTTTGTGGTTTTAGAGGATAATTGTAGAACACCATCAGGTGTTTCTTATATGATGCAAAATAGAGAAATTATGATGACAATGTTTCCGGATTTATTTAATGATAATTTAATTGAACCAATTGATGACTATCCTTTAAGTCTAAGAAAAATGTTATCTAGCATAGCCCCTCAAAATTGCGACAAAGAACCAATTATTGTTGTTTTAACACCTGGCTCATATAATAGTGCTTACTATGAGCATAGTTTTTTAGCTGACCTAATGGGAGTTGAATTAGTAGAAGGCGAAGATTTATTTACCGAAAAAGATAAGGTCTATATGAGAACNGTAAGAGGTCCGCAAAAAATTGATGTTATATACAGAAGAATTGANGATCCTTATCTTGACCCNCTNTGTTTTGANCAAGACTCNTTGATTGGAGTTCCNGGAATTATGAATGCATANAAAAATGGAAATGTTACTATATGTTCTGCTCCAGGATCNGGAATAGCAGATGACAAAGCTATATATTCTTATGTTCCNGATATTATCAAGTTCTATTTAAGTGAAAAGCCAATTNTNGAAAATGTTAAAACTTGGAATTGCTCNNGAGAAAANGATTTAAAATATGTTTTNCAAAATATTAAAGATNTAGTTGTTAAAGANGTTCATGGATCAGGTGGGGTTGGAATGTTAATTGGACCAAAAGCAACAAAAAATCAAATAAAAAACTTTGCAAANAAAATAAGAAANAACCCAAATAAATATATTGCACAACCAACGTTAGATTTATCAACATGCCCAACTTACACAAGTAATGGTTTAGCTCCAAGGCATGTAGATCTTAGACCATTTTGTTTAATGGGTAGGCAAGTTGATGTGGTTAAAGGGGCTCTTACAAGAGTCGCATTAAAAGAAAATTCTTTAGTGGTAAATTCTTCTCAAGGNGGAGGAGTTAAAGATACGTGGGTTCTTAGAAAATAATGTTAAGTAGTACTGCGGAAAAATTATATTGGGCATGTAGATATATTGAAAGAGCCGAGATGACCTCAAGATTACTTGATGTTGCTTATAGAATTAGTTTAACAAGTAATAAAAANAACGAATGGGAATCAATTTTACTTTCTACTGCAGTGAAGGACGAATATCTTTTTAAAAACTCAAAAATTAATCAAAGAAAGGTCGAAAAATTTTTATTTTTTGATGAAACAAATGAGTCTTCGATAAAGAATTGTGTCAGATTTACCCGCGAAAATTTTCGTAAAGTAAGAAATAGGATTACACGGGAAGTATGGGACGTCGTTAATTCAACCTATCAAGAACTCCAAGATTTAACATCCGGTAGATACAAATCCTCAGAAATACCAAACCTATGTGCATGGATTAAGCAAAGAAGCAGTATGTTAAAAGGAGCAATAATCAGTACGCAGTTATCAAGTGATTGCTATGATTTTATGAATTTAGGCTATTACGTTGAANGAGCAGANAACATNATTAGGTTTATAGATGTTAAGAATTTNATATCCCCNATGAGTGANCANGAAAANGAAGANAATGATTACGAATGGGGAATATTGTTAAGAACTCTCGCAGCTTATACCCAATTTAGACTTTCTTATGGTGTAAATATGTCCCAAGAAAAAATTGCACATTTTTTGATTTTTAANAATACGAATCCAAGATCTCTTTTTCATTCATTAGAAAATATNAAAATTCANTTAAAAAACTTNTCATCTTTTTATAANTTNCAATCTAGAGCGTTTTCGACCTCNAGGAAAATTATTTCAAAATTATCAGATTTAACAGTTCAAGAAATATTTGATAATGGATTTAATGAATTTTTAAGTCAATATAGTGAAGACATTAATATGTTGCATTCTAGTATTGAAAGCTCTTATTTTGGAGGAGTCTATAATGTTTTTGAGGATTAATCATAAAACTAAATATAGATATGAAAAACCTTTTCAGAGCTTAACTCAATCAATAAAGTTATTTCCTACAAAACTCAAAGGTGTAAAAATACTAAATTGGAAGGTTTCTGTAAAGAATGCTTTTATAGGTGAAAAAGTAATTGAGTCAAATGGAGACCAAACTATTGTCGCCCATACTTCTAAAAATAATAAGAGTTCNGAGATTATTGTTAATGGNCAGGTTCAAACATCTGANAATAATGGAATTATATNAGGCCATAANGAAAAAATTAATCCTTTGGTTTATCTNAGAGAAACTGATTTAACTAAATCTGATTCGGGAATTAAAAAATTTGTTTCAAAACTATTAGCTAATAATAAGAAAAAAAATAAACTTAGTTTTGCACATTCATTAAATTCAGCGATTTTTGATCATATTGAATATTCATCTGGTGCCTCTGAAATATCAACTCCTGCAATAAATATTTTTAATTCTCGAAAAGGGGTNTGCCAGGATTTTGCGCATTTAATGATTTCATCATCTATATATGCTGGAATACCAGCAAGATATGTAGTTGGATACCTATTGCCAACGGATATTGATACTCAAGCAACTCATGCATGGGTTGAGTTATTTTTTAATGACATTGGATGGATTGCATTTGATCCCTCAAATAATAGTTGTACGAATGATAGATATCTGAGACTTTGTTCTGGGCCAGATTCCATATCTGCTGCTCCGATTAAAGGTGTAGCAATAGGTTCAAGTGATGAAAAATTAGATGTTAAAGTCTCTGTTCAACAAATACCACAACAATAATTATATTTCCTTAAAGTAGTTAATCATGTAATATCAATAAATATTTTGGTTAGCCCGGGTGGCGAAATAGGTAGACGCAAGGGACTTAAAATCCCTCGATGGCAACATCGTGCCGGTTCGAGTCCGGCTCCGGGCAAGCTAGAATTTATTCCTCTTCAAAATCACCCTCGTCATCACCTTCTTCTTCAAAGTCATCTAAATCATCTAGATCATCTAGTTCTTCAAAGTCATCGATTTCCTCTAAGTCGTCAAACTCACCCTCGTCTTCGTCTTCATCTTCACTATAGTCATCTTCAATTTCATCTTCCGAATCTTCATTTTCTCCCCAAATATCATCATCATAATCAATCTCTTCTTCAAGATCATCAAGAATTTCTTCTTCGAATTCTCTAAACTCTTCTCCTCCGCCCAAAATATAGTAGGGAAAAGTTAAATTAGGATTATTTAATTGAATAAGTTGCAAATTAGCACCTCCAAACTATAGCTATAATCTTAAAATATATACACTTACTAAAAAGTCAATACTTATAAAACCTTTTGGTTTATATTTAAAAACGTATATATTTAATATCTATAAACTGTTTGAATTTAGGAGATATAATGCCAATTTCAAAAATTGAAGATGCAATTAAAGATTTTAAAAAAGGCAAGATGGTAATTCTTGTTGATGACGCTGACAGAGAAAATGAAGGTGATCTTATAGTTGCGTCTGAATTTGCGACCCCAAATGTTATTAATTTTATGGCAACTCATGGAAGAGGATTAATATGTGTAACTATGGATACAGAAGTTGCTGATAGACTTGATTTATCACCAGTTAAAAATAGCCCAAAGGAAAATCTTGATACAACGGCATTTACAATTTCCATTGATGCTAACAAAGGAACGACAACAGGCATATCTGCTCAAGATAGATCTACAACTGCTAAGTTAGTAGCAAATCCAAAATCTAAACCTCAAGATTTTGATAGGCCTGGACATATGTTTCCACTTGTGGCTCGAGATGGAGGAATTTTAGTAAGAGCGGGTCATACAGAAGCTTCAGTTGATATGGCTAAAATTTGTGGTTTGCAATCATCAGCAGTCATTTGTGAAATAATGAATAGTGATGGAACAATGGCAAGATTGAAAGATTGTGAGAAATTCGCAAAAAAACATAAAATTAAAATTGCTACTATTGCGGACCTCATAGGGTACAGACTAAAAAAAGACTCTTTAGTTGAAAAAGTAGCAGACTGCCAGCTTCCTACTCATATGACTAATTTTAAATGCTATGCATATGATAGTTTGATTGATGGAAAAACACATATAGCATTGATAAAAGGTAAAATCAGCAAGACAAAGCCAACATTGGTAAGGGTGCATTCAGAATGTTTAACTGGGGACCTTTTTGGGTCATTAAGATGTGATTGTGGATCTCAATTGCATTCTGCATTGGAAATGATTTCTAATGAAGAATCAGGAGTTTTATTGTATTTAGCTCAAGAAGGTAGAGGAATTGGAATAGCTCATAAAATTAAAGCCTACTCTCTTATAGAAACAGGGTTAGATACCGTAGAGGCTAATGAGGCATTGGGATTCAAGGAAGACCTTAGAGAATACGGCACAGGAGCTCAAATATTACGTGACATAGGTTTAAGAAAAATAAAGTTACTAACAAACAATCCAAGAAAAGTAGCTGGACTTGAAGGTTATGGAATAAAAATAACAGAGACTGTTCCAATTGAAATTGCTCCTGGAAAGCATAACGAAAAATACTTAAAGACAAAAAAGAAAAAGCTTGGTCATGTTTTAAGCCTAGTAGAATGAAAAAAAATAAATATTATATATACCTAGTTGCTAGTTCATATTACAAAGACATAGCCAAAAGGCAAATTAAATTTGCATCAGATAGATTAAATAAATTGTTTGGGAGTAAACTAGTATTGAAAGTTGTTGATATCGAAGGTTCTTTAGAAGTTCCTTTCATTGCGAACTATATACTTAAAAAGTTTAAAAAGGTTGATGGAATTATAACCACAGGTTGTTTAATCAAAGGCGAAACAAACCACTTTGATAATATCTCAAAGATTGTCGCAGAGCAGTTAACAATTCTCAGTGTAAAATTTAATACACCAATTACTTCTGGAATTGTAAGCGCTAGCAGCAAACAACAAATTTTACCCAGAACAAATGGTGGGAAAAAGGATAGGGCGGTTGAAGCAGTTGATGCAATTTATAAACTTATAGTTTCAGCGGAAATGATATAATGAGATATTGGATAAATAGAAGAGCAAGAGAATTATCTTTAAGATTTATGTATAGCATTGATATTGATGATCAAGACTCAATTGATGCAATTAAAAACATAAATTTAGATATAAGTAATTTTTGGGATTCAAATCCAGTAGTTAATTACTATATGCTAAAAAAAATGATCATTGCAGAAAAAGAGATGGTAGTGGTCGGATGTTCTCTACTCAAGTCTGGAAAGGTCTTCCTTAGAGTAGTAAAAATAGAAATCTTTAACAAAATAATATCTAAAGCAACAGATTCTAAAAATTTTAAAAATTTTCTTAAGATTTATAATGCTAATGAGAGAATTAAATCAAATGACAATAATTATTATGAGCTCCTTAGAGATGTATTTGATAATTCAAAAAAAATAATCACAAAAAATATTATTAAAGATAAAGCCACAGAAATAATTAACGGATGTTTAAAAAATATTAAGCCAATAGATGATCAAATTGATCAGACCACAAAAAATTGGAAATTATCCAGGATAAATTCTATTGATTTAAATATATTGAGAATTGCTGTTTATGAGATTTTATTTTCTGAAGGTATTCCTGCTCCAATCAGTATTAAGGAAGCAATAGTTCTAGCATTGAAATATAGTTCTGATGAATCATGCAGTTTTATAAATGGAATTCTTGATACGATATCCAAAAGAGCATTACAATAATGAATAACATTTTAGAAAAATTGTGTGATGGCGTTCATCTTAATAAAGATGAAATTAATTCTTTTTTTTCTAAACTTATGTCAGGCAACATAGATGCTTCTTTGGCTTCATCAATTTTAATTGCATTAAAAATTAAAAAACCATCCGATGATGAAGTTTTTCATGCATCTCAATTTTTATTAGATTCTATTGATACTAACGAATCCGACTTGCGTCTAATTGATTTGTGTGGGACAGGTGGTGATTCAAAATCCATAATCAATGTTTCAACAATTTCATCTTTAATTCTCTCTGCATTAAACGTCAAAGTTGCTAAACACGGAAATAGATCTGTTTCTAGTAAAGTTGGAAGTGCTGATCTTTTTGAAGCAATAGGTATTGATTTTGATAAAAACCTTGATGAGTCATTCGAAAGTATTGATAAGAAAAACATATCATTTCTTTTTGCGCCGTATTTTCATAAATCTATGAAAAATGTCATCGACATAAGAAAAACTCTATCTACCAGAACAATTTTTAATATTTTAGGACCATTAATTAATCCTTTAAGACCAAAATGCCAATTACTTGGCGTTTATGACAAAGAGCTTTTAGAGACAATGGGAAAGGTATTAATTAAGCAAGGTGTTGAATCTGGGATGGTAGTTCACAGCTTGGATGGAATGGATGAAATTTCTATATGCGATAAAACACATATTTTTGAATTTAATAATGGAGAGTATAAGAATTATATTTTTGACCCTCAGGATTATGGATTTAAATTTGGAAAGATAGAAAACTTAATGATTCAAGATATTGAAGAATCCAAAAAAATATTAATTGGAATTTTAAATGGTTCTATAAAAGATGAAAAAAGAGATATATGCATTTTGAATGCNGGNGCATCTTTATATTTATATGATGNCAGTATGGATNTAGANANAAGCTTTGAATATATAAGAANTAAACTAGAAANTAAACATATTTTTAATGTACTNAAGGAATATATAGATTTAAGATGAATATTCTAGATAAGATACTCAAAGAAAAAGAATTTGAAGTTGAAAATTTGAAAAAATCTTATCCATTAGAACAACTTCGGTCTGGAATTATTGAAAAAAAATATGATGTTAGAAGCTTGTACAATGCTTTGAACAATAATAATACTAAAATTATTGCTGAAATAAAAAAAGCTTCGCCCTCCAAAGGTATTATTCAACAAGATTTTCAGCCATTAAAAATAGCTTTGGAATACTTTAATGGAGGCGCCTCTGCAATTTCTATCTTGACTGATGAAAAATTTTTTCAAGGTAAGATAGATTATATAACTGCTATCAGAGCGATTATTGATATTCCCATACTTAGGAAAGATTTTATTATTGATGATTATCAAATCTATCAATCAAAGTTTTATGGAGCGGATGCAATACTCTTGATTGGTAAAGCTTTATCTTTAGAAAAACTTATATCGCTATTTGAAATTTCCCAGGAATTGAATCTCGATGTAATTTATGAAGTTCATGATGAAGATGATTTTAATAAAGGAATTAAAGCAGGCGTAAAAATTTTTGGAGTTAACAATAGAAATTTAGAAAATTTTGATGTNGATAATGCAAATGTTTTAAATTTTATTAATAAAATTCCAAATGATTCTATTTTGATTAGTGAGAGTGGCATTAGTTCTAAGAATGATTTGGACATGCTAGTAAATTCAGGAGTGAAGAATTTTTTAATTGGTGAATATCTTATGATTTCACCNAACAAAGAATTAACCCTAAANAATTTATTAAAATAGAAAATTTTCTTTTAAAAAATTTACTTCCTCTTTTTTATTATTTTTACAACTGAATAATATTTGATTTATGTTGCTGTCAATTCTAAAGTTTTTTAATTCATCTTTAAATAAACATAGGTCAGACTTGTTTATAATAATCAATTTAATTTTTTTAAGTAGTCGAGTCGAATAAAGTCCTATCTCTTTTGTTAGTTTTCTAAATTCATTAATTAAGTCTTCCTTTTTGTCACATGATCCATTTAAAACAATCACTAAATTTCCTGATCTCTCGATATGTTTAAGAAATTTAATACCTAATCCTTTCCCTTTTGATGCACCTTCAACAATTCCAGGTATGTCTGCTATCAAATAATCATTCTCGATTGTTTTTATAACTCCTAAATTTGGAGATAAAGTTGTGAAAGCATAGTCCCCAATNTCTGCCTTAGAATTAGTTATTAGATTTATAATAGATGACTTTCCAACATTTGGAAATCCAACAATTCCTATATCTGATAGAGTTTTTAGATTTAAAAAAAGCTTTTTTTTAATACCCGGCTTTCCCTTAGTTGCTTTTCTTGGGCTTTGATTTTTAGATGTTTTAAAATTTGAGTTACCTTTACCTCCTACACCCCCAGATAAAGCCAAATATTTTTTTTCATTTTCAATTACATCAATTATTGTCTTGTTGTTTTCTTTGTCTTTAATTTCCGTTCCTAGAGGTACTCTTATTACTATATCGTTACCTTTTTTACCATTTTTATTTGATCCTTTACCATTTCCACCATTCTGTGCTTTAAAAAACCTAGTTTGAGTGAGATCTTTAAATGAATCNAAATTCGAGCTTCCTTGAAATAAAACATTTCCGCCATCCCCACCATTTCCNCCATCAGGACCACCAAAAGGTACAAATTTTTCTCTTCTAAACGAAGTTACACCATTTCCTCCATTTCCAGAGCTTATAGTTATTTCTATTTCATCAATATAATCATTCATAATCTCTTGACTTTGACCTCAGCGCAAATATTATAGCATCTATGGCTAGTAGAATTATATTACTTTCATTATTATTATTAGTTTTTATTTCTTGTACAAGTCAAACTGCAAAACTTCTTGGAGGTTCTGACAGAGAAATTTATGATTCTATAACTTCAGAATTAGCTAAAAAAAAGACACTCTATATCTTTGGTGGTCCCAGATTTAGTAAAGTTGAAGACTTGCTTTTAACTTTACAGGTAAGATATCCTTATTCTGAATATACCAGAGAGACTTATCTTATAAACGGTGATGTTTCATATAGAACAAAGGACTACTATGACGCAATTGATGATTATGAGATATTTATAGAAGAGCAACCAAATCATCCTAAAATCAATTATGCGAAATATATGATAATTAAAAGTTATAGTAAACTTATGACAACAATGGACAAGGATATATCCCCTTCAAAAAAAGTTATAGATCTATTTAATAATCTATCAGTTGAAATGAAAAATTCTGAATATTTTCCAGAAATAAAACAAATTTACAAGAAGGCTAATATTTTATTACTAGAAAGAACAATCTANATAGCTAATTTTTATTTAAAGAAAGAATCATATGATTCATCATTAAAAAGAATAATTGAATCTGAAAAAAGTATTAAAAGTTTAATTACTTCAAACTCTGAAGCACAATTTATTAAACTTTATTGTATCTTAATGACGGACCCTAATGTTGATAAGGGAAAACTAATAGATGATTATGCTACAAGATTTCCAAAAGAAACTAGTTATATTGATGATTTATATGAAACTATAAAATAATATGTATAAAACAATATCCATTAATAAACAAAATAAAGTTAAGATTCTGGATCAACGCAAACTTCCTTTTAAGACAAGTTATATAATTACTGATAATTATAAGATAGTGATTAAAGCAATAAAAAATTTGTCAGTGCGTGGCGCGCCCGCAATAGGCGTAGCAGGNGGTTTTGCAGCATTCTTAGCTATAAATAAACTCAGAGATAATGTTAANTTTAAAAGTAAAATTAAAAANATGTTAAAGGAGATTGAAAGTTCAAGACCCACAGCGGTTAATCTTTCATGGGCCATTAAAAAATTTTATAGAATTATTGATAGCAAAAAAAATTCTTTAACAGAATTAAAAAAAATTTTTTTTAATACTTCAATTGATATTGAAAAAGAAGAAATAGAGGTTTCAAATAAGATTTCGAGAAATGGTGTTAAACTTATTAAAAATAATTTTAATATATTAACTCATTGTAATACTGGAAGGCTTGCTACAACTGGAATTGGAACAGCTTTAGGTGTTATTTTACATGCAAATAAAATTAGAAAAAATATTAAGTTATTTGCAACAGAAACCAGACCATTAAACCAAGGATCGCGACTTACTACTTGGGAAGCAGATCGAGAAGGTATTGATTGTACTTTGGTAACTGATTCAATGGCAGCATATTCTATAAAAGAGAAAGGTGTTGATTTAATAATTGTTGGTGCTGACAGAATAGCGTTAAATGGTGATACTGCTAACAAAATTGGCACTCTCCAGCTTGCCATATTGGCTAAATATTATTCAGTTCCTTTTTATGTAGCTGCGCCAATTTCTACTTTTGATAAAGATTCAAAATCAGGCTCAGAAATTATTATTGAAAATAGAAATCAAGAAGAGGTTTTTAAAATTAATCAAATTAAAATAACTAAATCAAAAAAAGCTTTAAATCCCGCATTTGATATAACNCCATCTAAGCTAATTTCAGGGATTATTACTGATAAAGGAATTATCAATAAGCCATATAAAAATAAAATTAAAAAATTATTCTCAACTTGAGTTACTTGCTTCTTCTTCTTCGAGACACGCAACGCAATATACTGTAAATGGCATGACTTTAAGTCTATCCTCACTGATTAAATCTTTACACATCAAGCATTGTCCATAAGTTTTAGCCTCAAGTCTTTTTAGNGCATCTTCAATTTGATTTAATTTCTGCCTATCTCTCTGGCTTAATGAAAGCGATAATTCTCTTTCTCTATCACTACTAGCATTATCGTAAAAATCGCCTACATCAAATTTTAGATGATTAGATTCNGTTTTCATTGTGTTATTTATATCTTCAAGCAGNTTNTTTCTCATNTCATTTAGAATTTTTTGCATTTCTCTTCTAAATTTAACACTTAATTTTTTAGAAGAGCTAGACTCCTTCATAGTTTTAGAAGCCTTTTTTATTGGAATAACTTTTTTTGCAGATTTANTATCGCTTTTCTTTTTTGTATTTTTTTTAACTGGCATATCGAAAACTCAAGGTTTTAAAGATAATCTTTTAAAAATATTTGTCAAGACATATAATAAGAGGTTAATTTATATACAATGGTAAGAGATGTATGGGCTACTAAATATGGATTGATTCTAGCTATGGCAGGGAATGCTATTGGGCTGGGCAATTTCCTGAGATTTCCAGTTCAAGCAGCTAGTAATGGTGGCGGAGCCTTCNTGATACCATATTTGATCTGTTTTNTTTTAATAGGTATACCCTTGATGTGGATCGAGTGGGGAATTGGACGAAGGGGAGGGCAGCTTGGAAAAGGGACTACCTATGGAATNTCNAAGGAGCTTAAAGCACCAAGTTTTGTTAAAATATCATGCTTATTGGGAGTATGGGTTCCTCTTGTTGTATCAATATATTATATTTATATTGAATCTTGGACTCTCGGTTATTCTATTAAGGCTCTTGTAGGGGATTTAGAGTCTTCTAAAATAGTTTCCAGTGAAAAAATGGGTTATTTTACATCATTTTTAAATAATTATACTGGTTTCAATAAAATAAATGATTTAGGCTTGCAAACGCCATCAATTTTTTCGTATTTGTGTTTGGTAATAACAGTTTTAATAAACTATTCAATCTTAAAAAAAGGTATTTCAGCTGGAATAGAAAAATTTGTTAAAATTGCAATGCCATTATTACTTATTATGAGCTTATTTTTAGCCATTTATGTTTTAACTATTAAAACTGATGTCTCCTCTGCAATTTTAGGTCTAAATTTTTTATGGAATCCAGATCTTAGTTATCTTTCACAGCCAAAAGTTTGGATAGCTGCAGCGGGTCAAGTTTTTTTCACCTTAAGTCTTGGATTTGGTGCGATTGTAACTTATGCCTCATTTATTAAAAACGATGAGGATATTGCCCTAAGCGGACTTACATCAGCCACATTGAATGAAATTATAGAAGTGGTTTTTGGAGGTTCTATTGTTATACCAGCTGCCGTTGCTTTTCTCGGCATTTCAGGAGCTGTATTGATTGCAAATTCTGGTGCCTTTAGCATAGGGTTTATATCTATGCCAGCAATTTTTGATGGCCTACCTTATGGAAATATCCTATGCTTTATATGGTTTTTTCTACTTTTCGTTGCGGGTATAACGTCTTCTATAGGAATTATTCAGCCCGCCATAACTTTCTTTAATGAGGAACTTAACTTTTCAAGAATTAAGTCTGTAAATATTGTGATGCTAATAGTTTTTTTCTTTGNAAACTTTATTGTCTTTTTTCCAAACTTTTTATCCGAGTTTGATTTTTGGGCTGGAACTATAATGTTAATTATCTTGGCTCTACTTGAGGTTTATCTATATAATTTTTTTATTTCCAAGAATTCAGCCGTTGAAGAAATTAATAGAAATAGTCTCATTAAAATTCCTAAATTTTTTGATCTAATATTTAAGTACTTACTTCCTATATTTCTAATAGTGTTACTTGTATCTTGGGTCTTTTCAGATATATATTCCTCATCTTCATCAATTTTAAAAAATGATTTATGGACATTGTTTTCAAGATTAATCCTAATACTAATTTTTATTTTGCTGTTGAAGCTTGTAAGGAGTAATAGATAATGGAATTAAATTCAATTTTAATGTTAACTTTTACATGGCTTTCTTTTATTAGTTTATTATTATTTTGCATAAAAAAATTTAATAAGTAATATCTGTTCTTTCTCTCAGAGCTATGTAGTCCGAAACCTGATGATAAAGTCCAAATATAAATAATATCAAGGCTGTTATTGCTAAAAATTTATATCCTAATAAACTTCCAAATATCATTGCTGGCGAAAAAAATTCTCTTTTTAATACAAAGCGATATTTCGATATAAGCCTATATAGAAAAGATCTTTCATTTAATGGGACCCTTTTGTCTACTTCACCAGGATAATATGCTAAGCTTCCATTACTAGTTCGTCTAATCATAAAGAATAAGACAGTTGTTATAAAAATTATNTAAAGTAAGACATTTATTATAGAAAATTGTTTTATTATTATATTAATATTTGTTAGTGGAAAATAATTAGGGTTATTTAAGCAAATTGCAATTCCTATGAACATTGAAAAATATGATAATTGATCCAAGGCAGTATCAAACCATTGACCAAATTTTGATTCTTTTAATTTTATTCTTGCTACTTCACCGTCACATCTATCAAGTATCGTAGATAGCTGAAGAATTAAAGCACCAAGTAAAGCATTATTATTTGCGTATAAAAATCCGCACGAAATTCCAAGACATCCAACAAATAAAGTTATAGTATTTGGGTGTAAATTAGTTCTTATCAGCAACTTGCTTACCGGAATTGAAATTTTACTATTTATATTTTTAGATACCCATCCACTTACATTCTTACTTATATGAGAAAATAAAAAATCCCTTCCTATTTTTGTTCCTATTTGAGATTTACTTAATAATAGTGGGGGGTCTTTTAGGTTGAATGAATCAATATTCAAAATTAATTTTTTATTTAGACTATTGTCAATAAATATATTCATTATTAAATCTTTTTTAACATAGCTAACACCTATATATTCATTTTGATTTTTAAAAGAGTAGCTATCATTTGAGTTACTTGTTAGTTCTACAATATCAGAAAGTTGTTTTTTATTTAGTACAACATTGCTTTGAAATAATAATATATCTTCTTTTAGGTTACATAAATCTTTGTGAGTTATTAATTTTAATTCTATAGGTTTTTTGATTTTTTTGAGCTTAATCTCTAAATTTTTATTAGCAACTATATAAGCTTTTTTAAAGCCTTCATTTTGAAGATTAATTATCAATCTTTCAATATTGCTAATGCCTGCTATTTTTTCATCTAAAAAAATCTCAATTGATTCATTATTTATATCTTTCCCATCAACTATGATAGCTGGTGACATTTAAACCACTCTAAGGTTATTTTTATTTACTGATGTAATTATATTTGAATTTTCTCTGGCATTTTCGAGGTCATTAGGATAATCAACATCATGCCAGTATGAATCTCCAATATCTAATGAATATACTTTATGACCCCTTTTTAAAATTCTGTCAATTGCAGATGCATACCACTTTTTATTAAATTTATCAGTTCTTATTTCAATTTCTAAAGATCTTTTTAAAATTTGTAGACCTTCGCCTCTAAAAACTCTGATTCCTACCGATTCTCCATCTATTTCAGAAATATTTTTTCCAATGGAATGAACTAAATCATTTTCAATTTTTACTTTCATATCCTCAGCNGCATACNTATCTTTAACTTTATAAGGGACACAGATTTCGTCTTTATTTGAAATAATTTTTCTCAAAACCTCAAGTTCAAAAACATCATCACCATTTAATAGAACTGTGTCTTCATCAAGTACATTTCTAGCACACCATAGAGAAAAAAGACTGTTAGTTGAATCCCAAAAAGGATTAAATATGGTATTAATTTTTATATTAATAATGTTTAGGCTACTCAAAAATTCTTCAACCTTTTGGTATGCGAAACCAACGACAACATTTATCTCTTCAATATCACATTTTTTTAAATGATTAATCTGGTTTTCAAGAATAGTTTGATCATCAATTCTCAAAAGTGACTTTGGAATATCTTTTGTGAATGGTTGGAGTCTTTCACCTTTACCTGCTGCCAGAATAATAGCTTTCATAATGATTATGAATTTTATTTATAAACTTCATTTGATTTTAAGTCAAATAAAATATTAATTTTTTGTAATAAAATNCCNTTTTTTTTGTNTTCAATTTAATATTATAAAAAAATTTAAGTAATATTCTTAAGAAACTATCCGAGAATTTTAACTAATTTTCCATCTAAAAGATCAGCTTCGACTTGAAGATTTTCANTATTAACATAAACAAGTTTTGGNTTATATTTCTTTGCTTCATCTAACGGCATATTTGCAAAAGATACAATAATTAAGCAATCACCTTTNCTTGCACAATGTGCTGCTGCGCCATTTGTACATATTACACCTGAATTTCTTTCTCCTTCAATTACATAAGTAATAAATCGTTCACCATTTGTAAGGTTAAAAATATGAACTTGCTCATAAGGAAGAATACAAGCTGCATCCATTAAATCTTTATCAATTGTAATACTACCCTCATAATATAGGTTTGCTTCGGTTACATTTGCTCTGTGAATCTTTGATTTTAAAACTGTTAAATTCATTGCACTAATTTTAAATTATAATTTCAAATTGTCTATTAATCTTATTTTTCCTAACTTTAATGCTACNGCTATTATGTCACCTTTTTTTNCTACNGNATTTTCCNTTAATGTTTCTTTATTAACAATTTGCACATATTCNATATTTTTTAAGCCCTCAGATTTAAAAAATCTAATTAAATTATTTTTTAAATAAACACTCTTATTTCTTCCGCNTAAAAATTGTTTTTTTGTCATTTTTAGACCCGAATAAATTTTACTNGCTTTNTAATAATTAATATTTGTTAATAATTTATTTCTTGAGCTAAGCGCTANCCCGCTTGATTCTCTTATGGTCTTNCCCTCAATAATTTTAATATCTAAATTTAAATCTTTAACCATNCTCTTAATTATNACTAGTTGCTGTAAATCCTTTTCNCCAAAAATNGCAATATCNGGTTTTACAATATTAAAGAGCTTTATTACTATTGTAGTCACNCCGTTAAAATGTCCAGGCCTATNCATTCCACATAANCTTTTCTGTANATCCNTTACAATNACAGTTGTTTGAAAATTTTTTTCAAAAATATCTTCAATTTTAGGNATAAGTAAATAATCAACTTTTAATTCACTNAGCTTGCTNATGTCTTCCTGAAGAGTAATAGGATAATTTTTTAAGTCGTTTTTATCGTTAAATTGAATAGGATTTATAAAAATGGTCACTATTATAGTTCCTCCAATTTTTTTTCCTTTTTNTATCAAAGATAGATGGCCTTGATGTAAAGCNCCCATTGTTGGGATTAAAATTATNGGTTTTTTACTTTTTTGATTATGAAGTTTTTTTATCAAATTTTTGAAAATTGAAATNTTATTTATGATTTTAAGGGAACTTNTTCTTTTTAACATCCTTTTTAAACTCCATAGCAGCTTTTTTNGCGAGATCTCNAATATTTGTATAAGACTTTACAAATGACGGTCTAGGTAGTGGAGTGATTCCAAGCATGTCTTCNGTAACAAGAATTTGACCATCTGTTTTACCTCCAGCGCCAATACCTATTGTAGGAATTTTTACATCTTTTGTTATTTTATCTGCTAAAATTTCAGGTACTCCNTCTATGACCAACAGNGANGCACCATTNTNNTANGATTNAACTGCCAATTNATAAATATAGTCTCTTTCATTTTTAGTTTTNCCTTGTTTTNTATANCCACCATATGAATTATATGATTGAGGACANAGTCCAACATGGGCAACTATAGGGATNCCAATTTTATCAGCTTTATTAANAAGATCNATTAAATCTGGATTCATTTCGATNTTAACNGATTGNGCATTTGTTTCTTTAAATACCTTTCCAATATTTTCTAATGCAGAACTAGTAGATTGTTGATAAGACATAAATGGCATATCAACACAAAAATGTGCATTTGATAAAGCTTTATCAACCGCCTTGGCATGGTAAATAATTTCATCTAAGGTAACACTTAATGTGTTTTCTTTTCCTTGAAAAACATTCCCTAATGAATCTCCAACTAGTATCAAGTCACAAATTTCATCTAGAATTTCTGCAGTTTGATAATCATATGCGGTGAGAGCTATAATTTTATCCCTTTTAGCCTTCATTGCATTCAAATCTTTGATGGTTTTTCTCATATTTTAATAAATCCTCATTTTACAATTCTATTATAGCTTTTATTATATTTAAAAAAATGTCTATTGATAGTAATTATTTTTCGCTTTTATCAAAATTACCACCTTATGTTTTCTCTGTGGTCAATGAACTAAAATATTCAGCTAGGAGAAAAGGTGATGATATTATTGATTTTGGAATGGGAAATCCTGATCAGCCCACACCTAAGCATATTGTTGAAAAGCTTATGGAGTCATCAGTTCAAGGAAAAAATCATAGATACTCAATATCTGCAGGTCTACCTAAACTTAAATTAGCAATTTCTGATTGGTATAAAAAAAATTATAATGTGTCGATTAACCCTGATACAGAAACAATTGTTACAATTGGATCAAAAGAGGGATTATCACACTTGATGATCGCAATGTTATCTCCAGGGGAGGTTGTACTGGTTCCAGATCCTTGTTACCCGATACATAGTTTTTCTGTTTTGATAGCAAGAGGGGACATAAGAGCATATGATTCTTTCGAGGAAGAGGAAATGATTGCTAGTATACTAAAAGGAATTAAAAAAAATCCTAAACCAAAAGCCTTAATAATATCTTTCCCTAGTAATCCTACGACTCAAACTGTTAATATTGAATTTTTTAATAAAATTGTGGACATAGCCAAGGAAAATAAAATAGTTGTAATCCACGATTTTGCTTATGCGGATATTTGCTTTGATGGATATAAAGCGCCGAGTTTTTTACAAGCAGAAGGAGCAAAAGAAATTGGAGTTGAATCTTTTTCTATGTCAAAAAGTTATAATATGGCTGGATGGAGAGTTGGTTTTATGACTGGAAATAAAGAAATAATATCTGCCCTAAAAAGAGTAAAGAGTTACTTGGATTATGGTATTTTTCAACCGATTCAAATTTCCGCTATAACAGCTTTAAATGAAACTAGAGATTGTGTGGAACAAGCTGCTGAAACTTATAGGATAAGAAGAAATAGGCTGATTGATAGTTTTTCAAAGTCGGGCTGGAACATTAAAAAGCCTGATGCCACAATGTTTGTATGGGCTGAAATTCCAGACAAATATAAACACTTAGGATCTTTAGAATTTTCTAAAAAACTAATTACAGATTGTAATGTAGCTGTATCGCCCGGAGTAGGATTTGGAAAGAATGGTGATAATTTTGTCAGATTTGCCTTGATAGAGAATGAGCAAAGAATTCTTCAAGCGGCCAGATCTATTAAAAAATTATCATTATAGGAATTTATTTTGATTTATAAATTAAAGTTAATTTTTTTAATATTTTTTTTATATGGTCATGTAGCTNATGCAATTTCAATTGAAGATTTTAAAAATCTTGAAGGTCAATCGTCATTTAAAGTTCAGAAAGTTAATAAGTATATTGATTATTTTAGCCAAAACAGAAAAGGTAGAGATTTTTTTCAGGCTGCCTACCCTAGACTTGGTCTCTATAAAGATATCGTTTATGAAATATTTGATGAATATAATATTCCAAGAGAGATTATTTTTGTATCGATGTTAGAGAGCGGATTTAATCCAAAAATTGAATCTAGTGCTGGAGCCATTGGTTTATGGCAATTCATGCCTTCGACTGCTGAGATCTTCGGTTTAAGGATAGATGAATGGGTGGATGAGAGAATGGACATATATTATTCCACAAACGCAGCAGTTTCATATTTTAAAAGTCTTTTGAAAAAATTTGGATCTTGGGAGCTAGCATTAGCGGGTTATAATTGTGGAGATTTAAATGTTAAAAAAGCAATAGATAAATATAATTCGACAGATTTTTGGTATTTATCAAAATATGCTTTTCCAAAACAAACCAAAGAATATGTTCCTCAGATAATTGCTTTAATACATATTTCAGAAAATTTAAAAAAATATAATTTCGGTTATCTAGAACTTAAAAAAAATTTAAAGGTTAAAAAATTTAAAGTAGCAAAAAATACGAAATTATCTAAAATTGCATATTTAATCGGTGAGACTGAAGATTATGTAAATAGTATAAATCCTTCGCTCCAAAAAAAAATTACACCACCTAATGAATCATATGACATCAACATTCCAATAAATAAAATTGAAATTTTATATTCTAAAATAGATGTAATTTTTAAGGATAGAGTTATAAAAAAATATAAAATTATTAAAGGCGATACAATCTCAAAAATTGCAATAAAATTAAATAATTCAGTTGAAGAGCTATATGATTTAAATGACCTTAGTTCATCTAAAATTTTTGCTGGCAAGTATCTTTTGTTTTATGAAAATGATAAATCTTTTTTTAAGATTGGAAAATATTGGATGCATGTTGTTAAAAAGGGAGATAGTTTATATAAGTTATCTAAAACATACGAGGTATCAATTGATAACATTAAGAAATGGAATAATATCTCAGGATCAAAAATCATTATTGGGCAAAAAATTAAGCTAATTTTAAAAAATGAATGATATAAAAAAAATAGATTCAATAATTTCAGCTTTCGAAAAAAATAAAAAAATAATAATAAAAAAAACAAANGCTTTTGAANAAATATTCTCTTTAGGTNAACCTAAAGANATATTTTATGAGCTAGTTTATTGTATTTTGGCAGCGGGGACNAGNGCNGAGCTTGCTCTAAAGACTGTAAAAATTATCACAGAAAAAGATTTNNTAATTTATGCNACNGAAGCAGAAATTATAAAAGAATTAAAGAAATGTTATAGATTNTATAATGTCAGAGGTAAGTATATTTATAATGTTAGAGAATACATTAATCTAAACTTTTCTTTTGATATTAGAAAACTGATAAACCAATTTGATAACTCTATAATTGCAAGAAACGAATTAGCACAAAATAAAGAGATTAAAGGAGTCGGAATGAAAGCGTCCAGTCATTTTTTAAGAAACATAGGTTTTAAAGATTTGGCGATTCTTGATATTCACATATTGAGTTTAATGAAAGAAATGTCATTAATACCGAAAAATTTTAAATTAACTATAAAAAATTATGAAAAAACAGAAGACATTCTCAGAAAATTATCCCATCAAATTAATATTGATTTACCTGAGTTAGATTTAACTTTATGGTTTATGAAAACTAATAAAATAATTAAATAATATTCTCGATGAAAACCTCAACGTATTGATCTTTTTCTTTTCCAAAATTATTAAAAACTGCGTGGTAATGGTTTATTCCAGTTATACCTAAAGCATAATCTTTATAATAAACCTGAGATTTATGGAAATTGATAATTTTATTCTTTTTCTTTATAACCTTATCAATATTGACATAATGATGATATTTATTGAAAGCCCCCCAAACCTCATAGAAAAATATTTTTATTTTTTTATTTTTTAAATTCTCCAATATTATTCTAGAAATTTTTCTGTGAGTAGGATGTTTATCAAGTCTCGGATGAGGACAAAATATTATATCTGGATTAATTTCATCTAGGTTTGATAAAAAAAGTGTTTTAAATAAATTGGCATTTTTATTAGTTGAAACATTATCTAGTCCATAGTAAAAAAATTTATCAATATTCATAAATTTGTTAGATTTTTCAGATTCTTTTTTTCTGTTTCTTATAAGAGTTTCTTTATTTTTGTATTTATTGAATGATCCAGAACCATTGGTACAAATGATATGAAATAACTTATTTTTTTTAGATAAAATTATTGTAGTACCACCCATGCCTATTTCGATATCATCTGGATGAGGCGAAAC
Organism: bacterium; assembly: GCA_002697665.2. GTDB lineage: Bacteria > Desulfobacterota_D > UBA1144 > UBA1144 > UBA1144. The sequence goes on from NZXA02000012.1 coordinate 95,467, forward strand.
TAAAAGTATTTTTTTATTTTGAAAATCCGATATCATATTTGTAATATTAAACTATTTATAATATTAATTAATTGGTTTTATTTATGAATGATTTTGAAACAGTTATTGGATTAGAAGTTCATGCCCAACTCAAGACAAAGACTAAGCTATTTTCAACATCTAATAATGAGTTCGGGGATAATCCTAATTCAAATGTATCTATTGTAGATTTAGGACTACCTGGAGTGTTGCCAGTATTGAACATGGAAGCTGTTAGGCTGGCTATAATTGCTGGTTTATCCACAGATTGTGAAATTAATAAAAAATCCACTTTCGCCAGAAAACATTATTTCTATCCTGATCTACCCAAAGGATATCAAATAAGCCAATATGATGAACCTATTGCATCATCAGGAATCCTAAAAATTAAATCTGGTAATTCCTTTAAAAAGATTAGAATTAATAGAATTCATATGGAAGAGGATGCAGGTAAATTGATTCATGATTTGTCTGATGATTCATCATTAGTTGATTTGAATAGGGCAGGTGTTCCGTTGATTGAGATTGTTACTGAGCCTGATTTATCAAATCCTGAAGAAGCAGTAAGTTACTTAAAAAGATTAAGAAAAATTTTACTTTTTGCAGGTGTCTCTGATTGTGATATGGAAAAAGGTAATTTNAGGTGTGATGCAAATATATCATTAAGAAAAAAGGGCGATGTCGAATTGGGAGTAAAAACTGAAATTAAAAATGTTAATTCTTTTAGGTTTGTTCAAAAAGCTTTAGAGTATGAGATATTAAGACAAAAAAAAATTTTAGAAAAAGGTGCTGAAGTTTTACAGGAGACCAGGCTATTTAACTCTTCAACGAATAAAACTTATTCTATGCGTTCGAAAGAAGATGCTCATGATTATAGGTATTTCCCAGACCCTGATCTCCAACCGCTTGTATTAAAAGAAGTATTTATTGAGGATATTAAAACTAATCTAGGAGTATCATATGATAAAAAATATCTATCTATGATTGATATGGGTCTTAAAGATGATGATGTAGAAATATTAATGTCCGATCCTAGAATTTTGGAGTATTTTGAAAAAACCATATTATCCATTAATGANCCAAAATTGGTTTGNAACTGGATTATCTCAGAACTTATTAAATATTTTGACAATTTGAAATTACAACCAATGATATTTGCGGAGTTAATTAAACTAATTAAAGATGGAAGTATAAATAATAATTCAGCTAAGAATATTTTAGAGAAGATATCTTTATCTAATCAAAATCCCAATGAAATTGTTGAGTCTATGAATCTCAAGCAAGAAAGCTCTGAGGATTCATTAAATGAGATAATTCTAAAAACAATTGATGAATTTCCTGAAGAGTATAAAAGAATTATGGAAGGCGAAGTAAAACTACTAGGCTTTTTTGTAGGTCAAGCAATGAAGCTATCTAAGGGAAAGGGTAATCCTAAAATAATAAACAAGCTTTTGAAAGAAAAATTCAAAATCAATTGATTTCTGTATAAAGTTTTTTTATTTCATTCATTATTTCATTTTTAACATTTTCAATTCTCTCTTTAGAAGGTTTTTTTTCAATTTGAAAATTAAGAGGATTGCCAAACATTAATTTAACTTTTTCAGGCTTGATAACCTTCGTTTTTCTTGGAAATGCTTCGAATGTACCAGATATTGCGAGAGGTATTATAGGGGTCCCAGTTTTTAAAGCCATTATAGCGACACCCATTTTAGCTTCACCAATTTTTCCGTCTCTTGATCTTTGACCTTCAGGAAATAATCCAACTAGATTCCCAGATTTTAATAATTTTATTACTTTTAATAATGCAACTCTATCGCTAGTTGACCTTTGTACAGGAATGGTATTTCCTAAATCGCATAAAAATCTAAATAAAAAATTTTTATTATATACATCTTCTGCTGCAAGAAAATTAATTTTTCTTCTAGTATTATATGCAGTCACAGCATTAATAATTATTCCATCCAAATGAGACATATGGTTGGACGCAATCACGCCAGAGCCTTTTTGCGGAATATTTTTAGAGTTAACAACTTCTACTCTGTGATAAACCTTAAGGTAAAGATTAACAATAAAAGTAAGCCAATATTTTAGATGATAAGATTTTAAATCGCTGCAAGGATATTGATTATATTTGAATAAGTCTGATTCAATATTTTTTAGAAAATTCTTTACTCTGTCAAAAGCCATACTCTATTTTAATCTGTTATAATTATTTCACAAAATTGTTATGTTAGCATTATAAAAAATGAATAGAAAATCTATATTGTATCTGGAAAATGGTGAAGTATTTAATGGCCTTTCTTTTGGATATGAAGGCGAAACTGCTGGTGAAATAGTATTTAATACGTCTATGACAGGATATCAAGAGATAATTACTGATCCATCCTATAATTCTCAAATTGTTTTAATGACTTACCCTCATATTGGAAATTATGGTACGAATGATGAAGATATTGAATCATCAAAAAGTGCTGCAAAAGGGCTTATTGCTAGAAATTTTTGTGATTTTCCATCCAATCATAAATCTAATTTGACCCTTAATGATTATTTGATAAAAAACCATATTGTAGGAATTCATAATATTGATACCAGAAAACTTACAAAAATTATAAGAAATGAAGGTGCACAAAAATGTATCATTTCAAATCTATCCGAAGATATAGAATATTTTAAGAATAGATTGACGAGTACTCCTAATATGATTGGAAATGATTTAACAAAAAAAGTGACTTGTGATGAAATATATGAAATCAAAGGAATAAAAGAAAATAAAAGGATTTTTGTATATGATTTTGGATGTAAGGATAATATATTAAAAGTCTTAAATTTGAAGTTTGGTCTCAATTTGATTGTAGGTCCTTGTGATACTGAGCCAGAAAAAATTAAAGAGATAAATCCAGATGGAATTTTATTATCAAATGGTCCTGGTGATCCAGCCGCTTCTAAATATGCTATTGAAAATATTAAAAAAATTTTGGGATATAGGCCAATTTTCGGAATATGTTTAGGGCATCAAATCTTATCTTTATCTTTGGGCTTTAAAACTTTTAAATTAAAATTCGGCCACCGTGGTGCAAACCATCCTGTAATGAATATCTTAGATAATAAGGTCGAAATAACTAGTCAAAACCACGGTTTTGCAGTTGAAAATAAGAATATTGAAGGTGTTGAAATTACTCATATAAACTTAAATGATAAGACTGTTGAAGGAATAAGATCAGAAAAACTCAAATGTTTCTCCGTCCAATACCATCCAGAAGCTTCACCAGGACCACATGATTCATATAGATATTTTAAAGAATTTTATGAAATGTTATAAAAATATATGTCTGGTTAATGTTATAGGTAATTATTATGTATAAGTTTTTATTTATTATGGATCCCTTAGAGAATATAATACCCACAAAAGATACAACATATATTTTAATGCTAGAGGCTGAATCAAGAGGAAATGAAATTTTTTTCACTCTTCAAGATGACTTATTTATAAAAAATAACCAAGTTAAACTAAAAAATGTTTATAAAGTAGATATGATAGATCAGAATAATATTAAAAATAATATGCCTATATGTGAAATCAAAAAAACTTATAATGATAAAGAATTAGATTATTTCGATGTGATATTTATGAGAAAAGACCCTCCCGTTGATGACAAATATATTAAAACAACTTATATGCTCGAAATGGTTAAAGACAATGTTTTGGTTGTAAATAATCCAACTGCTTTAAGAGCCTTTAATGAAAAACTATCTACACTTCGATTTGACAAAATAATTCCAAACACAATAGTTTGTAACGGTGGCGATAAAGATACAATAAAAGAATGGACCTCAAACTTTAAGGACGGGGTAGTTATTAAACCTCTTAATTTATGTGGGGGAGAGGGGATACAAAAGTTTGATGGTAGAAATTTTTCATCTCTAGATCTGGTTAGCAATGAGACTTATATTTTACAAGAATTTATTAATAAAGTTTATGATGGAGATAAAAGAATTATAATTCTTAATGGTGAACCAATAGGTGCTATTCTAAGGAAAGCTAAGGAGGGAGATTTTATTTGTAATTTTCACTCAGGTGGAACACCGCATAAAACTGAGATCAGTAAAGAGGATTTAATTATATGCTCTGAAATTAAAAATTTTTTAATTGAAAATCATATTTACTTAGCTGGTATAGATATCATAGGCGGTTTTTTAACTGAAATAAATATTACTAGTCCAACATGTTTACAAGAAATAAACAGAGCTAATGAAACAAAATTAGAAAAAAATGTGTTAGATTTTATTATTCAAAAAATAAATTGAGTTTAATTATGTCAAAAGATAAAGATTTAGTTGAAAAAATTTCTAGACTTTCTAGATTAAAAATCGATGAAAATGAAATTGAAGGTTTTATTAAAAATTTTAAAGACATACTTAATTATATAGATTTACTAAATTCTGTAAAAATAGTAGAAGATTCAAAAGATATCGAAATTTATAATGATTATGCAGTGAGAGATGATAGTCAGGTAGAAAAACTTAGCAACGAAGAAGTTTTATTAAATGCTTCAAATAAAGAAGGGAAGTTTTTTGCTGTCAAAAAAGTTATTGAGGAAGATTGAAAATAATGAACAAGTCGATAGAAGATATTTATAAAGGTTATTTGAAAAAAGAATTCACACCAACAGAAATTTTAAACCAATATTTGGATCGTATAAATAAGGTCGATAAGAGTTTGAATTCCTTTACTGAAATATTTGAAACTAAGGTAAAAAAAGATTCTAAAAAACTCGATAATTTATTTTGTGATGAAAAAAATATATCTAACCCGCTTTTCGGAATTCCTATCTCACTTAAGGATATATTCCTTGTGAAAGATTCAATTTGTACATGTGGATCAAAGATGCTTAAGAATTATGTTTCAAATTATAATTCAACTGTGTATGAAAAATTAAATAATCTTAATGTTCTTTTAATTGGAAAAAATAATATGGATGAGTTTGCAATGGGATCATCTACAGAAACATCTTTTTTTGGTCCAACCGCTAATCCTTGGGATCAATCTAGGGTTCCTGGTGGATCAAGCGGAGGTTCAGCTGCTGCTGTATCTGCTGGATTAAGCTGCATTTCTTTGGGTACAGATACAGGAGGGTCAATTAGACAGCCTGCATCTTTTTGTGGGGTTGTTGGTATGAAGCCTACGTATGGAAGAATTAGTAGATTTGGTATGATAGCTTTTTCATCCTCACTAGACCAAGCAGGACCAATAACAAATACGGTTAAAGATTCAGCAATAGTCCTTGATGCGATATCTGGCTTTGATTCTAAAGATTCAACTTCTTTAAATTTAAAACCCACAAATTCATATCAATCATTAATTAATGATAAATTTTCATTTAAAGATTTTGTTTTTGGTGTACCAAGTAGTTTGTTGGAAGAGGGACTTGATACAGAAGTGAAATCACGATTCGACGAACTTTTAAGCAGTTTGAAAAGTCTTGGCGCCAAGTTAATCGATATAGAATTACCACATGCAAAATTCTCAGTAGCAACTTACTATATTATTGCGCCAAGTGAAGCAAGTTCAAATTTATCTAGATTTGATGGTATTAGATATGGATTTAATGATAATGGCTATGAAAATCAAGATTTAGTAGAGACATATATTAAAAATAGGTCTTTAGGTTTTGGTGAAGAAGTTAAAAGAAGAATTATGCTGGGAACCTACTCTTTATCCTCTGGATATTATGATGCATATTATTTGAAAGCTATAAAAGTTAAGAAGTTAATAGAAAATGATTTTAAAGAAGTTTTTAAAAAAGTTGATGCTGTCCTAACACCAACTTGCCCAGAATTACCATTTAAATTAGGTGAAAAGAAAAATGATCCTCTTCAGATGTACTTGTCTGATATTCTGACAATACCTGCAAATCTAGCACAACTTCCTGCAATATCGATTCCTATAGGCTTAAGCTCCAATAATCTTCCTATCGGTGTTCAATTAGCGTCAGATAAATTAAATGAAAATGCTATGATGAAAATGGCTTATTTAATTGAACAAGAAGTATCTTTTTCAAAAACTTCGCTTAATATTTAATCATGAAACTTTAAAGTTAATTTATAAGATTCATTTTTCTTTAATTCAAACTCATCTCTGATTTTTTCTGAAATCTCTTTTCTTGTTAATGATTTTTCCATTAATTCTTTAATTCTTTTTTTTATTTTTTCAATATTTAGATCTTTATCTTTTGCTGCTTTTAATAAAATTAGAACGAACTCTCCTTTTGAGCTAAAGGATTTAATTTCAGATATATCNACNTCTGATATTTTCCCCCTAATTGTTCCCTCAAATTTNTTNGTTAGTTCTTTTGATAAAGAAAAATAAATCTCTTTATTTTCAGATTTAAAAATACTAAAAATTTTATATAAATCATTCTTATTAGCATAAAATATAACAGGAATGTTGTTGGATATAACATTATCAATTTCTTTTTTTAGCTTACTAGTTGATTTGGGCAAAAAACCATAAAAAATAAATTTATCAGTATTAAAACCTGAAACAATAAGTCCTGCTAAGGATGCACTTGGACCAGGAACTACAATTGGTTCAACATTATTAATAATTAATTTTTTTATTAATAGTGATCCCGGATCTGATATTAATGGAGTTCCTGCATCTGAAATAAATGATATTTTTTTTGATTCTTTAAGACTTTTAATTATTTCNGGAAAAATCTTTTTAAGNTTNGATTCATGATATGAAATAATTTTAACTTTATTAATTTTTAAGTGTGATATGAGTTTTAATGCTTTATTCTTTTTCTCACAAATAATAATGTTACTTGATGACAAGACATCTATTGCTCTTGAGGATAAATCTCCAAGATTACCAATCGGCGTAGAAACAATGAAAAAGCTCATAATATAACGGAGGGCCAGGGACTCGAACCCTGAAGTCCGTGAGGACGCCGGTTTTCAAGACCGGTGCATTGCCAATTCTGCCAGCCCTCCCAAAATAATCTTAAGTTNAATATTGTAAATCATATATTTTACATTACTACAAATTATTAATGGTTAGATTTGATTTTAAAGTTTTTTGTGTTAACTTTTCAGCTTATATTATGAGTGAAAACACTAAAAGCGGACAAGATGAGGTCAAAGCAAATGATGACTCTTTAGAGGAAGGAGTTATAACTATGAAACAACTTCTTGAGGCTGGTGTTCATTTTGGACATCAATCAAGCCAATGGAATCCAGCTATGAAAGAATACATCTATGGTTCCAGGAATGGGATCCATATTATTGATCTTCAGAAAACACTTAAATCTTTTTTAAAAGCTTATGATTTTATCAAANAAATCGTATCTGATGGTGGTGAAATTTTATTCGTTGGAACTAAAAAACAAGCTCAAGAAATTATTGGGGAGGAAGCTCTTAAATGTGATATGCCTTTTGTAAACTCAAGATGGCTTGGTGGAACNCTAACNAATTTCAATACCATTAGATCAAGNGTTGATTATTTAATTCAACTAAAAAAATTGAAAGATGATGGTGAAATGGANAATTTACCAAAGAAAGAGCAAATAACNTTAAATAGGGAAATGGAAAAACTTGAATATCTTCTTAACGGCATTTTAAATATGAAAAAAATGCCAACAGCAATGTTTGTTGTTGATACCCGTAAAGAAGAAATAGCAATAAAAGAAGCAAAAAAAATTGGTATCCCTATCGTTGGTATTGTAGATACTAATTCAAATCCATCGGATGCAGATTATGTAATACCTAGTAATGACGATGCAATTAGAGCAGTAAAATTATGCGTTGAAAAGATTGCAAATGCATGTCAAGAGGGCAGACATATTTTCATGCAAAAAGTTCAGTCGGGTGAATTAACTGCTGAAAAAGTAGAGGAATCAGATTACGTGGTAGAAAGGAAAGCTTTTGTTTTTAAATCAAATACACAGGATCCTGAGCAGGATTCGGTTGTATATGCAGAAGATGAAAATCAGGAAAAGCAAGATTCATAAAATGTCTCAAGATATACCAGCATCATTAGTCAAAGAAATCAGAGATAAAACATCAGCCCCATTGCTTGATTGTAAAAAGGCATTGGAAGAAACCAATGGTGATATAGATAAGGCAATTGAAATATTAAAAATTAAAGGTTTATCCAAAGTTGATAAGAAAAGCGGAAGAGATACTTCAGAAGGNCTTATCTTCTCATACATTCATGCCGGTGGTAAAATTGGTGTAATGCTAGAGGTTAATTGTGAAACTGACTTTGTTGCAAGGAATGAAGAATTTCAAGATTTCTCTAAAGAAATTTGTATGCAGATTGCTGCATCTGCGCCAAAATTTGTTTCATCTGATAACATTCCTGGTAATTATGTAGAAGATGAGAGAAGAATTATTCAAGCTCAAGTTGATGAGCAAGGAAAAAAACCAGAATTCACAGAAAAAATAGTTGAAGGAAAGCTTAATAAAATGCTAGAAGAAGTATGTTTGCTTGACCAGGTTTATATTAGAGATTCAAAACTTAAAGTTAGAGATTTGCTAAATAGTTTAATTGCAAAGCTTGGGGAAAACATAAATATTGCTAGATTCATAAGATATCAAATAGGCGAAGTTGATCAAAATGGTGAGTAATAAGCCTTATTACTCAAGTATTCTTTTAAAACTAAGTGGTGAGGCCTTGCAGGGTGAGCAGGGTTATGGAATTGATAACGATATACTAAATAGAATTGCAAGAGAGATTTCAGAGGTTTCCAAATTGGGAGTANAGGTTTCCATTGTTATAGGTGGTGGAAATATATACAGGGGTGTTTCAGCAGCAGCAGCNGGAATGGATAGAACGACTGCGGATTACATGGGAATGCTTGCAACTGCAATTAATTCTATTGCCCTTCAACATTTTTTGGAAAAACATGGCTTAGTTACACGAGTGCAATCCGCACTTGAATTAAACAGAGTTGCAGAGCCTTATATTCAAAGAAGAGCTTTAAGGCATTTAGAAAAAGGAAGAATTGTTATTTTTGCCGCTGGCACTGGAAATCCATACTTTACCACTGATACTGCCGCCTCATTGAGAGCTCTTGAGATAAATGCGGACATAATTCTAAAGGCAACAAAAGTTAATGGTGTTTATGATAAAGATCCAAATAAATTTAAAGATGCTAAGATGTTTAAATCACTTAAATATATGCAAGTTTTGGAAAAAGAGCTTGAAATTATGGATTCGACCGCGATATCATTATGTAAAGATAACAAGATACCTATTTGCGTTTTTAATTTATTTCAAAAAGATAATATAAAGAAAATCGTTATGGGGAAAAAAGTTGGAACTACTGTAAATTAAGGATTTATTATGGATGATATTTTAAAAGAATGCCAAGATAAAATGCAAAAAGCTCTTAAATCATTCACTGTTGAGATTTCAAAAATACGAGGCGGCGCGATTAATAAATCTATCTTTGATGATATTAAAGTAGATTATTATGGAGCACAAACTCCGTTAAATCAGCTTTGTAATATTAATACAAATGAAGCTTCATCAATAATATTATCCCCATATGATGTTTCGGTTGCAGATGAGATCGTTAAAGCAATACAAAAATCTGATTTGGGTTTTAATCCTAATAATGATGATGGAGTAATAATAATAAATGTTCCCCCACTTACACAAGAAAGAAGAGGTGAATTAGTAAAATTTCTCAATAAACAATCTGAAAATTATAAAATTTCTGTCAGAAATATAAGAAAGGAACTGAATGATAAAGTAAAAAAAATGTTAAAAGACAAAGATATTACTGAGGATAAACAAAAGTCTGATCTTAAAGAAATTCAAGATCAGACTGACAAATTTATTGATTTAATTAAAGTTGAAACAAGTGAGAAAGAAAAAGAAATAATTAATATTTAATTATTTCACATGCCATCTTGTTTGTATTCCTTTTAGTCCAATTATTTGATAAATAGCTGAAAGACCAACTAATACATAAACAGTTTTTTGGATAACTGGAATAGAGCTAAATAAAGTTTCGACTAAATCAAAATCAAATAAGCCTACCAAACCCCAATTCAACCCTCCTACTACTAGTAATACTGCAACTATAACGTCTAAAGTTCTCATAATAATCTCCTTAATAGAATAGAATAAAAATAATGTAACTAAAATACTAATAAAAACAATTAAAGAGATTTTAAAAAATTATCTATTTTATTTTAAATATTCTAAATTGTTCAAATATGGTCTTAACACAGTGGGTATTCTAACACTACCATCTTTTTGTTGATGATTCTCTAGAATTGCGACTAATGTTCTGCCTATTGCTAAGCCTGAGCCATTCAAAGTATGAACATATCCAATTTTGTTATTATATTTGTATCTAATATTTGCTCGTCTTGATTGAAAATCATTAAAGTTAGAACATGAAGATATTTCTCTATAGGAATTTTCTGAAGGGAGCCAAACCTCTAAATCATATGTCTTATAAGATGAAAAACTCGTATCTCCTGAACATAATAATACAACCCTATATGGTAATTCTAATTTATCTAAGATTTTGCAAGCATCATTAGTTAAAGATTCATGTTCAATTTTAGAACCGATCGGAGTGGAAATTTTAACTAATTCCACTTTATTAAATTGATGCTGACGAATAAGGCCCTTGACATCTTTACCATATGATCCAGCCTCCGATCTAAAACAGGCGCTATATGCAACAAGATTTATTGGTAGACTTGATTCATCGATTATATCCCCAGAAAAAATATTTGTTAATGGAACTTCAGCAGTTGGAATTAAAAAAAATTTCGTCCCTTCGATTTTAAATAAGTCTTCTTTAAACTTGGGTAGGTTACCTGTTCCAACAAAACTTTCTTCATTACATATAAAAGGGGGAAAAATTTCTTTATAACCATTTTCTGAATGCTCATCTAACATAAAATTAATAAGAGCTCTCTCTAATTTTGCACCAAGACCTGTATATAAATTAAATCTTGAACCAGTTATCTTAGCCGCAATATCAGTACTAAATAAGTTTAACCGGTCACCTATTTCTACATGATCTTTAACAGGAAAATCAAAATTAGTAATATTTCCTACAACTTTAATTATTTTATTTTCTTTTTCATCTATTCCAATTGGAATTTCATCGTCAAAGATATTAGGAATATCCAATAAAATTTTTTTTAAATTTAACTCAACCTCTTTTCTTATATCATCAAATTTTTTAATTTTTTCAATTAATTTTTTAATACTTATTAGCTCTTCATTTGTTGGCTTTCTTTTTTCTTTAGATATTTTTTTAGTAAAAATATTTTGCTCCTCTTTTAAAGCCTCCACTTCTTTAATAGTATTTTTCCTACTTTCATATAAATTTTTAAATTCTTCTGAATTTAAGGAATAACCCTTCTTGGATAATTTCTCTGATATTTCATTTAAATTATTATAAATTAAATTTGGATCTAGCAATGTTATTTGAACTCGCTTTTTTTTTGGTATATCATAACATAGATTTTGCTACCATATAGGAGTCTTAAGTGGATAATATTAAAATTAAATATATTGGNCATTCAACCTTTNTAATTACAACTAAATCAGGAAAAAAAATAATAATTGATCCTTGGNTAAAAGATAATCCCTCATGTTCTGAAGATGNTNATTCAATTGGAGGAATTGATTATATATTAATTACACATGGCCACTTTGATCACGTCGGNGANACNTTAGATATNATTAAAAATAATTCAAATTNAACNACAATAGCAAATTTTGAAATTGCTCAATGGTTAGANAAAAAAGGTGGGATCAACATATCCCCNATGTCCCATGGAGGAACGCANTATTTTGANGATTTTAAAGTATCAATGGTTAACGCTGTTCATGGCTCTGGTATTAATGATTCCGACTCTGAAAATTTAGTATATGGAGGAATTGCCTCNGGANTAATATTGAAATTTAACGACGATNTTACTGTTTATCATGCTGGTGATACATCTGTTTTTGGTGATATGTCATTAATATCAGATATTTACAAACCTGATCTTTGTATGATCCCAATTGGTGATCATTTTACTATGGGTGTTGATGAAGCAGTTTATGCGACAAAGTTAATTAAGGCCAAAACATATATTCCAATCCACTATGGAACATTTCCCGTTCTTACAGGNGATCCTANCGAGTTTAAAAAAAGAGTTGAGTCTCATGGAAACTCAAAAGTTATAATTATGAATTCNGGTGATGAAATTTAAATGAATAGAAAGCCAAGTGGAAGACAATATATNAACTATGCTTTTTANAAACTNTCTTCAAACTGGTANGAANTATCTAAGAATAAGAGGAAAAATATTTCNCAAAAGTTATTTAATATTTTAGAAGATTANGAAAAAAAATTAANATTAAATCTTTATTCTACTTTGGGTATCAGAGCCGAATGCGACTTTATGATATGGAGGGTTTCTGAAAAACTAGAATTGTTTGAAAGAATGACNTATGAAATAATGAATTCCGGANTAGGCCCTTATATANCATTGAATCATTCTTTTTTGTCAATGACTAAACATTCTCAATATGTTAGNAAAAANAAGAATNTAGACCAGGAGGGTACAAGGATTAAGATTAANCCAAAAAAAAGAAAATATTTAATTGTTTATCCCTTTGTCAAAAAAGTTGAATGGTATTTATTATCCCAAAAGCAAAGACAAAAAATGATGTCTGAGCATATCGGGACAGGTCATAGATATCCATCCATTAGTATTAATACATCCTATTCTTTTGGAATCGATGATCAAGAGCAGGTAGTATCTTTTGAAACTGACTACCCCGAAGATTTCCTCGATCTTGTCGAAGAGATGAGATCCCAAAAGGCTCGTGCTTATACTGAAAGAGATGTTCCAATAATTACTTGTATACATAAAGAGCTCAAAGATATTAAAGAAATAATTCCTTAGAAGTTTATTATATCGTTGTAGATTGCAAAAATCATTAGAGATATTAGAAGCGCAAATCCTATCTTATTAAAAAATCCTATAATATTTGGTTTTATTCTTCTTCCAATTAGCGATTCAATTGTATTAATTGTTATATGACCACCATCAAGCAAAGGGATTGGCAAAAGATTTATAATTCCAAGATTAATACTGATTATTATCACAAATTGAATAACTGAATTAAAACCCTTTTCAGCTGCTTCTCCTGAATATTTTGCTATAGCTATTGGACCTGCCAGACTCTTTTTTAATTCTGAAAGATTTGAATCTGATGAAAATAGTTTACTAAAAATATCTGTGATCCCAACAAAAATTAAATTTATACTCTTTATGGACTGATTAAATGAATTTTTCAATGCCTCTTCAATTGTAAACTTTTTCTTACTTGTCAAAATAACAGGAGAAACTCCTATTATTCTTTCTTCCCCATTTTTAAAATTTATCGATATTTTGAGAAATTCATCATTTCTTAAAATATCAAAATTAAATAAATTTGTATTTGAATTTATAAGTATACTTTTAATATCTTGCCATTTATTAACATTTTTATTATTAATTTTAAGAATTTTATCTCCAACTTTAAGTCCATTTTTATAAGCTAAAGAATTTTTTAAAATTTTGCCAATTTGATTTGTTAGATTAGGTGAAAAAGCATTTTTAAAGTCAATAGACTCAAAAGAATTATCAAAGTCTTTATAAAAAACTCTGCCATTAAAAATATAGCCAATATTAAGTTTTTTATTTAGATCATTATTATCAATATTAAAAAAATCATTCCAATTATTTATTTTTATATCGTTTATTGAAATAAATTCAGAGTCTAACTTAAATTCATTAAACCTATTATCATCAATATTTATTGAACCTATAACCATCTTATCTTCCAAATATTTTGGAGAATCTATACCATTGATAAAGATTAGTGGGAATAGTATAAAAGGTATTATTAAATTCATCAGTGGTCCTGCAAATAATATGATTTGTTTCTTATATATTGGTAAATTATCAAAACTTCTTTTAGGGTCAATTGTTTTATTATCCGAAATTTCGTTTATGTTTTCACCTTGCATTTTTACATAACCTCCCAAAGGAAGTAATGATAAAGAGTATTCAGTTTCACCTAAATTGAATTTAAATAACTTCGGTCCAAATCCTATTGAGAAATTTTCAACTTTTACATTNGCCCATTTTGCNGCTAANAGGTGACCTAATTCATGTACAAATATTAAAAAACTTATAATTAATAGAAAAACAATTATTGTCATGGAAATAATAATATATATTCAAATACAAAGATTTAAAGTTAATTTCTCGGCTTGCTGATAAATAGTGGTNATTTGATTTAAATTATATGTTTTTATTGGCCTATGATCTATTACAATTTTTTCAACAATATTAAGAATTTGTANNAATGATATTTTTTTTTCAAGGAAAGCATTNACAGCTATATTGTTTGCTGCATTTAAAACAGCAATTGTAGATCCACCNTTTTTCAAGGCAAGTCTACATATATTAAACGCTTTGTATTTACTTTNATCTATCTTTTCTAGTTGGATNTTATTATATAAATTAAAATTACTTTTCGTNTTAATCTTTTTTCTANCAGGATAATTCAATGCATAATTTATTGGAACAGCCATATCATTTGTACTTCCACAGAAAATAAAATTTCCATCCTCAAACTCTATAATTGAATGTATTTGGCTATTTTTATCTCTTATTGGAATAATTTTCTCACTTGGAATATCAAATATAATTGATGCCTCGACAATCTCGATTGCTTTATTCATCAAAGTTGCTGAATCAATTGTAATTTTATTTCCCATTTTCCATGTTGGATGTTTTAAGGCTCTTTTAATAGTCACCTTTTTCAATTCACTAGTATTTAATGCAAAAAAAGGCCCCCCTGATGCCGTAATATAAATACTTTTGATGGTTTTCTTGTCTTGGGGATTCAAAGTTTGAAAAATTCCAGAATGTTCACTATCAATAGGCAAAATTATATTCTTATATTTTTTAGAGATTTTCATTAATTGCCTTCCATAAAGCATAAAAATTTCTTTACTAGCTATACAAACTTTTTTATTACTTTTTAAAGCAGCTATTGTTGATTTAATTGAATTTATTCCTGAAGAACAGGCAACTAAAATATCAGTTGAAGGCGAAGAGCAATAATTAGCAAGTTCATAATCATTTTCTAAAAGATGGAATTTATGTTTAAATTTTAATTTTTTAAATTTTTTCTTACTTTCCTCAGATTCTATATAAACTGCTGCTGGTTTTTGGTTTTTGATTTGATCTGATAAAGTTTTAATATCTTTTTCGCATGATATTAAAGATATTTTAAAATTCTTANTGTTTTTAATTATATCAACTGTTTGTTTACCAATTTGACCTGTGGAACCAATTATTGATATTTTCTTTTTTTTTGTCATTTTCCGTAATTTCTATTTATTGATTTATATTTATTAATAATTAGATGAAAATCCTNTAAAGTAAAGTCAGGCCATAATTTTGATGACACTATTATTTCAGAATATGAATTATGTAAATTTAAAAAGTTAGATATTCTACTGTGNCCGCCTGTTCGAATNATAAGTTCAGGATCANNTGTTTTTGGGAGATATGAAAATTTTTTAAGNAAATCGNCATCTAATAAATTAAAATCGATTCCCGCACAACTAATTTTTTTTATTGTATCAANAATNTCTTCTTTNCCACCATAGTTTATTGCTACATTTATTGTAAGCCCTTTNTTGTCAATAGTATTTTCATGAAGTCTAGATATCTTTTTCCTCATTAAATTATTCAATTCNTCTAACCTTCCTATTGGATTAAAAACAAANCCATTGTCTTTGAAAAATTTTGACTTATCTTCGAATAAATCATTAAATAACTTAAACAAAGATTCAANTTCAATTTTAGGTCTATTCCAATTTTGAAATGAAAATGCATAAAGAGTTAAATTTTTAATTCCAATTTTATGTGATTCAATTGCTATATTCTTNGCAATTTCGATACCTTTTTTATGACCATTAATTTTATTAANNTTCTTGTTCTCAGCCCATCTTCTATTNCCATCCATAATGATTGCAATGTGNTTAGGTATNTCATTCATATTTTAGTTATCCTATTTATAAGAATAGTAAANTTTACGAATATTTTTAATAAATATAAAACTATAATGCTNAGNGGATAAATAAAAATTGTAAAAAATATCAAAGGAATTCCTCTATATAANGGTATTTTAAAAAAATTATCTATAAGAAATTTAAAACCNGTAAAAATCATNTACTCATTCCTAATTGCCATAATTGGATCTANTTTTGAAGCTTTAAANGCTGGNTAAATTCCAAAAAATATGCCTATTCCGCCAGAGAAAAAAAATGCAATAAAAACTGATGTTAAAGATACAATTGCAGGCCAACCAATTATTGCNGATGCNATTTGNCTTATGATATAGCCCAGTAGAACACCAACTATTCCTCCAAATAAAGATAATAGTGCTGATTCACATAAGAATTGGAAAACAATATCTTTACTCTTTGCGCCAATTGTAATTCTTATACCAATTTCTTTAGTTCTTTCAGTAACAGAAACAAGCATTATATTCATTATACCAATTCCGCCTACGATTAATGATATGGATGCTATTGATGTTAAAAGTATTCTTAAAATTTTTGTAGTATTAAGTATTTTCTTTGTAACTCCTTCATAGGATGAAAGATCAAAATTATCACCACCAGAACTAATGTTCCTTGTTTCTCTAAGAATTTTTTTAATTGAGAATTTTGCATACTCAAGCTCCTCAGAGCTTCTAGAAGACATCAAAACTGTTACGATGCTATCCATATCAGGTCGAAATAATAATCTATTTAAAGAAGTGTAGGGTAGAAGTATAAAATCATCTTGATCTCGACCTCCTGGTGTCAAGCCTTTAGCCTCTAGAACACCTATAACGATATGCGGAATTCCATTGATTCTTATTTTCTTACCAATTGGATTCTCAGCTCCAAAAAATCTCCTTGAATTAGTCAATCCTAAAACACACACTTTTGATCCATCTTGTACATCATTTTTTGTAATAAATGAGCCACTTGTAGTTTTCCAGTCATTTATTGCAGAAAAATCAGAATTTGTTCCTACCAAAGCAACTATATTAGATATTGATCTATAGCTTACTTCCTGAGAATCCTTAACGATAGGTGCTAAATAATCTATTGAATCAAGATCTTTAATTAATTTAAGTTCATTATCAGAAAAGCTTTGACCCTTTCCAGTGGAAAAACCACTGGCTGTTCTAACGAAAGGCTTTAACATTATTGTTTTGGCACCCAAGCTTGTAAGTTGCGTCTCTATTACCGATCTAGCGCCATTTGTGATAGCAATTAATATAATTACAGAAGTAATTCCAATTATAATTCCTAATGAAGTTAACAATGTACGCGTTTTATTTCTAAATAAGTTTATTCTTGCCTCATTAATGTTTGAAAAAAAATATTTACGTATCAATTAAATCACTCTACCGTCTTTGATTCTGATTATTTCACTAGCTTGTTCAGCAACTTCATTATCATGCGTAATTGTAATTATTGTTTTTCCCTGCATATTTAAATCTTTTAAAAGCCTCATAATATCATCGCTTGTTTTTGAATCTAAATTCCCGGTTGGTTCGTCAGCTAAAATGATTTCAGGATTTGTAACCAGCGCTCTTGCAATAGCTACCCTTTGCTGTTGCCCACCCGATAGCTCATTTGGATAGTGATTTACTCTTTCNGATAATCCAACTTTCTCAAGACATTCAAGACCTAAATTTTTAAAATTAGAGTTTTTAAATTTAGTCGAGTAATGCAGAGGCATAATTACATTTTCTAATGCAGTGTGTCTGGGTATTAGATTAAAGCTTTGAAAAATGAATCCAATTCTAAGATTTCTAATAGCAGACATCTCATCATTAGATTTTAAACCTACATTTTCTCCAAAAAAATTATAAACTCCACTGGATGGTCTATCTAGGCAGGCAATTATATTTAATAGTGTTGTTTTGCCNGACCCTGAAGGACCTATGATGGATACAAAGTCACCATCATAAATATGTAAACTTACGTCAAAAAGAACTTGTAAATCGATCTGACCCATTTTATAAATTTTATTTATCCCAGAAAGNTCTAATAATGGATCTGATGACATATTAATATCTCTTGGGTTGTGGTAGTGAAAAACCATTAGATTTATTTTTTTTAACTATTTCCACACTTGTAATAATTTTTGAATTTTCTGGAAGATCATTTTTATTAATTATTTCTACATACTCAGCGTCTTTAATACCAGTAGATACGGAATACGCTGAAAGACTGCTGTCATTATTAAGAACCCAAATTACACCAGAACTTTCAGAGTTTTCCGGTGNTTTTTTTATTATAATTCCCTCTGGGGGAACAAACCTCAAGCAAGNTCTCTTAATTTTCATTATATTATTTTTTACTTGGATATTGATAGTTGCATCAACACTTAAACCGGTTTTTAATGATGAGTTAGTATCAAGAATCTCTACAATAACTTCATAAAAAACAGGGCTCTTATCAATATTAGGCTTCAAGCCTATAGGCTCAACTATTTTTACCACTTTGCCAGAAAATTTAGTATTACTTGCATTTTCTACAGAAAATTCTACTTTTTGACCCAGATCCACTTTTGTAATTTCNCTACCATCAATACTCANGCTAATATTTAAATCCTTATAACCAGACGAAATAGTATAAACCCAGCTTGCATTAAAAATTTTACCCTCTTTAATCAAATCTTCATTGAGGTAGTCAATTCTTCCATCAATTGGCGAGGTTAATTTAGTATCGCTAATTTTTTGTTTTAGNAAATTAATCTCACTATTCAATTCATCAATTTCAATTGATTTTATTCTATATTGATTTTCACTTTCCTCTAATTCGACTTTAGGAATGTAACCTCCATCTAGAAGTTTAGTGTCGGTATCAACTTTTTTTCTCATTTGATCTTGTTCGATTTCTAAAATTTCTAAATTTTTTAATTTTGTATTTAAATTATTCTCGTAAGTTGATGAATCAAGTTCAATTAATATTTGGCCTTTTTTAACAATATCGCCATATTCGACATAAGTTTGGTATATATCTCCTGTTACTCTAGAGAAAACTTTAATTTCTTCACCNGGAATTATTTTTCCNGAACTTACAACCGACTCAACGATATCACCATTAACTACATCTGTTGTTGAAAAAATAAAATCCTGAGTNCCATCTTTNGTAGAGATTCTAAAGATAAGAANAATGAACAATATAATTGCAAGAATGATATTTAATTTAATTTTTTTCATCAACTTTGACCCCAACAACTTTTTCAAATCTTGCTATTTTAATTAAATAACTATAAATTGCATTTTCATAATTTGAATTTTGTTCTTCTAAAAGTTGCTCAGCTTCCTCTAAGTCTACACTAGATGACTCTCCACTTTCAAATTTTGTTTTTACAAAATTATAATTAAGCTGCGCTGCACTCAAAGACTTTTTATAAACATCAATTTTGTAGTATGCAGTATCAAGATCTATTAATCCATATTTGATGGTCGATTTCATTTGGCTTTTTTGAAAAGCTAATTTTGCATTCAAGGCTTCAATTCTGGCTTTAGCCTCTCTGATTTGACCCATAGTTTTTCCCCCAGCAAAAATTTCCCATGTTAGACCCAGACCTACNATGAAATCGTTGTCTTTATCTTCNTCGGCGACACCCTTTCCTTCAAATCTGTAAGCACCTCCAGCAACTAATGTCGGTAAAAAATCTCTTTTATATGCACTTATTAGAGCTTTCTGAGAAAGAATTCCCATTTCGATTGATTTAACCTCTGCATCATGAAAAGATCGTACTTCCAGTACTTGATCTTCATTTAAATTTAGCCTTGTATATTTTAATGATGATTCATAGTTGACTATTTTTGGTTTCTCAATCCCAATTAAATTAAAAAGATCCTCTTCAAATTTCAANAACTCACCTTGTAATTCAATAAACTCTAATTCTGACTCGCTTAGATCGATATTTGCATCTGTTACATCAATAGTTGAAGATCTGCCGGCNTTCATAAATGCTATATTTTTTTCTAATAGCTTCTTATTGGTNGCTATATCTTTTTTAGTTTTTTTAATGGAATTTTTAATTTTTAATATTTCATAAAAATTTTCTGATATTCTGTTTACTATCTCATCTCTTTTTGATGCAATTTTATACTGAAAGGCTTTTATAGCATAGCCTCCTGCTTCTACTCTTTTGTTTAATTTTCCAAAATCATACAATATTTGTCTAAAAGATATCTGCGAGGATCTTCCCACAAAAGGATAAATCAATGTCATATCNACTTGGGGAAGATATGCAGCTGCATATTGTGTTTTTAAAAAATCTTTAGATTCAAGCTCTTTTTCTAAGTATTTTAACTCCAAATTATTTGACTTCGCAATATTAATAGCNNCGTCCAAACTCAATTCTATTTCCTTNGCCTTTAAGTTATTAAAACTTATTATAAAGGCTACAAAAAAAANTAAGATTNTTAATAATCTTAATTGATNCATTTTGCAAAAATTATATCATGAAGGTACAGTTTGGCATAAAAATTGGTGTANAAATTNGTTATTTTATTAATAATTTGACCAAAAAAGCTTAGAAATAGAGATTAATTTTTTATATTGATTAAATTATTTAGTAAAATAAATTTTCCATCTTTTTCATTTATTTTCTCTGATAGTTGGAACAAAGCAGCTCTTGAAAATTTTGCTTCAAATCTTTTATCTTTAACCATACAATATGGAATATTTTTGCTGAAATATAACGATTCCATATCTAGATTTTCTTCAGTAAAGTCATTTAATAAAATTATAATCTTATTCCCTATATAATTCACTCTCTT
>NZXA02000034.1 GCA_002697665.2 bacterium
TGAGGGTTNCTTTGATATTCACATTGAGTTACCTGGGATAAGAAAAGAGCATATTTCGTTGAAAGTTCATGAAAATCACCTCAACGTAAAAGCTGATAATACAGTTGATAGTGATTCTGATCAAACCCATGGAAGACTGAATAAAAGATATGAAAACACTTTTAAACTTCCCTCAATTGTTAATATAAGTAAAATTTCAAGTAAGCTCGAAAATGGTATTTTGAGCGTAAATTTACCTAAACTTGAAGAAGAAAAACCAAAGATAATTGAAATTCAAGTCAAATAATTTATGCCCGGTTAAATCCGGGCATAAATANCTTATTTATAATATCTAACTTTTCTATTAATATATTTTTATAATTTATGAAAATTCATAAAGAAATTATAAAATGTAGAATCTGCCCAAGACTAGTTCAGTTCCGCGAAAAAATTGCAAAAGAAAAAAGAAAACAATATATGAATGAGATTTATTGGGGAAAACCTGTTACGGGTTTTGGAGATATAAAAGCAAATATAGTGATTGTTGGATTAGCACCGGCTGCTCATGGTGGTAATAGAACAGGAAGAGTTTTTACTGGAGATAGATCAGCAGAATTTCTATATAGATGTCTGCATAAAAAAGGTGTTAGTAATTTATCAAATTCTCTNAATATTAATGATGGATTAAAGTTAAAAAATACATATATCACTACGGCATTAAAATGTGTNCCTCCTGGAGACAAGCCAACAACAAAAGAATTATTTAACTGTTTTAACTATTTTGATACTGANCTAGATACNTTAAAAAATTCAAAGAAAATAATAGCCCTTGGTAAAATAGCATTTGATGCNTGTATTAAATATTATAAAAATAAATATCCTGGAGTAGAGCTAAAATATAATTTTAAACATTCACAGTACTTTAAAATGCCAGACAATAAAATACTTTATGGTTGCTATCATCCAAGTCCACGAAATGTAAATACAGGAAGGATAGATGAGAAGAAAATGATAAAATTTTTAGATTTAGTATATAGGTAAGTTTATCGAGCAAGACTTCTAAAAGTCGCACTCAAGGGGGTGAAATCTTGCTCGAATCTTATAATTTCATAATAAATATTTTTTAAAAATTTTCAATTATTTTAATTAAAATTGAAAAAATAATATATACCATTTTGGTATAGATACCTTTGTGGTATAGTAATGTTATGCCTAGAGACAGTCAATTTCACTTAAGAATTAATAAAAATATATATGCTAAGCTTAATAAAATTTCTAAAAAAGAAGGTAGAAATATTTCTGATGTAATACGAGAAGCTATAGCAGAGTATTTACTAACCAGAAACTATTTAAGTGATGATCCAAATAAAATAATATCTAAAANATCNAAGCCAACAAATAAAACTATTGAAAGTATAATTGAGTCTTTGGCTGAAAGTTACTATAATAAAAATTTANCCTCCAAAAAACCAGCTACAAAGAAAAAAACAANAAAGCAAAAAAATCAAACTATTGAGGAAATCTTGGAAAATCTAATCTATGACTGATTTAAAATATTTGATAATTACTGATTTAGATGGAACTCTTCTTAATTATGAAACTTTCTCTTATAAATCAATTGTCTCATTTATAAAAAAAATAATAACTAAGAAAATTTTAATTATTCCCAATACAAGTAAAACTAAAGATGAAGTCTTAAAGTTTTTAAATGAAATTAAATATCTTACTCCATTTATAGTTGAAAGNGGTAGTGCAATATATTTTCCAAAAAAATTTGACTATTCTGGCAAAATTAAAATAAACGATTTCGAATTAATATATTCTTCGAAAAATAAAAAAAGTATTAATAAGGTGCTTAATTCAAAAGATTTTCAAAATTATAAAAATCTATATAGAACAACCAGTAAAATAAAAAATANAGACTTAGCAGATTTATCTGGTTTGAGTATAAAAAATCTAAAAGATATTAAAAAAAGAGATTTTAGTGAATTAATTGTTTGGGACTCATCAAAAAAAAATCTTAATAAATTCAAAATGCTTTTAAATAAAAAAGATTTATCACTCCTNGAAGGGGCACGATTTTTGCATCTAAAGGGNAAAGGAGATAAAGGTATCGCAATAAATAAATTATTAAAATTTATGAAATCATCTAATATNAATGTANATAAGACAATTTCTTTGGGTGATAGCAAAAATGATATACCTATGTTAAATAGAACAGATTTTTCTTGTATT
This sequence comes from bacterium, assembly GCA_002697665.2. GTDB lineage: Bacteria > Desulfobacterota_D > UBA1144 > UBA1144 > UBA1144. Next base: position 2,215 of record NZXA02000034.1, read on the forward strand.
ATTAAACTACCAAATAAGAATTATATAAATTTTAATGGAGAATCAGTATTTCGATCAAAAAAAGAAGCACCATTAGGCTGGAAGGAAGCTCTAATGTCTATAGGAGAGTTTGCTGATTATGTGTATNAATAATGTCGGATTTTCATCAAAANGGAATAATAACAACACTACATAATTTTAACAATTTATCTAAAAAAACTATAGAAGAGGAATTGAAAAAGTTTTCTAAAAAAAGGCCTATTCATTTAATTCTTCCTTCTTTGTTTTCGGAATTAAAAAGACCTGCTCTTAAAAAAATAATTTNGGAACTNAATAAAGTNNACTATATCAGTGAAGTAATAATTGGTCTTGANCAGGCAAATGAAAATGAATTTAAATATTCTAAAAAATTTTTTAAAAGCCTNAAGATTCCTCATACTATATTATGGAACGATGGACCAAANCTACTAAAATTAAATTCTGAACTTGAAAANATAAATCTCGCNCCTAAAGAGTTTGGNAAGGGAAGGAATGTTTGGTATTGTCTTGGATATTCTATATCAACAGATAAGGCCGAAGCAATAGCAATTCATGATTGTGATATCGTCACATACACATCGGATATTTTATCAAAGCTTATTTACCCTATAGTTAATCCCAATTTGAATTTTGAGTTTTGTAAAGGATATTACCCTAGAGTCTATAGAAATAAAATGAGTGGAAGAGCTTCTAGACTTTTAGTAACTCCACTGATTAAATCTCTTAAAAAAATTATAGGTGAAAATGAGTATTTAGATTTTATGGATTCATTTAGATATCCANTAGCTGGAGAATGTTCGTTTAGAAAAAGAATTTTAAGAGATTTAAAAATACCTAGCGACTGGGGTCTTGAAATAGGCATCCTCTCTGAAATGCATAGAAATTATAGAAATAGTAAAATTTGTCAAATCGATATAGCTGATAAATATGAACACAAACACCAAGATCTCTCAGATAATGATATAAACAAAGGATTGTCAAAAATGTCAATTGATATATCAAAAACTTTTATTAGAAAACTAGCAACCCAAGGACATATTTTTTCATTAGAAACATTCAGAACACTAAAAGCTACATATTTAAGAACAGCCCTAGATTATGTCGAAATCTATAAAAAAGATGCAATCATGAATAATATTCTTTACGATGAGCATACTGAAGAAAAAGCTGTAGATGTATTCTCCGAGAACATAATGAAAGCTGGTGAGATATATTTAGGCTTACCATTAGATACTCCTTTCATCCCTACATGGAATAGAGTTGAGAGNGCAAAACCCGATTTTCTAAAAAAATTAAAAAAAGCTGTGGAATATTATAATTAATGGATAAAGATTTTGAAGCGGAGGTCACACTACATTTAAAAAGAATTTATAAAGGGATTAATATAAATAAAAAAATAGATGTATTTGCCAAAGAGCTCATAAACATAATTGGAAAAAATAAGAAGTTTAAACAACCTGAAATAGGAAAAAACCTATGGTCAGAAGATGATATTATGTTGATAGCNTATGGAAATTCAATNAACTCTCCNGGACANGAACCTCTTAAAACATTAGGAAATTTTGNNAGTAAACACTATAAAGATTTATTNACTATANTTCATATTCTGCCATTCTTTCCTTTTAGTTCTGATGATGGCTTTGCTGTTATGGACTATTATGAAGTTGANAAGAAGCTTGGTGATTGGAAAGATATAAAAAAAATATCAANAGATTTTAAANTAATGAGCGANCTTGTTATAAATCATATTTCCAGTCAAAGCGAGTGGTTCAAAAATTTTTTAAAGGANAAAGGTAANGGTAAAGACTATTTTCTTANTGTTGANAANNAAATTGATTTAAANAAAGTGTTTAGGCCTCGTGCTAATGATATTAAAAAACCTNTAAAAATAAATGGTGNAGATAAAANTGTTTGGTGTACATTTGGTCATGATCAGATAGATTTTGATTTTTCTAATCCNGAGGTACTAAAAGAATTTGTATCAATTATTAAATTTTATTTAGATAACGGTGTTAAACTTTTTAGACTCGATGCAATTGCNTTCATTTGGAAACAAAAAGGTACAAGATGTATCAATTTAAATCAAACCCATGAAATTATTAGATTATTNAGGACCCTAATTGATCATTGCTATGANGANATCGTAATTTTAACNGAGACTAATATNCTAAAAAGGGAAAATTTAACATATTTTGGAAATTCNAATGAAGCNCATTGGATTTATAATTTTTCTCTACCNCCTATATTGATATATACAATGATNACNGGGGATTGTACAAGGCTTGTNCAATGGTCAATGACAATGCCACCTTCACAAAATGGTACAGCATATTTAAACTTTATTTCTTCACATGACGGAATTGGNCTTAGACCNGCTGAAGGAATTTTAAATCAAAAAGAACTTGATCTNTTAGTGAGTTCNATTGTNAAACTGGGGGGTAAAATTTCNTCAAGGAAAACNCCACAGGGCAAGTTAGCCGCNTACGAAATGAATATAACTGTTGTTGATGCACTATCAGGAGATAAGGATGGTTTTGACGAATTCTCACTCGAAAGATTTATGTGCGCCCACGCCATTATGCTCTCTTTAGAAGGAGTTCCAGCAATATATTTTAATGCACTTGTAGGAACTAAAAATGACTATATGGGTTTAGAAAAAACTAAAATGAATAGATCCATTAACAGATTCAAATGGAAAAAAGATGAATTATCATCAATTATGGATGATAAAAATTCCCATAATTATATAAAGTTTAACGCTTTAAAAAGACTTATTTCTATTAGAAAAAACCAAAAGGCATTTCATCCAAATGCTAGCCAATTCACTTTACAGCTTAATAAAAAAATATTTGGATTTTATAGACAATCAACTGATAGAGAACAAACAATTTTTTGCCTTAGCAACGTATCAAATAAATACCATTCCTTATCATTAATTGACTTAAATATAAAAATTAGCGGTCAATGGAAAGATCTCATCTCTGAGGATAGTTTAGAATTTGATGATAATTATTTACACTTAAAGCCCTATCAAACAGTCTGGCTTTCAAATTTATAAAAATTTAAACTTAATTAATAAAATGTGTATTATTTAATAACATATGAGGATTTGCGAAGTAATTGCCGACAAAAAATATAAACGTATTTTAATAACTATTGCAGAAAAACAAGGTGCTATAGATTACTGGTGGTCGTCTGATCTTGAAGATGGAAGACAAATTTTTACAATGGTTGTAACTGATGATACAAGACAATCACTAATTGATAGCTTACAAGTTCTATTTGAAGAGGATAAAAAGGCAAAAATACTTATTTTACCAGTTGATGCATCCATACCTAGACTTCAGGAATCAAAAGAAAGTGGGTCAGAAATTTCATCAAAAACCACAAGAGAAGAGTTATTTGAACAAGTTACTAAAGGGGTTAGCTTTAATCTCAATTACGTTTTTATGGTTATATTATCATCTATAGTAGCAACTATAGGTTTATCTGAGGATAATATCGCTGTTATAGTAGGCGCTATGGTTATTGCCCCCCTACTTGGTCCAAATCTGGCACTGTCATTTGCTGCAACAATTGGTTCAAAAAAATTAATTATTTCCTCATTAAAATCACTTTTAATGGGAATCTTATTGACTCTTTGTGTTACTTTTTCAATATCTTTTTTTGCCGATATAAATTTTTTGAGTAATGAAATTCTTTTAAGAACTAAAGTTGGTATAGGAGATATCGTCCTAGCACTTGCCTCAGGTGCAGCTGCAGCTTTATCAATGACAACAGGAATTTCTGCTTCATTAGTTGGGGTTATGGTTTCAGTTGCCCTACTCCCTCCTGCTGCAAGTTTTGCAATTTTATTAGCTAATGAAAAAATTGAATTAGCTGCTGGTGCGTTGATATTATTATTAATAAATACTGTTTGCGTACAAATTAGTGGAAGTTTAGCTTTTCTTTATCAAGGTTTTAGGGGTCGAACTTATATTGAAAGAGAAGAAGCAAAAAGTGGATTGGCTATATTTACAATATTTTGGACAATTTTAATAGCTATATTAATAATAGGTTTGATTTTTTACAAGGTTTAGAAATGTCAGATTGGATAAAAAAAATGCTCAAGGATAATTTTATTGAAGAACTGGGCATTGAGCTTGTTAATTATGAACATAATAAAATTAAGCTAAAAATGAAAGCTGATAATAAGCTAAAAGCGCCTAATGGATATATCCATGGTGGAGCTATTACCTCCCTAGCCGATACAGCATGTGGGATTGCAACCTTTTTGAATATTGAAAAGGGTCAAAATTTTACAACTATTGAGTTAAAAACGAATTTTATAAGTGCGGCAAATATTGGGGACAATATGTTATGCGAGGCAATTTTAATTCATAAAGGACGCACGACACAAGTATGGGATGCAGAAATTATTAATGAATCAAATAAAAGAAAAATTGCAATTATGAGATGTACTCAGTTCATTTTCAGCTAATCACTTTTTAATAATAATTGTTTTTAATTTTTCTTGAGTTTCTTCAGAATAAAAAATATCTAAAAAAAGTTCGAGTTTTGAGTCGTCATCATTAAGTAATGATAAATCAGAAAGCATTAAAGAATTTTTTAGGTCTTTAATGGCTATGCTACTTTTTGAACTATACTCTTTAATAATTGAGGTAAAGTAACTATCATCATTTTCCTCATAGGTTCCATTAATGAGTCCATACTCTAAAGCTTTGGTTGTAGTAAGCATATTACCACCAAGCAGAATTTCTTTAGAATTTTTTACACCAACTATGGTCTTTAATATCTCAATAGTTGAGCTAAAAAGAGATAAACCAATATTGATTTCATTTAATGCTATTTTCGATCTGTTGTTAATCATATACCTAAAATCTGTACTCAATGCTAACATACACCCACCTCCAGTTGCATGACCATTAATCTTTGAAATAGTAATTTTAGATGATAGATATATTTTTTTACAAGTATCCAACAACATGAGTAAAGTTTTTTTTAAAATATCTCTTTCTAAAACCAAAAGTTCAGGAATATCCAGACCAAAAGAGAAAAATTTATTATTCCCACCTGTAAGAATAATTAAGTTTATATTAGAAGCATTCTCAAGCTCGATGATTAAATCATTGAGTTCATTTAAAACATCTAGATTTAAAGCATTAACGGGGTTTCTGTTAAGACATATCGTCACACAGGAATCGTTTATATCATGAGTTATGTGGGACACAGACAATATTATAAACGAATTTCTAAGTCATAGCTGCTATCGTCATAAAAACAGTTGCAAATAAAACCAAGAAATAATAACTCAAAGCCCTTACCAAAGGAGCTTTTGGCATCATATGTTGATCATACATACGAAGATATTCAGATTTGCTTTTCTGTTTCTTGCGTCTGGTGTAAGAACTTCTTGAAATAAATGTATCTTTTGCCATGATTGACCTCCTATCCTTATTTACTCAATATAAATACATATTTTTTTATGTCAAGGTTTTATTATATTTTTTCATTATTTTCTTCGACATAAATATTTCATAGTAAAATTTGTTTTATCAGTTAGGTTAATTATATGAGATATTTAATAATGTTTATAATGCTTTTAACTTTGTCATTAACAAATATTGCTATAGCTGGACACTGTAGTGGGGGTCATGATCAAAAATCAGATTCATGCTCTGAGAATTCATATGGTGAAAAAGCTTCATCTTGTAGTGAAAAGTCTAGTGACAGACAAGAAAGCTAATTAGCTATTGCTTAAGGAGATTCCAATGAATTTTTTAAGTTTTTTCATAACTTCACTATTTTTATTGTTAAATATTCAAGTTCTAGCGTCAAATTGTTCTTTCAATTTAGAGGGGAATAAAATGATGCAATTTTCTTCAACTACAATTGATGTAGATAAATCATGCTCAAGTTTTACTATCAAATTTAAAAATACAAGCGATCTTCCTATAGATCTTGCAGGTCATAACGTTGTAGTCTCTAAATCATCAGATTTTGACAACCTAATTACTTTAATAGATCCGGCTAATGGTGTTAATCAAGGTTATCTACCACCGTCGCCTCAAGTAGTTGGAAAAACGCCATTGCTAGGGCCGAATGAAACTTATGATCTAGTGATAGATTTAAACAAATTAGACTTAAGTCAAGAATATGTCTATTGGTGTAGTTTTCCTGGACATTATGGAATTATGAAAGGAAATTTGGTTTTTAATTAATTATTAGAATATTCTAACAAACATCTAAAATCGCTCTCAAGTTCATTCCCTTCAAAGTCTATGTGGCAAACATTAATTTCATGTCTTCTACACCAAACCTGTAGACCTATATTAGTAAATCCTACATCTAATTTTGAATATTCTTGCAAAGACTCTGAATCAGTCATTCCCGATTCATATTCTGTCTGACATTTTGAACAGCATAAATAATCAGTGATATTTTTTTTTAGATTTAAGCTCATTTAATAATTTAAACTGATATAATAAATATAACAAAGGTAATGCTATGAAAGTAATTTGGATTATGCTCTTTTTTATTTTTTTTACAATTTTTTTGGCACTTTACTATGANAANATCTTTAGTTTTCTAGGAATNAATATCTAAATTTCAATAATTATTATTTTCGTCGATNTTAGACTTCCAATAAAGCATNTCTCCAGTTTCACAAAGAAACTGTTTTTTTATTTGATTATTAATTGGGTTCAAAACAACTGANCGTGGATCACCAATTTGAGCAATTTTNCCTTTATCGAGAATTGCNAGTTTATCCGCTACTTCCAGAGCATCATTAAAATCATGTGAAACAATCAANGATGTAATNTTTTCATTTTTTAAAATCTCTTTGGTATCTTTACGTAATGAAAATTTNAAAGCCCTATCAATTGAACTAAAAGGTTCATCCATCANTAATATTTTGGGAGATGGNGCAAGTGCTCTTGCAAGCGAAACCCTTTGCTGTTCNCCACTTGATATTTCATGAGGATATGAATNTCTATAATTTATAATTTTAAATATATTCATCAAATATTCNGCTCTTTTAATTTTCTCGCTCTTATTACCNTTTAATCCAAAACAAATATTNTCTATTACTTTTAAATGTGGAAATAATGCTCTTTCTTGAACAACTAANCCTATTTCTCTATTATTCGTATCNANAAAAGATTCATCATCAGAAATAACTTTNTCTCCAAGCATAATCTGGCCGCCAGACTGCTTTTCTAATCCTGCTATTATTCTTAATAAAGTTGTCTTTCCAGCACCAGACTCTCCTATAAGNCATGTAATCTCGCNGCTTATCAACTCTAGACANAACTTNTCTAATATGAGGTAATTTCCATATGAATGTTCAATATTATTTAAAATTAATTTATTCAATTTCCTCTTTCCCTATTAATTTTATTAATATGATTATAGGTATTAAACATGCTATTACAATACCTATTGAAGGTGCTGCTGCTTCAATCATTCTTTCGTCAGAAGCATAATTATAAGCAGAAACTGATAGTGTATTAAAATTAAAAGGCCTGAGAATTAGCGTNGCAGGNAATTCTTTTATAACNTCTATCATGAANACCAACATTCCNATTANAAAACTTGATTTAAGTAATGGTAAGTGTATAGATTTTAGAATTCTTCTTTTCGAGCTCCCAAGACTCGANGCAACATTATCTAAATTTATAGATATTTTTTTAAAACCTGANCTAATTGATGAATTTGTTACAGCATAAAATTTTATGCAATAAGCAAATATNAATCCGANNAGAGACCCCGTCAAAATAATATTTGAAATATTGTCCAACATNANAAATAAATTAAGNACTCCCAANGCAAGNACTATNCCNGGTATTCCATATCCTGATGTAATTANTTTNTTAATAAAACTAAGAAAATTATTTTTTTCTATACGAATNATATAATTAATAATAGTTGCTATAAATAAACANANAATTGAGCTTNTAACTGCAAGTGATAGTGAATTTTTTATAAGACTGAGAAAATCCGAAGTNAAAAANGATGTATCAAAGAATATAGTCCAATAAAGAAGTTGAACAAAAGGAATAATAAAGCCTACAAATATTGGAAGAGAACAAATTATAATTGCAAAAAATTCTTTATAACCTTTCAATGGTGTTGGNACCAATTCTCTATTACTAGTGGAGTTTGAAGTATATAAAATTTTTCTNCGCGAATATTTTTCAATTAATATTAAAAATAGAAAAATCATNAATAATATACTNGCTAGCTGNTTGGCNGTTGTTAAATCATTTAGTCCAAACCAAGTTCTAAAAATACCAGATGTAAAAGTNGGGATAGCAAAGTGTTCAACAGCACCAAAGTCTGATAGAACCTCCATGCCAACTAACATAAGAGCTGCAACTATTGAAGGTCTTGCAATTGGCAATGCAACTTTAAAAAAAGTCTTAAATCTTGATAAGCCAAGAGTACGTGATACATCAAAAATATCCCTNGATTGATTTAAAAAAGATGTTTGAGATATTAAAAATACATANGGATATAATGTAAAAGAAAAAANAATTATNGCTCCCGTTATATTCCTGACAGATGGAAACGGTACTGTCTCGGGATCTAATTGAAATATAAATCTNACCAAATCATTNGCACTTCCATAGCTATCAAATAAACCAGTAAATGCATATGACATAATATANGGTGGNATTGCAAAAGGAAGAATAAGNGCCCATGAAAAAAATTTTTTTCCTCTAAACTCACATGTTGATATAATCCAAGCGGTCGATACACCAAGAANAAACACNCCAANAGAAACACCAATAAATAGTTTTAATGAATTCAATAAATATTCTGGTAGAACTGTATNAACTAAATGAATCCAGTTAGATGAAAAATCTTGTGCAAGACTAAGAAAAATAAATATTGCAGGTAAAGAAAAGATTATAGCAACTATAAAAATTGGNGATAAGGAAAAAAANTTTCTCATTTTNTNTAAAAAATATTTATTAAGAAGATTGAATTTTTAAACTACTTCCAACCAGCNCNATCCATTAGTCTAACAGCTTTTGGNTTATTAATACCTAATTCTTTTACTTTTAATNTATCCTCTTTGTANTTTGAACCTANACNTTTAATAACTGGACTTGGCTCAACTGTATCAATAATTGGNTATTCATAAGTATTTNAAACTATATGTTTTTGAATATCTTTTTCTAATAAAAATTCAAGNTATTTAACAGCATTATTATAATTTTTAGAATTTTTTANAATACCTGCACCGCTNATATTAACNTGAACGCCTCTATTGTTTGTATTAGGAAAAGCTACTNATACTTTTTCAGCAGCACTCTTCTGCTTTTCACCTGACTTACCTGAAAGCATTATCCCNAGATAATAATGATTAACAATGGCTANNTCAGCCTCGCCGTAAGCNACTGNCATAACTTGTGCTCTATCATTTCCTTGAGGCTTCCTGGAAAANTTTGATACAAAACCTTTTAACCATTTTTTAGTTTTNGATTCCCCATTGTGATATATCAAAGATGCAATTANAGATTGNTTGTAGATATTTGAAGAGCTNCTAATAGCAATTTTATTTTTGAAATCATTTGAGGCTAAATCCTCATAACTTATATTTTGCATTTTATTCTTATCAAATTTATCAGGGTTATAAACTATAACTCTAAATCTTTTAGCTATTCCAATCCACTTGCCATTTGAGCCAATAAACCTTTTATCTAATACATTTGAGATTTTGTCTGATTTTATTTTTTGAAAATATCCTTCTTTTTCAACTTTCCATAGGTTTCCAGCATCAACAGTAATAAAAATATCTGCAGGACAATTTTTTCCTTCTGACTTAATTCTTTCAAATAAGGCATTACCCTTACCAGTAATATAATTAACCTTTATACCGGTTCTTTTTTCAAATTCTTCATATATTTTAATATCTGAATCATAGTGTCGAGACGTATAAATATTAACCTCTTCTTGTGACAAAGAATCTTGATATGAAAACAAAAGAATAAAAAGTAACACTAATAATCTTTTCACAAGAATTTATTATAGACATCGTGCATCTATAATACAAGTATAAAAAAAAATTAATAAAAAATTAATACAATGTTAATATGAAAATATGAATTCAAAGATTCCAATATCTCTTACTTACTTCAGGATAATAATAATTCCTTTTTTTATTTTTACTTATTTCCTTCCAACACCTAAAGGAGAATGGATATCTTGTTTTATTTTTGTGATTGCTGCATTTACAGATTATTTAGATGGAAAATTAGCTAGATCAATGAATCAAGAATCCAAATTGGGAATGTTATTAGATCCAGTAGCAGATAAAATAATCGTTACGGTAGCATTACTGCTTATGATTCATGATGGTAAAATTGATGGTTTTCATTTTTATGCCGCGGTAATCATTATTGCCAGAGAAGTTCTCGTTTCTGGGTTGAGAGAATATTTAGCAAAACTCCAAGTATCCCTTCCTGTAACGCAACTTTCGAAAGTCAAAACTTTTATTCAAATGTTTTCAATATCAGTACTGCTATCCGGGGAACCTGGAAATTTATTCTTGCTAGGCTATGGGACTATGATTGGTATATTAGGCCTATGGATTTCAACTATTATATCTGTCCAAACAGGATATGTTTATACAGTAAAGTGCTTAAAGCATACTTAAAGATTTTTTATAAATTTATCAATATTATCCATAAGTTTTTTGTCAAAATTCATCATGTGTTTATCATTCTCCGGAAAATAAGATTCGGCTCTTGTTTGTGTTCTTTCAATTAAAATATCACTCATGTATTTTGGAACTAAATTATCTGATTTTCCATGCAAATAAAGCACAGGGCACTTAATAAATGATATTTTTTCTAAGTTATCATATTTATCTTTGAGAATTAGCTGAACTGGCAAAAAAGGAAATTTTCTTTTTCCCATATCAACTATTGATGTGAATGGAGATTCTAATATTAATCCTTTTGGATTATTATTCTTTGCGATCTCAACTCCAACACCTGTTCCTAAAGATTCACCGTATATTATAATTTCATTCTCATCAAATCCATTTTTTAAAAGCCAATTATATGCAAATTGAGCATCAGAATATATGTTATCTTCTGTCGGAGAGCCACCATTACCATTAAAGCCCCTATATGATATAAAAAGGTAATTATATCCACTATCTTTAAAAGCATTTGCTTTGTATGTTCGATTCTCGAGATCTCCTGCATTTCCATGAAAAAATAAAATAATTGGTTTATTCGCTCTTATATTTGAAAACCAAGATTTTAATCTTATGTTTTTATTTTTTAAATATATAACTTCGTTATTTTTATTAATTTTTTCATATTTTATATAGTTATTGACACTGGGGAAATATATAAAATTTCTTTGATTTATGTACATAAGAATGCAAACAAAAAAATATAAAGCTAATATAATTATTGTTGATTTTAAAAGCATATTATTTGTCCTCTCGTATATTTTATTATAAAATTATCTTATGAGATATTTTCCATTATTTTTATTTATAATTACTATTTTAGCATCTTGCTCAAGCTACAAATAATTAATATGTTTTTGGATTTTTTTCTGGCTCACCAAAATTGCCTGAAATTCTAATCACATTAACTTTATGAGTACCGTCTTCATTGAGTTCNANATCTAAATAACCTGGACCTATTGTATCAAGTGTAAATTTTTCTGTNGAATGCTTAAATTGAGCGCTTGTTGAAGGAGTAGATAANAATACTTTGTCACCAATNATATTTTTTGTATATTGATGAATATGCCCNCAAACAANTAACTTCAAATTTTGAATTTTCGATAGTTCTTCTCTAATTTGAATAAAATTTTTTGTTATATGAATATCNAGCCAGGGAGAAAAAGTTTCAAATAAATTATGGTGTAAATATANAATTCCAAATGATNGTGNTTTCTGATTTAAAATTTTTTTAATTTTATCTATTTTGCCAATTGAAATTTCACCATATATCTCACCCTTTTTATAAGATTCTATTGGTGTTAAGATCCAATTTTGAAAATTGAATGGGTGATTATGCTCTACAAAATCATTTATGGGCAATATTCCTTTAATATCATGATTACCACGTATTAAAAATTTTTTAATATTAATTCTAGCTAATTGTTCATTCAAAAACTCAAACGACTCCATTTTTTGATCTTGTACCATATCTCCCAAAAAAAGGACCAATTCATAATTATCAAGATTGTTTACTAAATTATCAATAATTGCTTTAAAAGATTTGAATGTATCAATGCCTAGAAATGGGGAGTTTTTAATTAAATGTGAATCTGAGATAATAGCAATTTTAAATTTATTCATTTAATTCTATTATATTACACAACTTTTTGTTAGAATATCTCAATGAATAAATATATAGCAGAATTATATGGAACTTTTTTACTAGTATTAGCAATTGTAGGAACCTTTATAATGACTCAATCTCTAGGAGCACCATCCTATGTCACTTTGTTAACGGTAGCATTGGCCGTTTCACTTGTACTACTTTCTAATATTACAATTTTTTCAAAAGTCTCTGGCGCTCACTTTAACCCCGCAGTCAGTTTAATGATGTATTTAAGAAAAAATATATCTTTTCAAGAATTTATTTCATACTCGCTCTTACAAATATTAGGTGCTGTCTCCGCAGTTGTATTTGCACATTTAACCTTTGACTTTGGACAAACTTCCATTTCTTTTGTTTCAAGAAGTACAAATGGGATATTGCTATCAGAATTTTTAGCAACTGCTGGACTACTTGTGGCTATTATTCACTCAGAAAAGTTTTTTCCTGAAAGAGTGCCAACTGTTGTTGCTTCATATATTTTTGCTGCTACTTTTTTTACAACCTCAACTTGTTTTGCCAATCCAGCTGTGACTATCTCTAGAATTTTTACTGATACAGGTGTGGGTATAAACTTAGAATCCGCAATGATGTTTGTTCTTGTTGAACTACTAGCAGTATTTATTGTTTCAAAGGCTATTAATTAATGCTTAGCTATCATGGATTGAATTGAAAGACTTACAGATGGATCTTCAGCAATACTTAATTGCTCTTCAATTTTTTCATTAACAATTCTATATGCAATTTTAAGCATATTAGTATCTGAAAAAACCTTAAAATAATCTAGACGTCTAATCTCATTTGCTAAAAGATTATAAGCTTGATTCTTTTTTTCTTTATTGCTCATGGTCAGCAATTATTCAGTAATAATTTATTTTTGTCAAGAATATAAATTAAAAATTTATTATATTTTTTTTAATTTTTTAAATAATTTTTACAATATATATATTTGTCTAATTTTCTCTATAATTTTTAACTAAAATCTTTGACATTTATAAAAGTATCGACTATAAAGTTTATATAGGCTTATATCCTATAAGATCGTCTCCTCCTGATTTTAGATATAAGCCTTTTTTTTGTTTGTCATTCGTTGTTTTTTTTACTAAAATAACTATGATTTAAAAAAAATTAAAGAAGGAGTTTTCACATTGATAGGTGAATCTATAAATTTCATGATTTTAGGGATGGCGACAGTATTCTCTTTTTTATTAATCATGATATTAATCCTAAAAATACAAGCTTTCATAATTGGTAGGTTGATAACAGAAGATAACTTAAGCTCTAACCCGGAAAGAATTATAAATGATAATAAAAAGGTTGCTGTAATATCAGCTGCCATAAAAAAACATAAAGAAAGCAAATAGGATTCTATAGAAAATAAAGATATGAGTAAAAAATACATAGACATAATGGATACAACATTCAGAGATGGGTTTCAGTCGGTTTTTGGTGGTAGGGTTTTAATGGAAGATTTTATGCCAGCCGTAGAGGAAGCTGCAAATGCAGGAATAACTCATTTTGAATTTGGTGGTGGTGCCAGATTTCAAAGCTTATTCTTCTATCTTAATGAAAATGCTTTTGACATGATGGATAAATTTCGTGAAGTGGTAGGACCAGATGCTAACTTGCAGACTTTATCGAGAGGAATTAATACAGTAGCCTTAGACACAGGTAGTAGGGAAATAGTTGATTTACATGCAAAAATGTTTAAAAAACATGGAACAACAACAATTAGAAATTTTGATGCATTAAATGATGTTTCCAATCTTCAATATAGTGCCGAATGTGTAAATAAGCATGGCCTTAAACATGAGGCTGTTATAACAATGATGGATCTACCACCTGGTTGTGTTGGCGCTCACACTGTAGATTTCTACGAAAATATATTAAAACAAATATTAGATGCGGGAATGAAATTTACTTCATTATGCTTTAAAGATGCAAGCGGAACTTCACATCCAAAAAAGGTTTATGAAACAATAAAAATGGCGAGAAGACTACTAGATGATAAAATGCATGTTAGGTTCCATACACATGAAACCGCCGGGGTAAGTGTAGCTTGTTATCTTGCAGCACTTGAAGCTGGTGCGGACGGTATTGATACTGCAGTGGATCCATTATCTGGAGGAACTAGCCAACCTGATCTATTAACTATGCTTCATGCAACTAAAAATTCTGAATTTAATCTTGGAGATCTAGAATCAAATAAAATACTTAAATATAGAGAAGTCCTAATAGAAAGATTAAAGGATTATTATTTTCCAGGTGAAGCACAAAAAGTATCACCATTAATTCCTTTTTCTCCTATGCCTGGAGGGGCGTTGACAGCTAACACCCAAATGATGAGAGATAATAATATATTAGATAAATTTCCACAAGTAATAGATGCAATGGGTGAAGTAGTTGAAAAAGGTGGATATGGAACATCAGTTACACCAGTTTCTCAATTTTATTGGCAACAGGCTTTTTCAAATGTAATGTTTGGAAATTGGAAAAAAATAGCTGATGGATATGGAAAAATGGTCCTAGGATATTTTGGAAAGACGCCTACCAAACCAAATGATGAAATTGTTAAGCTTGCATCTGAACAGTTGAAGCTTGAGCCAACAACAGAAAACCCATTAGATATTGCAGATAGAGATGAAAAGAAAAGTATAAAATATTGGACACAAATTTTAACAGATGAAGGGTTAGATACAACCGAAGAAAATATCTTTATTGCAGCCGCCTGTGCAGATAAGGGGATTGAATTTTTAAAAGGTGAGATCACCGCTAATGTCAGAAAAATTGATCAGATATCTGTTGGTCAGCAACAAAAAAGTGATACAAAAGTTAATAATTCTGCATCTGTTTATACAGTTATTTTGGATGGTGAAAAATATAATGTTCAAGTAGCTGAAGGAGAAAATATAGATATAACTCCTGCGAATATTGTCCAAAAAGTGCAAGATACAGAATCAATAAAAAATAATGCTTCTGAAGCATCAGGACAAGGGGTTAAAGCTCCTGTCAATGGAGTAGTTGTAAAAATCATTTCTAATATTGGAGATAAAGTTTCAGCTGACCAAACTGTATTAGTCTTAGAATCTATGAAGATGGAAATTGAAGTAAAGGCGGGAAGTGATGGATTAGTTGCTTCAATAGATGTTACAAAAGGCCAGAATGTAGAGGAAGGTCAAGCAATATTTAGCTTAAAATAAATGTATGAAAAAATTTATACTTTTTAGTTTTTTAATTTTTACTTTTTTTTCATTTATGAACTTAACTTCATACTCATCTGAAATTGAAAAAAAAGGTCCAGAAGAATTTGAAAAAAAGAATCTTACCGAACTAGTTAATAACCTATATAAATCAACTGGAGTTCATGAGTTTTTTAATCCTGTAGAAGGTAAACTCGATGCAGACAGGAAGAGCTCGATGTCCATTTTTAATCAGACATGGGGTCGAGCAATTATGATAATAATTGCTTTTTGTCTTTTCTACCTGGCTATTGCAAAAAATTTTGAACCACTTCTTTTAATACCAATTGGCTTTGGAGGTTTATTGGCAAATATCCCAATTGCTGAAATTGCTGGACCAAATGGTTTTGTTGGAATTCTGTATACAATGGGAGTTGAAACAGGTCTTTTTCCAATATTAATTTTTATGGGTGTTGGAGCTATGACGGATTTTGGGCCACTAATAGCAAATCCTAAAACTGCATTATTAGGAGCTGCAGCACAATTTGGAATTTTTGGGACACTAGTAGGTGCTGTATTTCTTACGCAAAATACCAATATTATCAATTTTTCTCTCCAAGATTCTGCTGCGATTAGTATTATAGGTGGTGCAGATGGTCCCACAGCAATATTCATAGCTTCAAGATTAGCTCCTGACCTACTAGGAGCTATAGCAGTAGCAGCGTATTCATATATGGCTTTAGTTCCAATAATTCAGCCTCCAATAATGAAAGCCTTAACAACAGAAAAAGAAAGGCAAATAAAAATGGTTCAATTGAGAAATGTAAAAAAAGTGGAAAAAATAATTTTTCCTCTTACTGTATTGTTTTTATGTATATTGGCACTTCCTGATGCAACACCACTTGTTGGGGCACTATGTTTTGGTAATTTTGTAAAAGAATCAGGTGTTGTTGAAAGGCTATCCGAAACTTTACAAAATGCTTTGATAAATATTGTAACAATATTCCTTGGTTTAGCAGTTGGCTCTAAACTTGCAGCTGATAAGTTTTTAGTGCCTGAGACCCTTGGAATAATCTTTTTAGGACTAGCTGCTTTTTCTGTTGGAACAATTGCCGGCCTTTTAATGGCAAAATTAATGAATAAATTATCAAAAGATCCGATAAATCCTTTAATTGGATCTGCTGGTGTATCGGCAGTTCCAATGGCTGCGCGTGTATCAAATAGAGTTGGTATGGACTCAAATCCATCAAATGTACTACTAATGCATGCAATGGGTCCAAATGTTGCTGGTGTTATTGGCTCAGCAGTTGCTGCGGGTGTGTTAATCTCAATTTTTGGTTAAATGGATTTAGTTTTTGATATAGAAACGAATGGCTTTGTTAAGGATATGACAGCTATTCATTGTATAGTAACTCAAGACTTATCCAACAATGATGTCTCGTCTTATTATGGAGACCAATTAATAGAAGGTATTAAAAAATTAGAATCTGCCAATGCAATAATTGGTCATAACATAGTTGGATTTGACATACCTGCTATAAGTAAACTATATGAGTTTAATCCAAAAGGAAAAGTGCTTGATACTTTAATTTATGTAAGAAAATTATGGCCTGATATTAAAATAGATGACTTAAATAACCCTAATGTTCCTGAAAATTTGAAAGGCAGACATTCTCTAGATGCATGGGGATATAGATTGGGAGAAAATAAAGGTAGCTATGATAAGGGATGGGATGTTTTTTCAGATGAAATGCTAAGATATTGTATTCAAGATGTAAAAGTGACGAGTATTTTATGGAAGCTAATAAGTTCGAAATTATAATTTTTTATTTTTTTTTAATAACTTAGTTAAAAGCGGTGTCCAAGCAATAATCAATGGAACTGGTCTCCTAATATAAAAAATAATTATTAAAAAAATAATATTAGTAAACCATACCTCTGGTTGACCCCAGGAAACGCCATCAAATCTATAATCAGATAAAGGCCAGAAAATTTTAGTTCCAAAAAAATCTTTCGAATGAGATACGGAATCTAAAATTGAATGAAATGGCCAAGCTAAGGCAGCAAATGATAAATATTTCTTTTTAAAAAAAAATAATATTAAAACTAAAAGAAATCCTGTTATTAGACTGTGAGAAAAATCATAAATTAAAAATACCCAGTCTGGAATAGAAGATATCGAGGGTTTGCCATAAGAAAAATTACCGTTTATTAACTTGTAAAATAGATTTGGAATAAAAGGGAGCAAGTCGGGAGCAGCACCAAAAAATAAAGGAAGGTAGAGGTATTTCTTATAACCGAATAAAGCTTTACCCCAAAGGGCATGACTGAAAGTATCCAAAAAATTAATCCTTATCTTTAAGCAAATTTAGTAAATCAGAATCTATAGGTAAGAAAATTATGGACTTACCATCAATAATTTTATCATAAGCGTCTAATTTTCTAAAAAACTCATAAAAGCTAGGATCTTTAGAATATGAATCTGAATAAATTTTTGTTGCAATTTTATCACCCTCACCTTTGATTTCTTCGCTTTTAGCGTAAGCTTCTGCCAAAATTATTTCACGCTCCTTATCAGTTTGAGCGCGAATTTTTGCCGACTCCTCTTCACCCTCAGATCTATATCTTTTAGATATTCTTGATCTCTCAGCAATCATCCTATCAAAAACACTTCTTTGAACCTCGCTAGGTAAATCAGCTCTTTTAATTCTTACATCAATTAGTTCCATACCAAAATCTTTAAGTCTCTCAGTACTTCCAATTTTAACCTCATCCATAATTAACTCACGATTTTCGGCTATAACTTCATTAATATTGTGAGTAGCTAATTCCTCCCTCATTTCAGAAAATACAATATCCTCGATTCTAGAATTTGCACTAAAAAGATTATTTACTGATTTGAAAAAAACTAGGGGATCAACAATTTTCCATCTAGCTATGAAATCTACAACTAATCTTTTTTTATCTAATGTTAAATATTCACCAGGAGGTGCATCAGTTGAAAGAATTCTATTATCAAACTTTGTAACTTTCTCAATAAAAGGCTTTTTAAAGCTTAATCCTGGCTTGCTAACCGTCCTTTTGTATTCACCAAGTTCCGTAATAATTGCTTGTTGTGTCTCGTCAACAACAAATAAAAAAGTTGGAGAAAATACAAAAACCAAAAGTAGTATAGGTAGAAATTTTTTCATATTAATCTTTAAAAACCTCATTTAATGGAAGCAAGTTCAATGAACCACTTGCAGAGTCTGTACCAATAACCTTCTTAGGCCTTTGGAGAATTGATTCCATTTTTTCTAGATATATCCTAGTTTTTGTTGTTTCTTTATCCTTTCTGTACTCAGAATATATTTGATTAAACCTTGCAACATCACCTTCAGCTTTAGAAATTCTTTGCTCTCGATAAGCTTCAGATTGTCTAATCATTTTTTCAGCTTCACCCCTGGCTTTAGGGATTACATCTTCAAAATATCCTTTTGCATTATTGATTAATTTTTCTTTGTCTTCTTTAGCTCTAACAACCTCATTGAAAGCATCTTTAACTTCTTCTGGAGGATCAACTATTTGAAGCTTTACATCAGTTATTGCAACACCTGAGGAGTAAGAATCTAAGAGTTTTTGAAGGAAAGCTCTGGTATTAGATTGTATAAGATCTCTACCAGTAGTTAAGGCATCATCTATATTTGTTACACCCATAGAGCTTCTTAAAGCCACCTCTGCAGTGCTTTTAATTGTGGATTCTACGTTCCAAACTTTGAAGAGATAATTTCCTGGATCCTTAATCTTCCACTGTATAATTGCTTGAGCATCAACAATATTTTCATCTTTAGTAATCATTAAAGATTCTTGTACAATACTAATTCTAGATCTATCTGATCTAAAGCCAATTTCGATTCTTCTAACTTTTTCTACATCAACTACAGTCAACTTATCTACTACAGGAATTTTTAAATGTAATCCAGGTTCAGAGTAGCTTGATAATTTACCAAACCTTTGTATGACTCCAATCTCTCCAGGGTCTATTGTGTAAAAACTACTATAAATTGCAAAAATTCCCAAAAGAACAGGTAGAACAACAAATAGCTTTTTAAAACTATCCTTTGAATCTTGATCTATTGTAACAGGATCAGTTCCACCATTAGAGCCTCTTTTGTCTAGATTATTCAAAAAATCAATAATTTTCTTAATAAGATTAAACACTTATTAATTTTAACTAATTAAACATTTATCACAAGCTAGGAAAACCTGTCTACAATTTTTGTAATTACCAAATCTCCAGCAACATTTAATGCGGTTCGGAACATATCGAGCAATCTATCAACACCTACAATTAATGAAATTGCCTCTACGGGTATACCAACTGAAGTAAACACTACGGTCATCATAACTAAAGCAACTGATGGTACACCTGCAGCACCAATACTCCCAATAGTTGCTGTTACTAAAATTAGTAAATATTCATCAAAAGATAGGCTAAGACCTATCAGATTTGATACAAAGACTGCAGACAAACCAAGATATATTGCTGAGCCATCCATATTAACTGTTGCTCCTATTGGAATTACAAAATTACTGATTTGATTATTTATTTTAAGATTTTTTTCTGCGGTTTTTAAAGTGAGGGGTATGGTCGCGGAACTACTTGACGATACAAATGCAAAAAAAAGGGTATTTTTAATATTTTTAAAAAATTTATAAAAATTTTCCTTAAGTAGAAATTGTATTATGGATCCATAGAATAACAAAAAATACGATAAAAATATTGCTATTGCGATTAAAGTAAACTTCAATAATAGATATAAAATATCATAATCAATAGTGACTAATAAATTTCCAAATAGGGAGAAAATTGCAAAAGGTGCAAGCCACATAAAATAAAGAATTGATGACAAAACAAAATTGTTTGATTTTTTTAAAATTTTAATAATTGTCGAATTTTTAATAATTTTAATAATTATTCCAAAAAAAATAGCCATGATCATTATGGCTAAAGGATTACCATCAAGTATCAAGGATGGTAACTTAAATAAGTCAAAACCTAGTGGCTTAATTGAATCCTTAACATCTAACCTTTCAAAATTATTAAAGTTTAATTCTGATATTAACGCCTCATTAACAGGAAAATTAACTTGACTCGAAATAGCTAAAGAAAAAGATATTGAAATAGTTGTAGATAATATATAGAGAACAATTGTTAGCGGAATCATTTTTTTGAGCTTTGTATTAGTATCAAATGATGCTATTGAATATGATATAGAAATAAAAATTATAAATGGAACGACAAGCTTCAAGGTCGAAATGAATAGATCACCTATGATTTTTGAAGAGATTACAACATCAGGAATCAAGAAAGATGATGGGATAGCCAGTAAAAAACCTAAGAGCATTAATAATGATATTCTTTTTTCCATTATCCAAGATCAACCGAGAATTTTTTTAGAATATCTAATGGAATTATCTCAAGCACTTTATGATTTGTAGATAATATATAAACTTTTGGAGCGCAATTATTTTCGTATGCTTCTAACCACCTATAAGCGCAAACACACCATTTATCACCAGCCTTAAGACCTGGAAAGTCAAAATCTGCTATAGGTGTTGTAAGATCATTGCCAACACTTTTAGAGAATTGTAAAAACTCATTAGAAGCCTGTATACAAACTAAATGCAGCCCTTTATCTTCATCACCGGTATTACAAAATCCATCTCGGTAAAAACCTGTCATTGGAGAAGTACAACAAAGTTCAATATTTTGATCTAAAACATTTTTTTGAGACATTATTGTTGATCATAACCCTTTTTTAAATTTTTTAATAAATCAACTGATTGCTCAATTTTTGATGCAATTTTACTAGATAATTCATCTGATTGAATAAAGTACAAATGCCATCTAGGAAATATTAACCTCATCTTGAAAGCTATGTCTCCATCAGGAGTTATAATTTTAGCTTCAAAGTTTTTAAAACCGGAAAACTTAAAAGTTTCTAAAGAATAGCCCTCAATATTAAATAATTTTTTTTCAGTTTTAACATTACTTTTTTCAATATTTTTACTATTTTCATTCTTTTTAATATTTTTATTTCTTTCTTTAAGCTCGACAAGTTTAATTATGCCATCTGGAGTTATAATCTTATCTACTGCAATATCTAGAGCAGTTCCACCAAAAACTTTTTCTCCAACTCTTTTAATATCTTCAAAAATACCATCTATTGGATTATCGATATCCTTTTTTCTCTCTTTAGCTCTTTTTTTTAAAAATCTTCTGACATCTTTTTTAACATTTTTTTGTAATTCATTCCAAAGAATATATCCATTTAATACTTCTTTGTCTTTTTCTTTTATGCCCATTCCGATTTTATAAAGACTATAAACTGGGGATACAAACAATAAGGCAGATACTAAAACTAGAGTCCAAAAGAAAAATTTCATCTGACTCAAATATAATACAATTTATTTTTAAAAAAACACAGGTTCTTAAAAATTATTTCAATCGAAAAGCTCTAGATTTTGGCCATAGTCTAGCCTTCTATAAGAGATTTGTCTGTCTTCAAAATACGAGCAATGATCACAGCTTTTAGAACCCTCCGGCATATTTTCATTATTTAAAGTTGAAGCTAATTCTTTAAGTTTATTTGGTATCCATTCTATGTCGTATTCATATTTGATAAGTTGTAAATTGAATTTTAATTTTTTTTCAAAAGATCCATCTTTGATTGCATTTGCATAGAGAAAAAAGCCATAGGGTTCAAGTTCTAAATCATTCTTAATCAAGAGAAAACTATAAAAATCAATTTGGCGTTTATAAGCAGGCCACCAACCACTATTTGATATGCTTATTCTTCCTTCTTTAGAAGTGGCCTTATAGTCAACAACAATTAATTTTCCAGTGTCTAAATTAATCCATAGATCATCAATTGCTCCTGTAAAAACCAAATCTAATTCCGTATCTGTATATGATATTCCTTTAAAATTCTCTCTCCATTCATTTAGGTTAGGATGTGAAAAAGGTATGATATTAAGATCATTTTTAATAAATATTGGATGTTTCTTTTTGGCAGAACGATAAAAATCAAATTCATTTTTAAGCAAATTATCAACGGCATTATTAAGTGTGAAGCTAGGAGGCTGTATCATGCCAAGTCCTTTAACTCTATCAAGCCAAAAACACCGCTTACATTTTATATATAAATCAACTTTTGATCTACTAATTCTGAAATTTTTAGTTATTCCTTTGGTATAAATATTTTTTTTTCTAATCATATTTATTATTTTACAAATATAAGACGGGTCCCTTTATCTTGATTAAAATAATTTAAAGCCCACTTTATTAATACCGAAACTTTATTATCAAAACCTATTAGAAAACAAATATGAACAAATAACCACAAGAGCCATGCTACAAAACCCTGAGCTTTATAAAATCCTAGATCAGCGACTGCCCTATTCCTTCCAATTACTGCAAGATTTCCTTTATCTTTATACTCAAATTCTTTAAAAGATTTATCACCATTAACTCGATTTTTAATAAGTTTTGCAACATATTCTCCAGCCTGCATAGCCGCAGGAGCAACNCCNGGTATAAATTCATTTTTNGAGTCTTGAAATCTAGCTAAATCACCAATTACNAAAATATTACTATAATTCGGAATGGAAAAATCTTTTTTAACAAGAACTCTNCCCACNCTATCTACTTGAGCATCAGCTGCTTCAGACAAGATCATTCCCCANGCAGATGCCTTAACNCCNGCACCCCAGAGAGTTGTCTTTGTCTCNATNACTTGTCTTTCCTTATTCTTTTCAAATGCAACTGTATCTGAGGTAATTTCTGTCACTCTGGAATCNGTCAAAACTTTTATTCCCATTCTTTCTAAATATTTTTTCGTAATCTCAGATAATTTCTTATCAAATGTTGGCAAAACTTGAGGTAAGGCTTCAATTAAATATATTTCACACTCTTTTTTGGTATTGATATTGTGAAAATGCCCATCCAATGTTTTAAAAGCTAGATCTGCTAGCGCTCCAGCAAGCTCCACACCTGTCGGGCCCCCACCTATAATTACAAAAGTTAATAACTGTTTTCTTCTCAGTGGGTCGGTTTCATTTTCCGCTTGCTCGAAAGCCGTAAAGATTTTCCTTCTCATTTCGAATGCATCTTCAACTGACTTTAAACCTGGCGCATGCTTCTCCCATTCATCATTACCAAAATAATGATGACTTACTCCGGTCGCAACAATTAAATCATCATATCTAATTCTTGCATGGTTTCTTGTTTGGACATATCTATTGTAGGGATCTATTCCATTAGCTATATCAAGTCTTACTGTGATATTTTTTTTATCGCCAAAAATAGATCTGATTGGAGCACTAATATCAGGTGCAGATATAGTCCCAGTTGCAACCTGATAAAGTAAAGGTTGAAATAGATGAAAATTTCTGCGATCTATAAGAGTTACATCAATATCGGTATTAACAAATTGCTTGACTGCAT
Organism: bacterium; assembly: GCA_002697665.2. GTDB lineage: Bacteria > Desulfobacterota_D > UBA1144 > UBA1144 > UBA1144. The sequence goes on from NZXA02000034.1 coordinate 26,259, forward strand.
ATAAACCGCCAAATCCAGCCCCTATGACAACAACATGATGTTTTTTAGTATTCACTTAAAAATATTATAACTTAAAAATTTAAAGAATAAGCTGCTCATGACATTTTAAGCAAATATTTTTATCATCAGGGCCTCTTTGAAAACTATAATTCCAACATCTTACACACTTGGGAGCTTTAGTTTTTTGGACATCACATCTTACTTCATCACTTTGAAGATCAGACAAATCAAGCTCAGCAACCATTAATACTTTTTGAAGATTAACTAAATTTTCTTTTAAAAATTCATTATGACTAACCGGGCATGATACTAAAATTTTAGCTTCTAAAGAACTTCCAATTATCTTTTCAGATCTTTTAATTTCTATCTCCTTCAAGAAAATTGTTCTATACTCCATCAATCTATTCCATTTAATTTCTATTTCTTCATCTTTATAGAAATCACTTGAAAGTGTCTCTTCAAAAATAGAGGATTTATTTTGGTTAAAATGTTTCCAAGCCTCTTCGGTTGTAAATGATATAACAGGTGACAACATTAGAGTTATTTCTCTAAAAATATTTACGATTGCAGATTGAGTTGATTTCCTTTGATGAGATTTAATTGAGAAGGTATATAAAATATCTTTTTGTATGTCTAAATATATAGAACTCAATTCATTTGCAGTAAAATTTAACACTTTAGATATACCTTGATGAAATAAGTTTTTTTCAAAATATTCTATATAGTCTTTCTTCAGATTTGATAATTTTATCAATATCCATTGATCAATTTCTTCCATTTTTTCAAAATCTACAAAATCTTTTTCTTCAAAATCATTAATGTTGCCTAATAAAAATCTAAGAGTATTTCTTAGTTTTTTATATTTATCTTTGATTCCATCTAATATGGTGTCTGATAGCCTTACCTCGGATGAGTAGTCCTCAGATGCAACCCAGAGCCTTAGTATGTCAGCACCGCTCTGCTTAATAATTTTATCTGGTTCAACAACGTTATTCTTTGATTTTGACATTTTTTGGCCTTTACTATCAACAACAAATCCATGAGTTAAGACTGATTTATATGGGGAAATACCATTTGTTGCTACTGATGTTAAGAGACTGCTCTGAAACCATCCTCGATGTTGATCATTACCTTCTAAGTATAAATCTGCAGGATATGATTTCTCATTTAATACCGACTTCCAAGACGAACCAGAATCAAACCAAACATCTAATGTATCGGTCCCTTTCACCAGTTTTTCAGAATGGTCTTTATATTTATCTGGTAAAAAATAGTCAACATCTTTTTCCCACCAAGAGTTTGATCCTTCATGCTTAAAAATATCAATAATTTTATTTAATATCTCTTTATTAATGAAAGCTTCATTTGATTCCTTATAGTAAAAAACTGGTATTGGCAAACCCCATGATCTTTGCCTAGATATACACCAGTCTGATCTTTCATATATCATAGAACTTATTCGTTTCATAGATTGGGTTGGATACCATTTAACTTTTTCAATTTCACTAAGTGCTTGCTCTCTAAACTTATCTACAGATGCAAACCATTGGTAAGTTGATCTAAAAATAGTTGGCTTGCCAGTCCGCCAATCGTAAGGATATTTATGATTATAATCCTCAGAAAAAAATAAATAATTTTCATTATCTAACAACTCTATCACCTTAAGATTTCCTTCATTCAAAACACTAAGTCCTTGTAATTCTTCACGTACATCATCAGTAAATTTTCCATACTTATCAACAGGAGAAAAAATATCGAGATTATTTTTAATGCCAGTGTTGTAGTCATCTACCCCATGACCAGGTGCAGTATGTACTATTCCTGTACCTGCATCTTTAGTTACATATTCAGCATTATAAACACTGCACTCCTGTTGCGTTAAAGGAGATAAATATTTCATTTCTAGTAATGTCTTTCCAGAAATTTCATTGATTTTATTTAAATTTAAATCACTTTTATCATTCAACTTGATAGCAAGATCTAATTCAATGATAATTTGTTCATTTCCTATTTCATATATACCATAAACAAAATCTTGGTTTAAAGACAAAGCTTTATTTGCAGGCAATGTCCATGGAGTAGTTGTCCATACAAGAAAGTTGAGATTGTCGCATGTTTCTTTAATTTCATTTGGATATGTTTTTTTCAGTACTGGGAACTTTACATAAACGCTTTTTGAAATATGATTATCAGGATATTCTAGTTCCGCCTCAGCAAGAGCAGTTTGTGAGCTAGGGCTCCAATTAACTGGCTTCATTCCTCTGTAAATATATCCCTTCAAAAACATATCAGAGAAAACCGAAATTTGATTGGCTTCAAAGCTCGGATTAATAGTCAGATAAGGATTATTCCAATCAGATACTACACCAAGTCTAATGAACTCTTCTTTTTGCTTATTAACAAATTTCATCGCATATTCTTTACATAAATTCCTAATTTCTAACTTAGTAATATCCTTAGATTTAAGTTTTTTTGTTACTTGGTGTTCGATTGGAAGTCCATGACAATCCCAACCAGGAACATATCTAATAGATTTTCCTTGTATAGAATTAAATTTAATTATTATGTCTTTTAAAACTTTATTTAGACAATGTCCCATGTGGATATTGCCATTAGCAAAAGGTGGACCATCATGCAATTCAAAAGACTCCCCTGATTTTGATTGAAGAAGTTTATATAATTTTATATCATCCCAATACTTAATAAGTTTTGGTTCGTTTTGAGGTAAATTAGCCCTCATTGGAAAATCGGTTTTTGGTAAGTTTAATGTTTCATTATAATCTTTGCTCAATTAATTCCCCGTCAAAACTTTATTCATATTATCATAGATTTTTCTCGAAAAAAGAACCCATTTATCCCATGTATCTGTATTATAATTTTCTTGCTTTATAGTTTTAACCATCTTAAGTCCATAATCCTCAAATGTAATCTCTATTTCATCGTAGTCAGTTAAGTTTTTACTGAAAACTTCACCAAGTCGTTTGATTATCTTTACGTTTTTATCCTCGATATCTCTATATTCTGTTATTAAAAGTTTTACTCCTCTTATTTTTGAATCTCCCGACATCATTGTAGAGCCCATCCCCCATCCTTTCTTAGCCCTTGGGGTTTCAGCTCTTATTTGCATATCCATAACTTTATAATACACTCAAATTTTTTGTAATTTTATTAAAAATAATACTATGATAGAGTAAAAAAGTGGAACAACAACATAAAATACTTTTCACTGGGCTGACAGGCAATCTTGGTCGTGCTCTAATACCCTTACTAAAGAAAAATAATTATATAGTTTATACGACATATAAATATCATAAAGAATTGGATTTCATTGGTGAAAAGGATTTAGAATTCATCAATCCAATAAAATGTGATTTATTATCTGAGAAGAATATAGCAAAAATCGTCACGAGTTTCAAAATACATTTTGACTCGGTAGTTAATTTAGTTGGTGGTTTTATATATAAAGATCTAATTAGTTCAGATATAAATGATATAAAAAAAATGATGGATATAAATTTATATAGTGTTTTTAATATTTGCAAATATTCTCCAAAAATCTTGGCCTCTTCTTCAAATAAAAGTATTATAAATATGCTAACACCCTATGCAGAAAATCCAGTTGTAGGGGTTTGCGCATACAGTAGTTCAAAGGCAGCTTTATTAAATTTATCAAAATCAATGGCTATAGAATTCGAAAAATATAGTATTAGAGTTAATTCAATAATGACTGATACAATAGATACTCCAGTTAACAGGCAAGAGATGCCGAATGCTAATTTTAGTAAATGGATAAAGCCTATTCAAATTTTCAATGCGATTGAAATGTTAATAGCAAAAGAATCAAAATTTATTAATGGGGAAATTATTAAATTATCAAATGAATAATTTTGATGTTTGTATAATTGGCGGAGGCCCAGGGGGTTANACTGCTGCNATTGANGCNGAAAGAAAAGGTCTCANGGTCCTGTTAGTTGAAAAGAAATCCCTAGGTGGGACTTGTTTAAACTTAGGATGCATTCCTACTAAATCACTATTAAAAAGTGCTGAACTCTATTCAGATATTTTAAAAAATCAGAACAAACTCTTTAATATTTCCAATTTATCAATAAATTTTGATGAAATAATCAAAAACAGTCAAAAAAATATAAAAAGATTATTAAGTGGATTAGAATATTTAATAAATAATAAAAAAATTACTTATATCAATGGGAATGCTAAATTTAAAGATAAAAAAANTATTAAAGTTTCATNTAATAAAAAAGAAGAAGTATANANTTCTGANATATTTATAATTTCAACAGGCTCAATCCCTAAAAATCCAAAAAATATAATGCCAGATAATAATATTATTTATGACAGTGATGGCATATTACAGCTTTCAAATTTACCTAAAAGCATTCTTATTGTAGGAGGGGGATATATAGGAATTGAATTTGCATTCTTTTTTAATTCTTTAGGATCTGAAGTAACCATTGTAGAAGATCAAAAGTCTATTTTAAGTGTAATGGATACTGAAATAATAAATGAGCTGAAAAAAAATTTTAAAGGTAAAGGCATAAAAATAGAGGAGAATTCAAAAGTCAGTATTAATAAAAAAAATGAAAACCATATAGATGTAAATATAAACAATAGTAAGTTTTTTTATGAGAAAATTTTAGTGGCTACCGGAAGACAGCCATTAACCGAAGGGCTAGATATAGAATCATTAGATATTAAATTAAACAATAAAAATTTCATAATAACTGATTCAAATTATAAAACTAACATAGAAAATATTTTCGCTATTGGAGATGTTACTGAGGGGCCAATGTTGGCACACAGAGCTAGCTTTGATGGTTTCAGAATTATAGATAATATTTACGGTGATAAAATTAATACTAANATCTCAGTTCCAAGCTGTGTCTATTGTCAGCCTGAAATTGCAACTATAGGGAGCACTGAAGATAGTTTGCTAGAAAATAAAATTAATTTTAAAAAGGCTATAACGCCNTTCAAATCAAATGGAAAATCAATTGCACAAGGAGAAAATAGAGGTTTTTGTAAAATAATGGTTGATAAAGAATTTAAGATCTTAGGTGCACATATAATAGGAAAAGGAGCAACGGAAATGATTTCAGAACTTAATATCTTGATGTCGAATGATCTGTCAATTGAAAGTATAATAAATACTGTTTATCCCCATCCTACATTATCAGAGATAATTTATGAATGNTGTTTACAATTAATAGGAAGAGAGAGGCATATATGATTAATGAAAAGAGATTAATTAAGACATTTACTGATTTAGTAAAAATTGATAGTGAGTCTAGAAATGAAAAAAAAGTAGCCAGTTACATTGAAAAAAAAATTAAAAAATTAAAACTTAAATATAAATTTGATAATTCAAAAAAATTAACAGGTTCAAATGTGGGCAACCTAATAATATATAAAAAAAACAATAATAGTAAAAAATTCTTTGTTCTTTCTTCACATATGGATACCGTGGTGCCCGGCAATGGAATTAAGCCCGTAATAAAGAAAAATCATATTGAAAGTGGTGGAAACACGATTTTAGGTGCCGATGATAAAAGTGGGCTAGCAATAATACTAGAAGTTTTTGAAACTCTAGTTGAAAAAAAATATCCTCATGTAAATTTAGAAGCTGCAATTACAACTTGTGAAGAAATTGGTCTACTGGGGGCAAAATTTCTAAACTATAAATTGTTGAAATCAAAATCTGGAATTGTATTGGATAGCACAAGCCCCAGCAGATTGGTTTTAAAAGGTCCATCATCTGACTATTTTTCAATAGATATCTTAGGAGTTGAATCCCATTCTGGTATAAATCCAGAAAAAGGTATAAGTTCCATTAAAATTGCCTCAGAGGTTATAAGTAAAATAAAAATTGGAAGAATCTATAAAGATACAACTCTGAATATAGGTAAAATTAAAGGTGGTTCTGCAATAAATATTGTGCCAGGTAAAACATCGATACAATGTGAAATTAGAAGTCATAGAGAATCTGTTATTTCAAAAATTTTAGATCAAATTAAAAAGAATCTTAAAATAATTGAGAAGAAATATAAAAAAATTAATCCTAAATTCTCTATTATCTTTAAAAAAGAAAGAATATATGATTCCATAAATATTTCACCAAATAATGAAATTGTTAAAAGAGTTTTAAAAGCAAGCGAAGAATTAAATTATAAAACTAATATAGTTGAAACTGGCGGTGGAGCAGATGCCAATTTTTTTGTTAAAAATAAAATAAGTACTGTAAACCTTGGAACTGGAATGAGAGAGTTTCATACTGTGGACGAAAAATTAATATTAGATGAATTTATTACATCAGCAAATATTGTTCTAAAAACGATTTTGTTATGAGGTTAAATATTTTAAAATATCCTCATAATTACTAACTATAATATCAGCTTTACCAAGTTCTTTATTGTCGAATGTATTAGTTATTGCAATACACTTTAAACCCGCAGATTTTGCAGCCTCTATACCGCCTGGTGAGTCTTCTATTACAATTATTTCATTTATATTAAAATCAGTATTTATATTGTCCAAAACTCTATTATAGGTTTCTGGATTTGGTTTAGGATTANTGACCTCATCTGCTGAAACTATTATTTCAAAATAATCATAAATATTATTATTTTTTAAAGTTTTAATNATTTCGGATCTATTTGCGCCAGAACCAATAGATAGTACAAAATTTTTTGATAATTGAATAATTAATTCTTCAACGCCAGGAAAGAGTTTTGAATTATCAATCAATCTTGATTCAAAATAGTCATTCTTATTCTTTATAATCATATCTATTTCTTCATTAGTAACAGAGATATTTTTATCATTGACTACATTGGTAATAACACCTCTATCATCAAGGGAGATATACTTTGAATAGTATTCATCCTCCGAAATATTNATGTTAAGATTTTTTAAGCCTTCATTAAATGCTATAAAATGCGAATTTTCTGAATCTAAAATTACACCGTCAAAATCAAAAATAATAATTTTCATCTGATTCATGTATATGATGATAATTTAAAATAAGAAAAAGCATAGCTTTAATTAAATTTAAAAGTGAATATAATTTATTGATGATTAAAAGAGGTCGAATATTAAGAAAAAGTAAAAATATAAGAGAAATGGTTAGCGAAAATAAGCTTCATTTAGACAATCTAATTCAACCAATTTTCTTGATTAGTGGCAATAATAAAAGAGAAAAAATTAAAACAATGGAAGGGATTGAAAGAAAATCAATTGATCTTCAAATAAAAGATATTAAAAAAATGGTTTCCCTGGGTATTAAAAGTATAATTATATTTCCATCGATTGAAGAGAATAAAAAAAATAAGAATGCTACTGAAGCGCTNAACCCTAAAGGATTAATACCAAAAGCTATTAAAAAAATTAAAAAAGAATTTCCGGAACTCGTACTTATTACTGATATTGCACTTGATCCTTACAACTCTGATGGTCATGATGGCATAGTAAGAAATGGAAAAATATTGAATGATAAAACTGTTGATATTTTAGTGAAACAAGCAATTTTACATGCCAAATCTGGTGCAGACTTTGTTGCTCCATCCGATATGATGGATGGAAGAATTTTAAAAATCAGAAACAATCTAGATAAAGAAAATTTTAAATATGTTGGAATAATTTCATATGCTGCTAAATATTGTTCATCACTATATGGACCTTTTAGAGATGCACTAAACTCTGCTCCAAAGTCTGGTGATAAAAANACTTATCAGATAAATCCTGCGAACTCTGATGAAGCTCTAAAAGAAATTATTGAAGATGAGGCCGAGGGTGCAGATATGCTGATGATTAAACCTGCAATTTTTTATCTTGATATTATTACAAAGGTTAAAGCAAATACATATCTTCCAGTTGTTGCTTATCAGGTAAGCGGTGAATATTCCATGCTTATTTACTCTTCTAAAAACAATATAATTGATTTGGATGAAGCAATTGTGGAGTCTTTATTGTCAATAAAAAGAGCTGGAGCAAATTTAATTATATCTTACTTCACTACTTATATAGCAAAAAAAGGACTAATTAAGGCTTAAAATAATCACTATAATTAAGTACAAATACTCCTAATATTATTAAAGCAGTACCAATTATTGTTTCTAAAGTTATTTGTTCTTTTAAAAATAAATATCCATAAAAACAGGTAAAAAGAGGATACGTTGCAGTTAAAGGTACAATTTTGCTTGCTGAGCTACCAACTAAAGCATTAAAATATAAATAAATGCCTAAAACGGCGAGAACTCCTGGAATTAAAATTAATAAAATATTTTTTAAGTTTAGGGATAGAATACTAGAAAAACTATTTGATGTAAGATAGAAAGGAAGAATTAGACATGTTACTAAAACAAATCTAACAAATAAGACAAACATTGGATTTAGTTCTTTGAGGCTCATTTTTTCAAAAATTGGCGCTAAGCCCCAAATTGCTGCCACTATTAATGCTAGAAGATTAGGATTCATAGTTTTATATTTTCCCTAGAACTGATGATAAAGAATTAATTACATAATCTCCATTAATTTTTTCATCTCTGTCAATCAAAAAAGCTTTGAGTCCAATTTTCTCACAAGCACTATAATCTAATTCAGGGTTATCCCCAATATGTATTGTAGTCTTGATATCTGATCCAGAATCATTTAACGATTTAAGAAAAAAATCTTTATCTGGCTTTGCACAACCAGATTGAGATGAGATAGTGAAATGATCTATGTATGGAGATATTCCCAATCCATCACAAACTTTAAATATTCTTGAATCAAAATTAGAAGTAATAATTATTTTAAATCCATTTCTCTTTAGCTCTTTCAAAAATGGAATAGTATCATCAAAGATCTCCCAAGCATCAAATTCAAAGTGCTTATATAGATCATTGAAATAATCATCAAATGATTCAAACATACCCAATTCATCAAAAATATCTTTTACGAGTTTATACCACCATTTTTTTTCTGCATTTTCCAACTCAGAACCTTTGAGTCCAGTAAAATAAAGACCAGGTCTTGAATTGAAATATTTTTTGAAGCAGTTTGAAATTTCTTTTGGTTCAAATTTATTTGTATATTTTTTTAGAATTTCATTATAAGTATTACCTAAGCCCTTTTTAATGAAGAACAATGTATCGGCTGCATCTAAAGATATAGTATTGAATTTGCACATAATAAAAGTAAAAATTTAATATGATTATACCAGTTGTAACAAAAGATATTATGTATTTTTCCAGACTGAAATCAAAAATTAATGTTAACAAATACAGCCTTGTTCAGATAAAAAACCGAAAAGAGATTGAAAATATACTTTCAAATGAAAACTGCTCATTATTGATAGTTGATTTTTCAGACGATTTAGCAAAATCAATCGAATTAAAAGATCTGATTAAAAATAAAGATATATTCTCAGTTGGATATTACCCCCATATTAATGAAAATTTAAAGCAAAATGCAATCAAATTTGGGACTGGAAAACAGGTAACAAGAAATCAATTATTTAAAAATATCAATGACATAGTTAATGAATTTAGTTAAATGTGATTATTTTAAATATCCTTATTTTCAAATCCATAATCATGGAGAAAATTTTTAACTATATCCTTAAGATCATTCATTCCACCATCTACATTTAATTCTGCTGAACAGCCAATATATTCAATTTTTGCATCAAGAGATGCCGATTCATTTTTTTGACTCAACCACATTGTTATAACATGGAGGCATTCTAACCAGTCACCAATTGGAAATTCCTTTATTGGGGATTTTTTTGATCTTCCATCAATAGATTCGCCAATCGAATATTTAAAAATTTTTTTATAATATTTATTTTTAGATGTAGGTAATTTTGAATCTTTATATAAAATATTAACAAAATTATTAAAATGAACTATTTGGTTTGACGATAATAAGAAGATTTTGATTGAGTCTTCATCAATATATGAGCTATTAAGTACATTTATTGCATTTTGATAAGATTTTAACCATTCATCTATTGACTGTTTATTTTGAAGTTTCTTGTCTAGGTCTTCTTTTAAATCCATTTAACTATCTAAATTATTCTGTAGAATACTTTTTAGTTTTTTTATGTCCATTTTCGAATTCTCGGCATAATGTTTAAATTGATCATCGTTTATTTTACCTACGCTAAAATATTTAGCATCAAGATTATAAAAATACAACCCTGAAATAGAAGAAGGGGGATAAATTGCATAGTTCTCAGTAAGACTAACATTTAATTTATTCTCAACATCTAACAATCTCCAAATCTTGTCTTTTTCTGAATGATCAGGGCATGCAGGATATCCATGTGCAGGTCTTATTCCCGCATATTTTTCTTTTATAAGCTCATCATTAGAATAATCCTCATTTGATCCATTATCTTTTCTCATTTTTTCATGAAGTAATTCTGCGGACGCCTCGGCAAGTCTATCGGCCAGAGCTTTAATAAGAATAGAGGAATAATCATCTCCTGACTTTTCAAATTTACTTGCAAAATCTTCAATTTCTTGGCCTGCGGTAACAACAAATGCTCCTATAACATCCTCTGAGTTTAAATTTGGGGAAATAAAGTCCGATAAAGAGTAATATATTTCCTTTAATTTGCTTTTTTTAACTTGCTGTCTTAGAAAATTAAATTCTTCTACCTTTTCTCCTTTATTATAGTCGACCAAGATTACAGATTCATTTTGACTATAACACTTCCAATTTTGAGACAACCCCTTAATGTTAATATTTTTTTCCTTAGATAGAATATCCAGCATTTTATTCGCATCATCAAACAGTTCTTTCACTTGCTTGGAATATTTTGGAGATTTTAATAACTTTGGAAAATTACCTTTTATTTCCCACGCCCAAAAAAAAGGCGACCAGTCAATATATTCTCTTAGGGAATTTATATCAAATATCCATTCATTTAAATTAAAGTTCTTTGTCTTATTAAGGATATTTTTTTCATTTAATTTAAATTTTTTGGATCTAGCCTCATCAATATCCACAAAATTTATTTTTTTTGAATTTTTATACCTTTTAATTGTTGAAGC
>NZXA02000027.1 GCA_002697665.2 bacterium
TCGATATTTGCTCTCCCGGCTAGATTTAACAATTCAATGACAAATGAAACGGATATAATTTCACTATCAAAATTTTTAGTTAAAGTTTCTAATGCGGATATAGTTCCTCCCGTTGCAAGGAGATCATCTATGATAGCCACTTTAGAACCAGATTTGAGTGAATCAATATGCATTTGAAAACAATCTGAACCATATTCTAATTCATAATTAACTTCAAAAGTCTTGTATGGCAGTTTTCCTTTTTTTCTAGCTAGAATAAGCTCTTTATCTAAATTAAAGCAGACAGCGGATGCAAAAATAAAACCTCTGGACTCAGGTGCAATTATCGAATCAACATTATCAGGAATAGTTTTTGAAATTTCATTGACAACAAATTTAAAAGCACTTGAATCTTTTAATAAAGGCGTAATATCTCTGTAAAGTATCCCTTCTTTAGGAAAATCAGGAACAGATCTTACATAATTTTTTAATTCCATTTATAGTATAAATATATAATTAAAAAACCTATTAGGCTAATCATTATAATATTAAATTTTCTACTTTTTGTGATTATTTCAAATTTACTACCATATTTGTATCCTAAATATGAAAAAATGAAAAACCTAGATCCTCTTCCAACAATAGAGCCTAAAAGAAAGTCCACAAAATTAACATTCATGATACCAGCAGATATGCAAAAAATCTTAAATGGTAATGGTGTGAATGCTGATGTAAGCATCATGGAAAAGGTTTGATTATTGATTTTCAGTTTAAGTTCTTCAATATTTTCTAAATTATTAGTTATAAATTTAAAATTATTTTCTTTAGAAATATTAACTATCTGATCTCCCAAGTAATAAGCAATACATCCGCCAATTACTGAAAAAATTGTACATAAAAAGAAAGGATAGAATATTTTCTTAAATTTTTTGCCTATACATATAAGTGCAAGAAATGGATCTGGAGGAATAATAAAGAATATTGATTCTGTGAGAGATATAATGCACATAGCATATAAACCTCTCGGACCTTTAAAATACTTAGTTATAAGATTCTTCATAGTTTTTTAAAGTTTAGTCTAGGAAATTCAAGATCAGTATAATTAGTTTTGAGCGGTGTAATAGATACAAAACCCGATTTAATAGCATCAATATCACTTCCTTGGATTGATTTATAGCTTAAGTCATTTCCTCCAATCCAATGATATTCAATACCTCTCGGATCTTTTTTAGTTATTATTTTATGTCCATATGTTCGGGATCCCTGAGAGGTGAATCTGATTCCTTTAATATCTTTCTCTTCCAAATTGGGAAAATTTATATTTAAAAAAAACTTTTTCAGTTCTTTATCTATTATTTGACTGAATATTTTAGAAAATAGATTTGCAGTCGATTCAAACTTAGGATTTTTTTTATTACCAATTGAAACTGCTATTGAATTTATTCCATGAAGATATCCTTCTCTTGCAGCTCCAACGGTTCCAGAATAATTTATGTCGTCTCCAACATTTGCTCCATCATTAATTCCCGAAATAACAATATCAAATTTTTTATTTATCTTTTTACTATTAATTGCAAAATTTACACAATCAGCTGGTAAGCCACTTATGGAATAAATATTATTTGATATTTTTTTACATCTTAAAGGCTTCCCCAAACTTATGGAATGGCTAGTAGTACTTTGATTATTCTCAGGTGCAACTATTGTTACATTTCCAAATTTAGAAATATATTTCCCAAGGATTTTAATTCCTTCCGCTCTATAGCCATCATCATTTGTTAACAAAATGTTCATAATTTTATCGGGGTGATTGGACTTGAACCAACGACCCCTGGTCCCCCAGACCAGTGCGCTACCAACTGCGCCACACCCCGTAATTATGGAGTATTAATCAATTTTTCTATTTTAGTCTTAATAAGTTTTAACTTATTCACAATCTCTACTTGCCTATTTATTTTACCTGCCAACTTTTGATCTATATTATTATAATTGGAGCTAATTTTTGAAACATTTTTGAATTTATTTAAATTTATAATTATTTCTATTGCATTATGATGGTATAACTTATGAGTATATCCCTCGGTGCTTCTTAGTTGATTCTTCAAACTTTCGTGATTATTAGTCCAATATCTTATTTTTGAGGCAGAAATACCAGTTATTTTCTCTAATTCACCGATCTTATAATAATATTTTTCTTTGTCCGATNTGGCTTTAATCATAGAATCAAAATAAGATATTAATTTTTATGTGTCAATCTTATTTATCTTAAAGCTTTTTCTATGGAAAATGGATTTGCCGAACTTCTCTATGTTTTTAATATGTTCCTCAGTTCCATATCCCACATTATTAATTAGCTTATAATGCGGAAAAACTTTATCGTATTTTCTAATAACAAANTCTCTTATAAATTTTGCAATAATGGAGGATAATGCAATTACTTTACATTTATCGTCTCCTCGAACAACTGTCTGTTGGTAAAAATCTACATTTAGNATTTTATCCTTTCCATCAATTAAAGCAGCATCAATATTTAATCCTATATTTTCAATAGAATTTTTCATAGCAAGCAAAGTTGCATTTTTAANATTAATCAAATCTATATCATGGTTATTTACAAAGCCAAGACCAAATTTACAATTTTTATCNATTATATCTTCCATAACATTATTTCTTTTTTTTTCTGATAATTTTTTTGAATCTNTAANTTTANTTAAATCCAAGGACATAAAATTATCATCTAAAAGAACCGAGCAAGCNACTATTGGGCCAAATAAGGCTCCTCTTCCTACCTCNTCAACTCCAACAACANAATNAAATCTNTTGATANATTGTTTTTCGATAGAGGATAGCGAATCATTTATATTTTTAATTTTGAGATTTCCTTTGTTAATTTATCAGAAAACTTTTTAGATAATTTATATAATGGAGGTCTAATCTGACCGCCGCAAAGTTTTAAATGATTCATTGCAAACTTTATTGGAATAGGGTTAGTTTCAAGAAATAGAAATTCATTGATACGTTTTAACTTATCATTTATTTTTTCACTATTTCTAATTTCACCAGAAATAAAATGATTATAAATATCGGAACATTCTTTAGGTAAAAGATTTGAAGTTACTGAAATAAAACCTTTGCCACCTTGTTTTAATATNGANAGGTTTAATGTATCTTCTCCTGAAAGCACTATAAATTTCTTTGGACAGTTNTTAATTATATCTTTCACTTTTTTGATAGANCCAGANGCCTCTTTGATTCCAACAATATTTCTATTCTTTTTCACCAATTCTACAANAGTTTTANTATCTAANTCGACAACAGACCTGCCCGGTATATTNTATAAAATAATAGGGAGTTTTGTATTTAANGCAATTTGGCTAAAGTGATTAAACANACCTCTTTGTGTTGGTTTATTATAATATGGAACAACTTGAAGACTTGCATTCGCCCCAGCTTTTTCAGCAGCTTTAGTTAATCGGATAGCCTCTAGAGTTGAATTTGAACCGGTTCCAGCTATTACGGGCACTCTTCCTTTAGCTTCACGCACAGTAATTTCAATAACCTTATCATGTTCATTATGACTCAAAGTTGGAGATTCTCCGGTTGTCCCACAGGGCACTAACCCATGGATACCATTTTCAATTTGTCTTTTAATTAATTTTTTAAGGGCTATTTTATCAAGATTACCTTTTTCATTAAAGGGAGTTATCAATGCGGTTATACATCCATGAATATTCTTCATATCAATATAATACAATACTTATTTTCTTACTAAAAGCTCGGCAATTTGAATAGCATTAAGTGCTGCACCTTTTCTTATTTGGTCACCAACAATCCAAGCCCATATGGAATTATTTTTAGAATAGTCTTTTCTTATTCTTCCAATTATACAATTATCTCTATTGCTTGAATCTATTGGTGTCGGAAATTGATTTTTTTTGGGATTATCAATCAAATCAATTCCTGGGAATTTAATTATTTCTTTTTTAATTTTATTAATTTCTATTCTTCCTTTGAATTCGATATTTAGACTTATACTGTGAGATCTTATAACAGGTACTCTTACGGTAGTGGCACTTAACAAAATATTTTTATCGTTCAATATTTTTCTTGATTCATTATTAAATTTTATTTCTTCCTCTGTATAACCATTTGATTTGAATGATCCAATTTTAGGTATGACATTAAANGTTATATTTTTATCAAAAACCACATTTAAACTTTTTTTATTACTAAAAAATCTCTTCGTATTTGNGAGAAGTTCATCCATACCATTATTTCCAGCACCAGAGACAGATTGAAAACTTGTTGCCACAACTCTTTTAATTTTTTGTATGTTTAGCAAGGGTTTGATTCCCATTAATGAAATTATCGTTGTACAATTTGGATTAGCTATAATTCTACTATTAGACTTTATTAGAGCATCTGAGTTAATTTCAGGAATTATTAAAGGAATATTCNTATTAAGCCTGAAAGCTGAGCTATTATCAATTACGTATGAGCCATTTTTGGAAGCAATCGTAGCAAATTTTTTNCTAACTGTTGAACCTGCAACAAAAAAAACTAAATCTAAGCCCCCTAAATTTTTTTTATCTAATTTTATTATTTTGTATATCTTACTTTTAAATTTAATTTTCTTTCCTACAGATTTATTAGAAGCAAAAAGTCTAATTTCAGAAAATGAAAATTTTCTTTCTTTAATTAATGCAAGAAGTTCTTTCCCAACAGCCCCAGTTATTCCAACTATTCCAATTTTCATATTAAATCATCTATTCCTCTTATGTTTTCAAGCTCTTCTTTATCTACTTCAGTATTAATCCAACTTAAAATAATATTTTCAATTTTTTTTCTATCAACAGACATTAGCCCCATTGTGAGTATATTCGAATCATTCCATTTTTTTGCGCATATGGCAATTTCTTCATTATTACATAAGCTGGCTCTAACACCTTTGAATCTATTAGCGACAATTGTAACACCAGTACCCGTATAGCAAAAAATAATTCCAAGTTCAGCTTTTTTATTTTGTATATCTGATGCAATTTTTTTTGAAATTTCAACCCAAGAAGAATTGTCATTATTAAGTTTTCCATAAAGATTGACTTTAAATTGTTTCGAAATTAAAAAATTATATACTTGTGAAACAATTTTATCATCACTGTCAGCGCCTAATGATATGGTTAGTTGTCTATTCATAATTATATTATCATATGATAATTAATTAAAATTCAAATACTTGCCCGTTATTGATTTAGAATTACTTTTGATATTTTCTGGTGTTCCTAGTGCTATTATTTTTCCACCATTTTCACCACCACCAGGGCCAAGATCAATAATATGATCTGCAATTTTAATAATATCCATATTATGCTCTATTATCACTACAGTATTCCCTCTATCTGTAATTATATTAAGTGTTTTAATAAGCTTTTTTAAATCATCAACATGTAGACCTACAGAGGGTTCATCAAGAATAAAAACCACATTCTTTGTATTTTTTGAAACTAGATATTTTGCAATTTTGATTCTTTGAGATTCACCTCCAGATAACGTGCTTGATGATTGACCTAATTTTAAATAACCTAACCCGACAGAAATTAAAATATCCAAAAGCTTAACAATTTTTTCATGTTTATGGAAAAATTTCTTTGATTCATCGATTGTTAAATTTAAAATTTCGAATATGTTTTTTCCATTATATCTAATCTTTAATATATTATCTTTAAACCTTTTTCCTTTACAGGCCTCACAAACAACCTCAACATCAGCTAAAAATTGCATCTCAATTATTTCTTTACCTTCACCTTTACATACTTCACATCTTCCACCCTCAGTATTGAAAGAAAAACTTCCAGGAGTAAGACTTTGATTTTTAGATTCTGGTAATGTTGCCATTAATTTTCTAATTTCATCATATATCTTTATGTAACTCGCAGGATTAGATCTGGCACTTTTGCCAATTGGTTCTTGGCTAATCATTACAACCTCATTCACATTCTCTAATCCTTTAATTGATTTTATTTCACCAGCATTTTCAAAAGGTCCACCGAAGTATTTTATTGCATTTCCATAAAAACAATCATGTATCAGGGAGCTTTTTCCAGAGCCTGAAACACCTGTTATGGCTGTAATTATATTCAGCGGTATATCACAATTTATATTTATTAAATTATTTTTTTTGGCACCTTTTATAGAAATAACTTTATTAAATTTTCTCCTTTTTGATGGGATATCAATCGATTCTTCACCAAATAAATACTTAGCAGTTATTGACGATTTGTTTTTTTTAATATTATTTATTTTGCCACTAAACACGACCTGTCCCCCTTCTAAACCTGCCTTAGGGCCCATTTCTATGATCCAATCTGCTTTTTTTATGATATCTAAATCATGTTCAATCAATAAAATTGTGTTATCTAAATTTTTTAAATTTTTTATCGTCTTATATAATTTTTCTACATCCATTTGATGTAAGCCTATTGAAGGCTCATCTAAAACATAAAGAGTATCAGTAAGTTCTGACCCTAGTTGTTGTGCTAAGTTAACTCTTTGAGCTTCTCCACCAGACAGCGTTCTTGAAAGTCTAGATAAAGATAAATAATCCAAACCTACTTCTAGAAGAAAATTAAGTCTCGAAAGAATTTGTTTTAAAGGTTCATCAACTATATCTTTCATACTTTTTTCAACTTTTAAATTAGAAAAAAATTTTTGTAAATCTGATATATTCATTTCACATAAATTTTTTATAGTTTTATTTTTCAGTTTAACTTTTGATGCTAATTCTCCGATTCTCGCACCATTACAGTCTACGCAGTCAAACGGAGATCTAAATTTTGATAATAAAATTCTGATGTGCATCTTATAAGATTTAGATTCAAGTCTTTTAAAAATTCCTTTTATCCCTTTATATGCGTTATTGCCATTAACAATGGAATCAATTTCTTTTTTATTAAAATCTTTATATGGCTTATTTAAATCAATATTATTCATCTCGCAATATTCTGTAAATTTCCTTTTTGCCCATGATAAAGAGGGCCTTTCTAGAACAGAAATACAGCCTTTATTTATTGATAGATTTCTATCTTGAACTATTAAGTCCATGTCAGGAAGAAGAATATTTCCAAATCCTTTACATGTTTTACAAGCACCGTCAGGGCTATTAAAAGAAAATTTATTTGGAGATAAATTTTTGTACTCTGATAAACAACTCGGGCAACAAAACTCTTTTTTATAGTCTTGTAAAATAATTTGATCCTCTAGATCGATAATTGTAACAATTTTGAAGTTCTCATATGCAAACTCTAATGATTCAATGACTCTAGACTTGTTATCACTATTTATAGTTATTGTATCAAAAAGTGGAAAGTCAATAATTTTTTCAATACTATCTCCCATAATGATGGCTTCTCCATTTTCTACATATTCAAATATTCCAATTTTTCTTAAATCAAATTCCTTTAATTTTTTATCATTCTTTCCGCAAATATGGACTTTCTTTCCATCGAAATTATTTAATAAATTTTCAAATATTTGAGAATTTGATAAGTCCTCACATTTAATATTGCACTTTGGGCAATAAATATCTCCAATTTTACTAAATACAACTCGTAGATAATCATAAATCTCAGTCATTGTCCCAACAGTTGACCTTGAGTTCTTAATGTTATTTCTACTTTCAATACAAATTGATGGAGGTAAGCCATCCAAGCTAACAAACTCTGGCTTATCAATTTTTTCAAGAAATTGCCTAGCATAGGTAGACATTGATTCTAAATATCTTCTCCTACTTTCAGAATGTATAGTATCTAAAGCTAAAGATGATTTACCAGATCCTGATAATCCAGTGACTACTGACAACGAATACCATGGTATTTCAACGTCNACACTTTTTAAGTTATTACCTGANGCACCTTTAAGATGAATTTTTTTCATACTTTANTATTTTAACTATAATTTTTCATACCTTGAATTTTTTTAACAATAGAGTAATTTAAATTTATTCTATGGAATCCTATAAAACACAAGACCCTGAAGTTTATTCTATCATTAAAGATGAGATACTTCGTCAAGAAAACGAACTCCAGATGATCGCATCAGAAAATTATGCAAGTAGGGCAGTTATGGATGCCGTAGGATCCGTGTTAACAAACAAGTATGCCGAGGGATATCCGAATAAGAGATACTATGGTGGTTGTAGGCATGTAGATGAGGCTGAAGAGCTAGCAATTTTAAGAGCAAAAAAACTTTTCGGTGCGGAGTCTGTTAATGTTCAACCTCATTCTGGAGCTCAAGCTAATATGGCAGTTTTTTTAGGTTTCTTAAATCCGGGCGATACAGTACTTGGAATGAGTCTAGATCATGGAGGTCACCTCTCCCATGGTTCTAAAGTTAACTTTTCTGGAAGAATTTATAATTCAGTTTTTTATGGTGTAAAAGAGGAGACTTTTTTAATTGATTATGATCAAGTAGAGGAAATGGCTTTAAAACATAAGCCAAAACTTATAATAGCTGGCTGGAGCTCTTATCCCAGAGATTTAGATTATAAGAGATTTCGTGAAATTGCTGATAAATCAGGATCGTTATTACTTGCTGATATAGCACACCCATCTGGTTTAATTGCAGCGGACTTATATTCAGATCCAATTCCGCACTGTGATTTTGTCACTTCAACAACTCACAAAACTCTAAGAGGACCAAGGGGCGGAATAATAATGATGAAAGAGGAACATTCTAAAATTATAAATAGTAGGGTTTTTCCTGGTACTCAAGGAGGACCTTTGATGAATTCAATAGTTGCAAAAGCAATTGCTTTCAAAGAAGCCTTAGATGACTCCTTCAAAGATTATCAAAAGCAAGTACTGGTTAACTCCAAACGATTAGCTGAGATTTTAATGAAAAATGGTTTTAATTGTATTACTGGTGGAACAGATACACATCTTGTTTTGCTTGATTTA
Organism: bacterium; assembly: GCA_002697665.2. Taxonomy (GTDB): domain Bacteria; phylum Desulfobacterota_D; class UBA1144; order UBA1144; family UBA1144. Next base: position 8,931 of record NZXA02000027.1, read on the forward strand.
AGGGGTTCAGGATTTACGGGTAAAGATGCTGAGAAGGCTCTTTCAGATGCTGGTATTACAACAAATAAGAATGCTATACCATTTGATCCACAACCACCAGCAATAGCCTCAGGCGTGAGAATTGGAACTCCTGGTGTTACAACCCGAGGAATGAAAGAGCAAGAAATTGATTTAATTGGAGAATTAATTATTGAAGCGATTAAGAATGGTGAAAATCAAGAAGCTTTAATTTCTTGTAAGAAGAGAGTTAATGATCTGTGTTCAAAATTTCCTATATATAAAGATTTACTTATTTGATTTGTCTAATTTTAAAGAATTAATGATAATATGAAATATGTTTTGTAATGATGAAAGATGTAAGGGTCGTTATGTTGGATCAAGAGTTATAGACTCACGTCAGAGTGCAGACAAATTATCCATTAGAAGAAGAAGAGAGTGTACTGAGTGTGGTAAAAGATTTACTACCCATGAAAGATTAGAAGAGTTTGAATTAATTGTTATAAAAAAAGATGGTTCAACTCAAGAATACGACAAGTCTAAGATTATTTCTGGGATGCTTAGAGCTTGTGAAAAAAGGCCAGTAAGCATTAACCAGATTGAAAATATTGTTTTCTTAATTGAAAAGAATCTGATAGATTCTGGTACAAGAGAAGTGACAACAATTGATATAGGCGATTCTGTAATTAGACATTTATATGAAATAGATCAGGTTGCATACATAAGATTTGCATCAGTTTATAGATCTTTTGATGACTTAAGTGAATTTTTAGAAGAATTAAATAGTATTTTAAAAAAATAATATGTTGATAGATACTCATTCACATTTAGATTTAGAAGAAGATATCTTAGGTTTGTTGGAAAAATGTAAGCAAAATCTAGTTACTGAGATAATTTCTATATCTACAGATTTAGAAAGCTCCAAAAAAAATATAGAAATATCATCAAATTTTAAAAATATTTTTTCTAGTGTTGGGTTTCACCCTGCTAGTATAAAAAATGTTTCAAAAAATTTAGATTGTATAGAGAAATTAGGAATTAGCGAAAATTGTAAAGCTATAGGCGAAATTGGCTTAGATTTCTTCTATGAAGGATATAATAAAGATTTACAATTTGAATTCTTTAGTAATCAAATTGATATTTCTGAAAAACTTAATAAGCCTTTTGTTGTTCATTGTAGACAAGCTTATAGTGATGCTATTGATTTTCTTAAAAGAAAAAATCCTAAAGTTCAATTTGTTTTTCATTGTTTTACAGAAGATTATGATACTGCAAAAAAAGTATTAGATTTGGGCGGATTAGTTTCTTTCACAGGAATAGTGACATTTAAAAAGTCTTATGATTTAAGAGAAGTCATTAAAAAAATTCCAATCGATACTTTTATGATTGAGACAGATTCTCCTTATTTATCACCTGAACCGAAAAGAGGTAGAAAGAATAATTCATCTAATTTAATATACATAGCACAATGCATAGCAAATATAATAAATAAGCCTTTTGAAGAAACTGCTGAACAAATTAGATTAAATTCTGTTAAATTTTTTAATATATGAAAAATAATTCTCTAGCGATAACAATTGGAGACTATAATGGGGTTGGGCCTAAGTGTGTTGAGCTCGCTTTAAGAAAATTAAACTTGAAAAAGACTAAAATTTTTGTGATAGGTGATAACGAAATTTTTGATAAATTAAATTTTCCAAAAAGTAAAAATATAGAATTAATTAATATAGGTAATAAAATTCATTTTGATCCTGGTAAACCAACAAAATTTTCGGGATCAGCATCTTTAAAATATATAAATGAAGCAATCAAGTTGATCACCAATAATAAGGTATCGAGAATTGTGACAGCTCCTATAAGTAAAGAGGCTATACAGAAAGCAGGGTCAAAATTCAAAGGACATACGGATTTACTTGAAGATAGATTTGATTGTAATAATGTGATAATGGCTTTTTGGTCGGAAAAAATAAAAGTTTCTCTATCCACAATTCATGTTCCAATTAAGAATGTAGTTAAAGATTTAAATAGTGAAAAACTTTTATCCCAACTGGAATCCATTGACTCAAATTTTACAAAAATATTGAAAAGAAGGCCATCAATTGCCCTATGCGCTATAAATCCTCATGTTTCGGAGAACGGTGCTATTGGAGATGAAGATTTAAAGATCACAGTGCCAGCTGCAAATAAGGCCAGAAAAAAAGGCATTAATGTCAATGGTCCATTCTCTGCTGACACACTTTTTTCTAAAAAAAATATTAGAAATTTTGATATTTTTCATGCAATTTATCATGATCAAGGTCTTATACCATTTAAGATGATATCTTTTGATAAAGGTGTAAATTTTACATTAAATCTCCCTTTTATAAGGACATCTCCCGATCATGGTACAGCGTATGACATTGCATGGAATAAAAATCCCAATTCTCTTAGTATGGTTGAGGCTATTAAGTTAGCAATCAAATTATAAGTTTTATATGTTAACTTTCCTAGGCTTACCCGCGGATTCTTGCTCTCCAACTATTCCTTCACGCTCCATCATCTCAATTATATTTGCAGCTCTGTTATATCCTATTTTTAGCCTTCTTTGGACCATTGAGATAGATGCTTGTTTGGTTTGGATTACTATTTCAAGTGCCTGATCATATAGAGGGTCTTTGATAATATTTATTTCATCACTATCTATAGATTCGTCTGGTATTTTTGTTATTTCATTATTATAATCAGGTGGACTCTGGTCTTTTAAATGTGTTGATATATTTTCTCTTTCTAAATCCGATATAATTGAACCTTGTATTCTGATTAAGTTGTTAGGTGGCTGAAGTAATAGCATATCCCCTTTACCCAATAATTCCTCAGCTCCTGATGAATCTAGTATAATCCTTGAATCAGTTTTAGATGAAACTGCAAATGAAATCCTAGCTGGAAAATTTGCTTTAATAAGTCCTGCTACAACGTCGGCTGATGGTCTTTGACTCGCAACTATTAAATGAATACCAGCTGCTCTTGCCATTTGTGATAATCTTGTAATTGATTCTTTTATTTCACTTGGGGCAACAAACATGAGATCTGCAAGTTCATCAATTATAATAACTATATAAGGGAGTACATCTGTAGAAGGATTATAGTCTATATTTTTTTGAACTTTTTCATTATAAGAATCAATATCACGAACACCTATATCAGATAATAATTTATATCTGGTTTCCATTTCTTTAACAGCCCATTTTAATGCTGCTGCAGATTTCTTAGGATCGGTCACTACTGGATGTAGGAGGTGTGGAATATCCTCATATCCTGAAAGCTCGAGCATTTTTGGATCAATCATTATGAATCTTAAATCTTGAGGGGTTGCTTTAAACAGCATGCTGGTAATTATGCTGTGTAAAAAAACACTTTTACCCGAGCCTGTAGTGCCGGCAATCATAAGATGGGGTGCTTTTTTCAAATCCATAAATTTTGGTGAACCAGATATGTCTTTTCCTAATGAAAGAAAAATGGGGCTATTGTCTTTCGTGAAGGTATCTTTTGATAAAAGCTCTTTAAGGTAAACAGTTTCTCTATTATCATTTGGCACTTCAATACCAACTACATCTTTTCCTGGTATTGGAGCGATAATTCTTACTCTTGTTGCCTTTAATGCCATTGCTAAGTCATCAGACAAAGATGCAATCTTATTTATTTTTGTTCCTGCCTCTGGTTTATATTCGTACATAGTTATAACGGGACCAGGTTTAATTTCGGTAATTTTCCCACTAATTCCAAAATTTAATAATTTATCTTCAATTCCCTTAGCTTTTTCAATAGCGATATTTTTATCATATGGAATCTTAGGCTCTTTAGGATCATCTAAAAGATTTAAACTTGGTAGGTTAAAATCCATATATTTCTTTTTTTTCTTTTTTTCATCATTATCTATCACTTTTGGTAGTTCACTTAATTCTCCATCTAATATTTTATTTTCAGAAATTTTTTCACTCTCTTTATCAATTTTTATAGTAATTTCATCATTTATACCTAAATTATTTTTACTATTATTTTTCTTAACTTTTGATCTTACCAATCTAGATATTACATTTTTTAAAATTTTAAAAATATCTTCATTTAATTGTTTTAAAGAAAAAACTAATATAAATATATAAAAAATTGTTGTTCCTACACTTCCCGAAATGTTAGAAACCAAATAAGATGATATTTTATATGGGATTAATCCAATGAATTCATGATTATCAAAAAAAGCTATATATTTTCTAAATAGAAAAATCAAACCACCGCATGATAAAGAAAGTAAGAAAATAAAAAAAAATTTCTTTATAAAATCATTGCTATTCTTTTTATAAAAAAACTCTAATGATTTTTTGATAAAATAAAGGGAAATAAATAACCCAGAAAATCCAAAAAAATAATAAAATTTTGATCCTAATAAAGAGCCATATAGTCCTAAAACTGATTTTTTATCAGAAATGTCAAATACTTCTATGAGAATTCCAAGGCTGATGATTAAAAAAACTAATAAACTAAAAATTACCGATAAATATATAGGTACTTGTTTAAAAAAATTGGTTAATTTTTCTCTAATTTTTATCATTTAGTTTTAGTATGAAAAATAGCGAAGACTAAAAAATAAGTCAAATATAATTTTTATTAATATTATTTTTGAAGTAGAATAAAAAAAATGCTATATAATTTATTAAAACCTATAATATGGCAAATTAATCCTGAAATAGCACATGATATTGTTATAAAGCTTCTAAAAAATAATATTGTTAATTTATTTTTAAAATCAAAACCGGATAAAATACTTAAGTGTAAATTAGGTAATATCGAGCTTCCCTCACCAATAGGTTTGGCAGCAGGATTCGACAAAAATTTTGAAGTCTTTGATAAAATGTTTAATTTAGGTTTTGGATTTGTCGAAGCTGGAACTGTTACACCTTTACCTCAGGCAGGAAATGAAAAGCCCCGAATTTTTAGACTCTTAGAAGACGAGGCTTTAATTAATAGGCTAGGCTTCAACAACAAGGGCTTGTCAGTTATTAAAGATAATATATTGTCCAAATATAGCAGGTTCATACCGAATAAGTTGGGCGCTAATATTGGTCCCAATAAAGATTCATCTAACAGAATTGCTGATTATATAACTTGTTATAAATCTTTGGTGAAGTTTACTGACTACATAACAATCAATATTTCTTCTCCAAACACCCCTGGGCTTAGAAGCTTTGAAAACAAAGAAATTGATGATCTTCTCAATGAATTAAGCAGAAATAGACAAAATGATAAAAGTATTTTTATTAAAATATCTCCTGATTTAGAAAAAAATGATCTCGAGCAATCTATAAATAAAATATTGAATTATGGAATGGACGGAATTGTTCTTACTAATACATCAATATCAAGGCCTCAACATTTACAATCAAAATTTTCGTCAGAAAAAGGTGGATTATCAGGAAAGCCACTTAAAGATAAATCCCGAGAATCAATTTCTATTGCATTTAGAATTACTCAAAATCATATACCTATAATAGGTGTAGGTGGTATATTCGACCATAATGATGTGATAAATTATTTAAAAGCTGGAGCTAGTGCGGTACAAATATATACTGGGTTGATATATAAAGGCCCAAGTGTAGCAGCAAATATTAATAATGAATTGGTAAACTATTTAAAAACAAATGGGCTTAAAAGTATTACAGAATTAATTGGCATTAACCATTAGTTTTTCACCGTTATCAATGTTAAAAATTTGGCCGTTTATTTTTTTATTTTTAATAATATAATCAATCGTATTTAAAATTGACGTTATTCCTGTCTCGGTCTTATAATTTTTTTTGTATAAGCTTCTGATTTTTTTGTTGCTGGGTTTCAATATGGCTCCCAGGTTTATTGAATTTATCCTAACGCTATTTTTGAGATTTTTAGAAAATGTTTTAGTTAGTGAATCAAGGCCCATTTTAGAAATTGTGTAGCTGCTAAATTTTGTCCAATGGTTTGTCAAACAAATAGCATCACCAATATTTATAATATTCCCCGAACATCTCTTAATCATATGATCACCTATATGCTTTGATAAAAGAATTGTAGAAATTAAATTAATATTTAAATTTTTTAGTATTCTGTCATCAGAATTTTTATCTTCTATAAAAATTGATGCATTATTAATTAGTAGATCAATTGTTCCAAATTTTTTTATACATTCCCTTGAAAACTTTTTAATATTATTAATATTATTGAGATCATATTTTATGATTTTAGAAACTATGCCACGATCAATCAGTGATTTTTTTAAATTTCTTGCTTCTTTACCACTTTGATTATAATGAATAAGTGGTTGATAGTTATTATTAGCAAGGTGCAGCACTATTTCTTTACCAATTCGCTTAGCACTTCCTGTTACTAAGGCTACTTTTTTATTCATATATATCAGTTCTAATTTCTTGAAAAANGTCTTCTTTTTCATTAATTTCCCATGAAATAAGATCCTTATACTTATTGTCATAAATTGAATAAATCATATAGACCATTTCGGGCCATGCGTATAATTTATCAGTTTCAGAAGCTATTGCTGGATGATTTGGATGAGAATGATAAATTCCGATTATTGAACTACCCAAATTTTTGGCTATTTTTTCGCCTTGAATGTAATCTCTGGGATTCAGCTCGTATCTATCATTTGCTCTTTCATTGTTCATATTTTCACATTCATGGAAATTTTCAATCTCATANTTTGAATTTTTTTTATTTCCTATTAATATTCCGCAAACTTCGTAAGGAAACCCTTTTTCGCAAATTCCAATAAGTTTATTATTTATAGTTTTTGATATTTTTACCACCAAACTCCCCCGCTTAAATATCGATAACCACCATCAGGGATAACGCATACAATATTTGCAATTTCTGTTTTTTTTAATTCTTCAAGTGCCGCTAAAACTACAGCCCCACCTGAGTGTCCAACGAACATACCTTCAAGNTTTACTAGATCTTCCATTATTTCATATGATTTCTCAGTATTTGCCCAATAGGTTAAATCGATACAATCATCAGTATAAATTCCAGGAATTATTGATGTAGGAATATGTTTAAGCCCTTCAAGGCCATGAAGAGAATTATCTGGTTGAACAGCAATAACTTTTATATCAGGATTTTTCTCTTTAAGGAATTTAGAAGTTCCAGTTACAGTTCCNCTNGTTCCAATTCCCGCAACTAAATGTGTTATATCTCCATTCATCTGCTCCCAAATTTCTGGACCAGTAGTATTATAATGNGCTAGAGGATTAGAAGGGTTATTNTATTGNTCTGGCATAAAATATTTATCTGNATATTTTTTTGCAAGTTTTCTAGCCTCNAATATTGCTCCGTCGGAACCTTCAAATGGACTAGAAAAGATTATTTTCGCTCCATAGGCTTCTAANGTNTTTTTTCTTTCAATATTAATATTTTCTGGNGTAACAAGTTCAACTTTAAANCCTAATGCCGACCCTATCATNGCATATGCTATTGCAGTATTTCCNGATGAGGAATCCATTATTGTTTTTTTATAATTTAATTTTTTATCTTTAATTCCATTTTCAATCATAGAAAGTGCTGCACGATCTTTAATTGAACCNCCGGGGTTAAACCATTCTGCTTTNATGTAAATTTTTTTATCTGCTGACAATCCCTNAAAACCAGAAAGCCTAATCATTGGNGTTTCTCCAATTAAATCAACAATTGAGTCAATNTTTGCCAGTTCATTTGAAATTTTATTCATTNGAAATAAATTTAACACATTATAAACAATGTATTAATAATTATGATAATTGACGACTGATTTAAAAAATTTAATTCCGTCTGTATTATTGAATACTTTTTCGCTAACTCTTTCAGGGTGGGGCATTAACCCAANAACATTCCCTTTTTTATTAGTGATGCCAGCTATATTTAATAATGATCCATTCGGATTTGATTCNTTNGTNATNTCACCATTTTCATTACAATATGAAAAAATTATTTGATCATTATCTTTNAACTTTTTTAAAGTTTTTTTATCTGNATAATAATTNCCNTCAGCATGNGCAATGGGAATTCTAATAACNTCATTATTATTATATAAATTAGTGAATCTAGAATTTTTATTAACTTTTANATTTATGTCTTTACATATAAATTTAAGATTTNTATTTCTAANGAGTGTCCCTGGAAGTAATTTTAATTCAGTNAATATTTGAAATCCATTACATATTCCTATTACAGTGCCACCTTGATNTGCAAATTTTATCAANGCATTAGAAATTCTACTTTGCGATGCAATTGANCCAGTCCTTAAATAGTCACCATAAGAAAATCCGCCTGGAACTATNATACAATCCACTTTTGAAATTGAGAATTCATTGTGCCAAATTATNTTACAATTTTGTCTTAATATNTTACTTACTATATAAAAACAGTCTCGTTCACAATTTGAACCAGGAAAATTTAATATTGCAAAATTAATTTTTTTCATCATTTATTTTAAATGTATATTTCTCAATTACTTCATTTACTAAAAGTTTTTCACATAATTGAATTACAATTTCAGAGCATTTTTTTTTATTAGCTGCTTTTATTTTAAAAGTTATTTTTTTTCCAACCTTGAATTCAGTTGCACTGATAGATGACATATTTTTAAGAGAATTTTCAATAGCTTCTCCTTGTGGGTCAAGAACGCTATCTATAGGCATTATATTTAAATCAATTTTGAAATTAGGCATTTTTCTTGAAAAATTTTATTAAATTATTAAGCTCCTCCAAGCTATCATATCTTATTTCAACTTTACCTTTATTTGTACTACCTTTCACCTTAATAGTTAATCCCATCTGGGTTTCCATTTCTTTTTTCAAATTATCTAGATATATATTTCTATTATCAGANATATTTAAGTTTTTCTCAATTTTTCGGACTCTTGATATTTTTTCAATATCTCTAACACTGAGATTTTTCTTAATTATTTGTTCAGCAAATTTTATTATTTCGCTCTGATTGTCAAGCGCTAAGAGCGCTACTGCATGACCTCTAGATACTTTTCCTTCTATTATCCAATTAAGAACTTTTTCTGGCAGCTCTAGTATTCGTAGTGTATTGCTAATACTAGCTCTTTTTTTTCCAGTAACTTTTATCAATTGCTCATTTGAAAAATTATATTTTTCTATTAAATCTTTTATAGCCATTGCAGCCTCAACTGGATTTAAGTCTTCTCTTTGAACATTTTCAACCAAAGCTAATTCGAATAGATTTTTATCATCTATGTTTATTATGTTTACCGGGACTTTTTTGATTCCTGCTATTTGAGAGGCTCTCCACCTCCTTTCCCCAGCTATTATTGTAAATTTACCATCGTCATTATTTTTTACGGTTATGGGTTGCAAGAGACCATGAACTTTTATGGACTCTGATAAATCCTTCAAAGATTCTTCATCAAATTTTTTCCTCGGCTGATCACTATTTGGAAGAAGGTCTGTAATGAACAATTCGCTATTTTTATTAACATTAGAAGAATTTGAACCATCATTAGATCGAATAAGCGAGTCCAAGCCTTTACCAAGTGATTTTTTCAATATAAGTACCTCCATTATTTACTATAAGTTCTTTTGATAACTCCATATAGGATTTAGAACCTAAACAAAATTTATCATAATTAAATATGCATTTTCCGAAACTNGGACTCTCTGCAAGCTTAACATTTTTGGGAATTATTGTTTTCATAACTTGATCTCCAAAAAATTTTTTNACTTCNTTAACAACTGTNTTACATATATTATTTCTNGAATCAAACATTGTTAGTACAAATCCTTCTATATCAAGATTTTCATTTATTCTNTCTTTAACTAGACCAATAGTTTTATTNAATTGAACCAGCCCCTCCATTGCATAAAANTCACATTGTATTGGAACTANTATTGCGTTTGAAGCAGATAATGCATTAATTGATAATAGGCTTAGGGANGGAGGACAATCTATGATAACAAAGTCAAAATCCTTAATTNCTTCAAAATCAATATTATTTTTTAATATGTTTTCNCTATNTTCANCATCATGTAATTCTATATCCGCGCCAGCTAATTCTGCAGTGGCTGGGCATATGTAGATTTTTTTATTATCTGCAATTTTAATTTGTTTTATAATGTTATTAATTTTTTCTCTTCCAATTAATAGATCATATGTAGTTAAGTCAAGACTCTCTTTATTTATTCCTAAGCCACTAGTTGCATTACCTTGAGGGTCAAGGTCAATAATGAGTATTTTTTTACTTAACAAGGAAAGCCCGGCTGCCAAGTTCACAACAGTTGTAGTCTTTCCTACACCGCCTTTTTGATTAATAACTGCGATAACTTTTGGCATTTTTAGTATTATATAGCTAAAACGTTATTTAATAAAAATATATTTTATAAGTTTCTTGACAATTACTTGGATTGATATAAATTAATTAGCTCCACGTTTTTGTGGGTGATATTTGAAAATTTATTAGAAGATACGTGTGAGTTTTTCGAGCCAATTAAATTAAACAAAATCTTTTTTATATGAAGAGTTTGATCCTGGCTCAGAGTGAACGTTGGCGGCACGCCTAACACATGCAAGTCGAGCGAAGTAGCTTGCTACTTAGCGGCGAACGGGTGAGTAATGCTTGGATAATCTGCCTTTAGGACTGGGACAACTACAGGAAACTGTAGCTAATACCGGATATGACCACATTTACCAAGGTTTATGTGGTAAAAGATTTATCGCCTTTAGATGAGTCCAAGTCGCATCAGGTTGTTGGTAGGGTAATGGCCTACCAAGCCTATGACGCGTAGCAGGTCTTAGCGGATGATCTGCCACATGGGGACTGAGATACGGCCCTGACTCCTACGGGAGGCAGCAGTGAGGAATATTGGGCAATGGACGAAAGTCTGACCCAGCGATGCCGCGTGAAGGATGAAGGCCTTAGGGTTGTAAACTTCTGTCAGCAGGGAAGATAATGACGGTACCTGCAGAGGAAGCCCCGGCTAACTCCGTGCCAGCAGCCGCGGTAATACGGAGGGGGCAAACGTTACTCGGATTTACTGGGCGTAAAGGGTCCGTAGGCGGTTTTTTAAGTTAGATGTGAAAGCTTGAAGCTTAACTTCAAAATTGCATCTAAAACTGGATTACTTGATTATTGGAGAGGTTGATGGAATTACCGGTGTAGCGGTGAAATGCGTAGATATCGGTAGGAACACCAGTGGCGAAAGCGATCAACTGGCCAATTAATGACGCTGAGGGACGAAAGCGTGGGTAGCAAACAGGATTAGATACCCTGGTAGTCCACGCCCTAAACGATGAATACTAGATGTAGGATTTTTTCTGTATCGTAGCTAACGCATTAAGTATTCCGCCTGGGGAGTACGGTCGCAAGGCTGAAACTCAAAGGAATTGGCGGGGACTCGCACAAGCGGTGGAGCATGTGGTTTAATTCGATGCTAAGCGAAGAACCTTACCAGGGCTTGACATGTAAGCATAAGCTTGCGTGAAAGCGTGGAGTGAATTTGAGCTTGCTTAAATTGGTTTACACAGGTGCTGCATGGCTGTCGTCAGCTCGTGCCGTGAGGTGTCCGGTTAAGTCCGGTAACGAGCGCAACCCCTATTATCAGTTGCCATCACTTCGGGTGGGCACTCTGGTGAAACTGCTGGTTTGAAACTAGAGGAAGGAGGGGACGACGTCAAGTCATCATGGCCCTTATGTCCTGGGCTACACACATGCTACAATGGCAGATACAACGGGTTGCGAACTCGCGAGGGGGAGCTAATCTCATCAAAGTCTGTCTCAGTTCGGATTGCAGGCTGCAACTCGCCTGCATGAAGTTGGAATCGCTAGTAATCGCGGATCAGCTATGCCGCGGTGAATACGTTCCCGGGTCTTGCACACACCGCCCGTCACACCACGAAAGTCGGTCTTACCCGAAGCAGCTGGGCTAACCCTTTTGGGAGGCAGGTTTCTAAGGTAAGGTTGGTGATTGGGGTGAAGTCGTAACAAGGTAGCCGTACCGGAAGGTGCGGCTGGATCACCTCCTTAAACTGGAGTATTCCAGTGCTCGATACTTTTCACGTGTCTTCTTCTAAACATTCAACTTCAGCGGGGCCTATAGCTCAGCTGGTTAGAGCGCACCCCTGATAAGGGTGAGGTCGGTGGTTCGAGTCCACCTAGGCCCATAAGATAGAGCTCTGAATTACAGGGGGGTGTAGCTCAGTTGGGAGAGCGCCTGCTTTGCAAGCAGGAGGTCGTCGGTTCGATCCCGATCACCTCCAGAACTCTCATCTTTTTTGTTTATAAAACAGAGTTATTTGAAAATTTAAGAGAAGGCAATAAATATTGATTGAGATTAATTATAATTATTAATCAAAGATCCTTGGTGAAATGGATAAGTACATATGTACTTCGTAATTAAGTTACATATGGCGGATAGCGGATGCCTTGGTGATGAACGGCGATGAAGGACGTGGAAAACTGCGATAAGCTTCGGTAAGCTGTTAACAAGCGTTATAACCGGAGATTTCCGAATGGGAAAACCTAATTGAGTAAACCTCAATTATCATGTAGTGAATTCATAGCTATATGAAGCGAACGGAGGGAAGTGAAACATCTCAGTACCTCCAGGAAAATAAATCAACCGAGATTCCCAAAGTAGTGGCGAGCGAAATGGGAACAGCCTAAATTGTAGATGTGTAAGCTTGTGGGCGTTGCATTTACATGGTCGTGGGAGTTGAAATGATTTACCACAATAAATCAACAGAGTTACAAAGCAAGATATTATTTTAAATGTTTGGGAAAGCATGCCCTAGAAGGTGATAGCCCTGTGAATTAAAATGTCTTGTCTCTGTTTCAATTTCCCGAGTAGAACGGAACACGTGAAATTCTGTTTGAATCTGGGAGGACCACCTTCCAAGGCTAAATACGTGTCATCATCCGATAGTGGACTAGTACCGTGAGGGAAAGGTGAAAAGAACCCCTGTTAGGGGAGTGAAATAGAATCTGAAACTGTCTGCCAACAAGCGGTAGGAGGGCTATGTTTGAGTTTACTCAAAAATGCCTGACTGCGTACCTTTTGCATAATGGGCCAGGGACTTATCTTCATTAGCAAGATTAAGCCGATAGGTGTAGTCGTAGCGAAAGCGAGTCTTAATAGGGCGCTAGTTAATGGAGTTAGACCCGAAGCGGGACGATCTAGCCATGGGCAGGGTGAAGCATCAGGAAACTGATGTGGAGGCCCGAACCATTGAAGGGTGAAAACTTCTTGGATGACCTGTGGTTAGGAGTGAAAGGCTAATCAAGTTCCGTGATAGCTGGTTCTCCCCGAAATATATTTAGGTATAGCCTCATGCGTTCTCCTCTGGGGGTAGAGCACTGATTGGACTAGGGGGTCGAAAGACTTACCAAACCCTATCAAACTCCGAATACCAGAGATAGTAGCATGGGAGTCAGTCTATGGGTGCTAAGGTCCATAGACGAGAGGGAAACAACCCAGATCGCAATCTAAGGTCCCCAAATTTAGACTAAGTGGTTAAGGACGTGAGTTTTCATAGACAGCCAGGAGGTAGGCTTAGAAGCAGCCATCCTTTAAAGATAGAGTAACATCTCACTGGTCGATGAGAATTTGCACCGAAAATGAATCGGGGCTAAGTCTAATACCGAAGATGCGGATTGTATGTTTACATACAGTGGTAGGGGAGCGTTCTTAATGGAATGAAGCATTACCGTAAGGAGATGTGGACTGTTAAGAAGTGAGAATCCTGGCATGAGTAGCGATAAAAGTGGTGAGAATCCACTTCACCGTAAGCGTAAGGGTTCCTGGGCAAGGCTCGTCCTCCCAGGGTTAGTCGGGACCTAAGGCGAGGCCGAAAGGCGTAGTCGATGGAAAACAGGTTAATATTCCTGTACCACCTGTTAGGAGTGATGGGGTGACGGAGAAGGATAGATCATCCGTGTTTTGGATTACACGGTTCAAGCTCGTAGGATTAAGAAATTGGCAAATCCGTTTCTTTTATAGTCTGAGAAGTGAGTACGAGAGGCCCTAGGCCTCATAAAGTGATTGATTCCATGCTTCCTAGAAAAACCTCTAAATTTTGATTAACAGGTGCTCGTACTGTAAACGGACACACGTACGCGGGTAGAGTATACCAAGGTGTTTGAGATAATTATGGCCAAGGAACTCGGCAAAATAGCTCCGTAACTTCGGGATAAGGAGTACCTATATTAGGTGAAAGATCTTGCATCTGGAGCTGAAATAGGTGTCACTGAAATGATGGAAGCGACTGTTTACCAAAAACACAGGCCTGTGCTAACCCGCAAGGGGATGTATACGGGCTGACGCCTGCCCGGTGCTGGACGGTTAAGGGGATGGGTTATCCTTCGGGAGAAGCTTAGAACCGAAGCCCCAGTAAACGGCGGCCGTAACTATAACGGTCCTAAGGTAGCGAAATTCCTTGTCGTCTAATTAGCGACCCGCATGAATGGCGTAACGACTTCTGTACTGTCTCGGCCATAATCTCAGCGAAATTGTAGTGCTGGTGAAGATGCCAGCTTCCCGTTGTGGGACGGAAAGACCCCGTGCACCTTTACTATAACCTAGCACTGGATTTTGATGTTAAATGCGTAGGATAGGTGGGAGACTATGAAAGTTCAATTTTGGTTGGGCTGGAGTCGTTGGTGAAATACCACCCTTTTGATGTTAGGATTCTAACTTTAATCCGTTATCCGGATTGAGGACAATGTTAGGCGGGTAGTTTGACTGGGGCGGTTGACTCCTAAAGAGTAACGGAGTCGCTCAAAGGTTCTCTCAGCCTGATTGGAAACCAGGCGTCGAGTGTAATGGCACAAGAGAGCTTGACTGTGAGATTGACAAATCGAGCAGGTACGAAAGTAGGACATAGTGACCCGGTGGCTTCCAAGTGGGAGGGCCATCGATCATCGGATAAAAGGTACGCCGGGGATAACAGATTAATCGCGCCCAAGAGTTCACATCGACGGCGCGGATTGATACCTCGATGTCGGCTCATCGCATCCCGGGGCTGTAGAAGGTCCCAAGGGTTGAGCTGTTCGCTCATTAAAGCGGTACGCGAGCTGGGTTCAGAACGTCGTGAGACAGTTCGGTCCCTATCTACAACGGGCGAAGGAGAATTGAGAGGGGTTGCTCATAGTACGAGAGGACCTGAGTGAACAAACCTCTAGTGTACCAGTTGTGGTGCCAACTGCATTGCTGGGTAGCTACGTTTGGAAAGGATAACCGCTGAAAGCATCTTAAGTGGGAAACCTGCCTCAAGATTATTTCTCCCGAACCATTAGGTTCCTTAAGACCACTCGAAGACTACGAGTTTGATAGGCACAGTGTGTAAGTTTCGTAAGAAATTCAGCTAATGTGTACTAATCGGTCGTGAGCCTTAATTACGAAGTATGTAAATACTTATTCATTTTTTATTATTGCCTTCTTTTAAATTTTTAAATTACTTAAGATNACTTATTTANTANATTCTCTAGCTATTAAATTTTTTATATTCTTTTGTATTTTGTAAAGATTTATTACCTAAATTATTTATTATTTATCTTTTAGATTTTCATTCAAAACTCTTAAAATATTCTGTCCTAAGAATTTATCAATGATTTTTGATTTTATTTTATTTTTTTTTAACATATCACTTATTTTCTCAAAATCTGATGGCTTTCTAATTTCGTGGGGGAAATCATTTATTGGAGCTCCATCGATGTCAGATCCTAAGCTTATATGATCTTCGCCGCAAATATTTAATAAATTTTTAAAGTGTGGAAAAATATCTGAAATAAAAACATCTTTTTTAGATGTTATAAATTTGTTATATAAAACTATCCCAATAACACCCCCAAGATCTGAAATATTCTTTAATTGTCTATTTGTTAGGTTTCTTTCGTGCCTTCTAATTTTTTTACAGTTTGAATGAGTAGCTATTGGTATTAATTTAGTTTCTTTTATAGCTCTATTAAAACTTTTTTCCGANAAGTGGGAGAGGTCTAAAGATATACCTAAGTCATTCATTTTATTAATTAATTTAATTCCATCTTTTTTTAAGGGACCATCTTTTGAAACACCAAATGCATACTTATTTTCATCATTCCACGTTAGTCCGATTGTTCTAACTCCCTTTTTATAAAAAGTGCTTAAATCTTTAATTTTATTAATTGGCTCAGCACCTTCCATTAAAAAATAAAGTCCAATCTTTTTTGTATTAATTTTTTTTAATGATTGTGAATTTTTCAAATGATAAAAGTTTTTATATTTTTTAAAAATACTTTCATACAGCTTTATTTGAGCAAGTGCTTCATCGTAATGTGCATTTTTTCTTCTATGGGAAACAAAAATAGTTGAAAAAATAATATTTATTTTTGAATTAATTAATGAATCATATGAGATCATTAGATTATCAATATTTTCTTCAAAGAGTCTTCTATTAGCTCTGACAGAATATGCTATATCTTGATGACAATCAATAAGTATAGAATTTTGATTCACTAAAATATTATAACAAAGTTAAAATTATAAAAGAGANTTAAGTGTTTCACCCATTTCAGCAGGACTTGGAGAAACTTTTATNCCGACAGATTCTAGAACAGCTTTTTTCTCTTCAGCCGAGCCAGAACTTCCAGATACAATTGCACCAGCATGGCCCATTCTTTTACCTTTAGGAGCGGTAGCCCCGGCAATAAACGCAGCAACAGGTTTTTTAAAATTATCTTTTATCCAATGAGCAGCCTCTTGTTCAGCACTACCACCAATTTCACCAATCATTATTACCCCTTCTGTCTCGGGGTCGTTATTGAAAAGCTCTAAGATATCAATGAATGTGGATCCTATAATAGGATCTCCACCAATTCCAACGCAACTAGANTGCCCAATACCTAATTGAGTTAATTGCCAGACGGCTTCATAAGTGAGTGTTCCGCTCTTGGAGATAATTCCTATATTTCCTTCTTTATGAATATATCCTGGCATTATTCCAACTTTTGCTTGACCAGGTGTAATGACTCCTGGGCAATTTGGACCAATTAATGTTGATGAAGATGCATCAACGACCTTTTTTACACTAACCATATCATTGGTTGGTATNCCTTCAGTTATACAGATTATAAGTTCAATGCCTGCNTCAGTAGCTTCAAGAATTGCATCAGGGGCAAATGCAGCTGGCACAAAAATAAGNCTGGTATTAGCTGCNTTGGCTTTNCGNGCATCANCTACNGAATCAAATACTTCAAAACCTTCTACTTCTGTTCCACCTTTCCCAGGCGTAACACCNCCAACGACATTAGTTCCATATTCCCTACACTGAGTTGCATGAAAGAGACCTTGGCTTCCGGTTATACCTTGAACGATTAATTTGGTATCATTATTAACTAAAATACTCATGGGAATTTTGGAAATTAATATTATCACACATCTAAAAATAATCAAAATATATAAAAATATTTTTTTGCTGATAAACTATTCTGAAATTAAAATATAGGAGATTTGGCTTGAAAATTGCGATAATAGGTGGAAGCGGTCTTTATGACATAGATAATCCTTCAGAGGCGGAAGAGCAGAACATTGTAACACCNTGGGGTGAAACATCATCATCTATACTTAAAACCCAAAGTGGTGAGAATGAAATTTTTTTTCTATCTCGTCATGGCAGAGGCCATCTTATATCTCCTTCTNAAATAAATTATAGAGCNAACATTTATGCACTCAAATTTTTAGGNGTNGATTGGATAATATCCGTTTCCGCAGTCGGAAGTTTAAAAGAGGAGATAAATCCAGGAACGATTGTCTTGCCCGATCAGTTCATTGACTTTACTAAACAAAGAGAATCTACTTTTTTTGATGAAGGAATAGTTGCACATGTTTCAATGGCTAAACCTGTAAGCGAAAAATTATCATCTCACTTAGCTGAGACCTGCAAGCTTTTAGATATAGATTTTAAAATGGGTGGAACTTATATTTGTATTGAAGGTCCTCAATTTTCATCTTTAGCTGAAAGTAATTTTTATAGATCTTTGGGAGCNGATGTGATCGGAATGACAAATATGCCAGAGGCTAAGTTAGCAAGAGAAGCAGAAATCTGTTATTCAACTTTAGCTCTCAGTACCGATTATGATTGTTGGCATGAAGATCATGAATCTGTTACAGTTGATCAAGTTATTGAAACTATGAACAGAAATATTTCGAATGCGAAACAAATTCTTAAGACTGCTACAGACGATTTTGATTTAGTTAAAGATTCATATATAGAGAATGCNCTTAAGGGGTCTATAATATCTTCATTAGATTCAATAAAAGAGGACTCTTTAGANAAATTGTCTGCGATCATTAGAAAATATCTTTTATCTTAAATTAATGGAGGTCATATTATGTCTATTATAGTGGTTGGTTCAACTGCATTTGATGATATTGAAACACCAAAAGGTAAGAAGACTCGAATTATTGGTGGCTCATGTATTTACTTTTCTTTAGCTGCTTGCTTCAGGTCAAACCCCCGAATCGTNTCAGTGGTAGGAAAGGATTTTTCAAAAAATTTTTTTAAGGAACTCAATAAGAAGAGCATAGATACGTCAGGCTTGCTTATAAAAGACGGAAAAACTTTTTCTTGGGGTGGAAAATATAAATCAATTTCTGAAGATCCAGAGACAAGATTTACAAACTTAAATGTTTTTGAAAATTTCCAACCAATTATTCCAAGCTCTTACAAAATAAAAAATAAAATAGTTTTTTTGGCAAATATCGATCCTGATTTGCAGAATAAAGTTTTGGATAGTTTGGATTCCAAAAAATTTATAGGTATGGATACAATGAATTTTTGGATAAATTCAAAAAGAAAATCATTAGATAAGGCTTTTAAAAGAATTAATTTATTAACTATAAATGAACTAGAACTTAGCCTAATAACCAAAAAGAAATCACTTGAAAAATCATTGGAATATATTTTTAATAGGTATCCAATTAAATTTTTAGTTGTTAAAAAAGGAAGTTCGGGATCTCTTCTTGCAACAAGAAATAGCTTGAATTGGATTCCATGCTACCCATTTGCTAATATGATAGATCCTACTGGAGCTGGTGATAGCTTTGCTGGAGGGTTATTTAGTTTTTTAAATAACGTAAATTCTTTTGACAAAAAAAATATTCTCTTGGGTATGATTTACGGTAGTGCAATTGCTTCTTTTACTATTGAAAGTTTCGGAACTAATAAAATATTTAATTTGTCTAAGCAGGAAATTGATAACAGATATAAAATATTAAAAAAAATTGCTAAGATTATTTAGTTTCAGTTTCATCTGTTGTAGCTTTAACATATAGCATTTTTAGATTTGATAAAGTTTCATCCATTACTTTTAATTCACTATCAGTTAAATTTCCTGTAGTTTTTTGTTTAAGTGTATCAAGTATATCAATTAAATCCTTAGCTCTATTTAAATCAGTCTCAATTTTACCAGTACTTGGATCCGGTGCTAGACCAAGGTGGATTGTAGCATTTACAGCATAGGATAAAACTATATTTGAAAAATCCATTATTGATTGATTTGAAGACATAATAATATTTTAATACTTAAATTATAAATTTTCCATAATAGTTTCAGCAATTTTAGTAAAAGCTTTTGAAGTTTTAGATTCTGGGTCAGCATAAACTATTGGTTGACCGTTGTCACCACCTTTTCGAATTTCTGGATCAATGGGTATTTCTCCTAAAAATGGAACCTCAAATTTTTCGGCAATTGCTTTTCCGCCACCTCTGCCAAAAATATCTATGATTTTATCTCCATCTTGCAGATAGCTCATATTCTCAATAATACCTAATACAGGAACATCTAGTTTTTTAAACATTTGGATCCCCCTTTTTACGTCTAACAGAGCAACATCTTGAGGGGTTGTTACTATTACGCCACCTGATAAAGGCACTGTCTGAATTAATGATAAATGTGCATCTCCAGTACCAGGGGGTAAATCAACAACTAAATTATCTACTCCCTCCCATTCGACGTCTTCTATGAATTGTTTAATAGCACCATGCACCATAGGGCCTCTCCAAATAACTGTATCCTCTTCTCCGAGTAAGAATCCTATGGACATCATTTTAATATTGAACTTTTCAATTGGGATTATCTTCTCATCTTTTGTTGCCATGGGTTTAGTATTGATACCACACATCATAGGTATACTTGGGCCCCATATATCTGCATCCATCAGGCCTATATTTTTGATTTTCTTAGAAAAAGCAATTGCTAAATTGATTGCAACAGTAGATTTACCTACACCACCTTTCCCACTTGCAACTGCTAGATATTTATCAATTTTTGGCAGTTTAATGTTTTGAGAATTATCTGAAGGTGTTTGACCGTTAGCTTTTTTAAAAACTGAGAATTCAAATTGTGGTAAATCGTAACCTTCGCGAGAAAAAGCATTGTTGATTGCAACTGCAATTTTTTTTGCAACCTCTTCGTCTTCTTTGGGTAGTTCAATGTAGATTACAGTTTTTTTTTCAATGAAATCAACATTCTTTATGATTCCAAAGGAAACAATATCTCTTGTAAAACCTGGAAAATTTACATCTTTTAGAATTGTTAATACTTTTTCTTTATCTAGCATATTTTTACATACCAAGTTTTTGTTTTGCTTCATCACTCATCATATTAGGATTCCATGGTGGATCCCATACTATTTCTATTAAAACATTTTTTGCTCCTAGGGCATAAAGTACATTTTCAGCTTGTTTAGAAATTGCACTTCCCATAGAGCAGCCAGGAGTAGTAAGTGTCATTTTGATACTGATATTGTTATCAGCAGTTTCAACAGAATATATTAGCCCTAGATCAACAATACTTACAGGTAGCTCTGGATCCATAACATTCTTTAAAGCATCAAATACAGTCTCTTGAGTAAAAACAAAATCTGACTTATCTGTATCTTTTTTGAAATTTGTCATTTTAACTTCGTTTTGACCAGAATCAG
>NZXA02000004.1 GCA_002697665.2 bacterium
AAAAATTTTTAAAAGGGCATTTTATACACTGAGGCTTCCTAGATTTGCAAAATCTCTTCCAAATAAATTTAAAAGATTTGAAAAATCAGTGTAATTTGAGTTTTTTAAATTAGATTTTATAAAATTTTCAATCTGAGTATATGAAAAATCTGACGAAATTAAATCTAATCTAGTCAATACTCTAATTAAATGTGCATCTATTATTATATAATGAGCTTTATTAATTAAGCTTAAATATTTCTTAGCACATTTATCACCTATTCCAGGTATTTGAATTAGATCTGAATATTTTTTTGGAATATGACCTTCAAATTTACTAATGATAAGGTCTGATGCACTTTTTAATCTTAGAGATTTTTGATGATAATATCCGATAGGTCTAACTATTTTTTCTATTGATGTGAGATTAGCATTATATAAATCTTTTATATTAGGAAATTTACTGACTAGCAAATTTCCTATCTTATTAACTATATTTTCGTTAGCTCTTGGAGATAAAATGAGTTTTACAAGTAACTCAAAATCAGATTCATAGACTAACTCATCTAAACTATCATGAAAAATAAAATTTAAATTTTCATGAAGATTAGAAATATCCATTAAATCAACCCTTTCTTTGAGCTGGACTTAAGTCTTCGTAACTCACGCTTGAAGCTTTTTCAATAAAAGAAGACCACTTATCTGGCAATTCGTCCTCATGTGAGATTGCATTTACGGGACATGGATCTACACATGCTCCACAATCAATACACTCTTCAGGATTAATAACTAACTGGTCATCAATTTCATATATACAGTCCACAGGACAAGCTTCAACACATGATTTGTCTTTCACATCAACACAAGGTTCTGCAATTACATATGGCATTTTTAGTCACCTCCTACTATATTTTTTTATGTTAACTAATCAAATATCAATATCAACATCTGGACATTAGCGGTCTAGGAAGTATTGTTTGGGAAGTTTAATCTATGTCGGATACTTCTTCTTGCTTCTCGATAGATCTTACTTTTTCTTCAATAACAGTTTTTTTATCATATTTTAAGTATATAAAGCCTAATGTTAAGCTAGTGACAAAGAAAATGACTCCTAGCCAAATTGTTAATTTTCTTAAAAATGAAGATGAATCTGCACCAAAAACAGATTCTGAAGATCCACCAAACATTGATCCTAAATCATCTGTTTTTGAAGGCTGAAAAAGGACACATAAGACTAGCAGAATTGAAACACCAGCATGAAAAATTATAAGACTCTCTTTAATAGTTTCAATCATTTTGCTTTCCAACACTTAATACAATATCACAAAATTTTTTACAATCTAGACTGGCACTGCCAACCAAAACTCCGTCGACATTTTTTAATGACATTATAGAATCAATATTAGAATTATCTACACTTCCACCGTAAACAATTCTGGGTAAGTTATCAGAATTAGGATAAATTTCTTTTAGATGATGATTTATAACATTATGAGTCTCTTGAATATCTTTTAAATCTGGTATAATTCCAGATCCAATTGCCCAAATAGGTTCATATCCAACAACAATTTTATGGAGAAATTTATCATCGACACCTTTTAGTGATTCACTAATTTGATTTTTTATTATCTCAAAAGTTTTTCCTTTTTGTTTTTCTTCATTTGATTCACCGACACAAAAAATTATATTAAAACTTTTTTTGCAACTGAATATAATTTTTTTATTTACCATCTCATTTGTTTCAAAAAGATGGATCCTCCTTTCTGAATGACCTATCATTACCCAGCTACATCCTAAGTCTTTTAGCATTTCATGTGAGATCTCACCTGTAAATGCACCATTATCATTATAAAAAACATTTTGAGCGGATAATTTTAATCTAGAATTAATNAGCATATTATTTATTTCTGANAAGTAAACAAATGGAGGNGCAATGACAACATCAATATTTTCATAATTTAAATTTCTATCTAAAATTTCTTTTANTAATTTATTNCTTGAATTAATNTCTAAATTCATTTTCCAATTAGCGAAAANTAATTTATTNNTACTCATACATAAAGATTAAACCATACANAATCTATTTCATATATTTTTTTAAATAACTATCAAGAAGTATCATCCCTTTTTTTATGTCTGAAAATGTTGATGCATACGAAATTCTTATAAATTTTTTGTAATCTTTACCAAAATCAATACCAGGTGCTAAGGCAAGGCCAACTTTATCTAATATATCTTTACATAAATTTAAGGAATTTTTTGTATAATTGCTCATATCACAAAAAATATAAAAAGCTGAATCAGGCTTATAATTAACACTTATATTCATTTTCCTTAATTCTTTGATTAAAAAGTCTCTGTTTTTTTTATAATTCTTTATCAAAAGGTCTTTACTTTTTTTTGATATTTTATAGCAACCAATAGCAGCATGTTGAGATATAGTTGGTGCACAAATAAACATATTTTGCTGTAATTTTTGAGTATATCTAATTAATGTTTTTGGCATTATAAGGTACCCTAGCCTCCAGCCTGTCATAGAGTAATATTTTGAGAATCCATTAACTACAATCGAATTAATTGGGTCATGTTTAAGGATCGTATTTAGCGGATAATCAATACTGAGTCCTTGATATATTTCATCACTAATAATTTGGATATTGAGTTTGCTTATTTTTTTTAAAATATAATCTGATTGAGATACGCCTGTGGGGTTAGCAGGAGAATTTACAATTAAAGACTTCGTTTTGTTTGATATTATTTTTTTTAACTTATTAACATCAATTTGATAATTTTCGGCCTCGAAGGTTTTAAAGATCTTGATAGTTCTCCCAAGAATTTTTATAATTTGTGGGTAGCAAGGATAATGTGGATCAATAATGATTATTTCTTCGTTAATTTTAGTTGATGATAAGATTGCAAGTAAAATAGCTGCAGAGCTCCCACTAGTTACAATTATTCTTTCAGGTTCAATATTTAAATTAAAATTAGTTTTATAATCCTCTGATATCAATTTTCTTAATTCAGGAATACCAAGACTGCTGGAATATTTATACTTTTTTTCTTTTAAGGCTTTTAATCCATTTTTAACTATTTTTTCATCAACTTCTTGAGTTGGTTCACCTATCTCCAGATGAATAATTTCTTTTCCTGACCTCTCCAATTTTTGAGCTTCTTCAAGAATTTCCATAACAATGAAAGGGTTTATTTCGGGTTTTGATAAATTTGTCATTAATTACATTTTATTTAAATTAATTTAAAAAGATACAAAAAAATTGTTTTGATAAGATTATCTAGGTAGTATAAGTACTTTAAATCGGAGCATATTATGTCAAAAGTTTGTTTTTTAACTGGTAAAAGGTTTATGACTGGAAATAATGTAAGTCATGCTAATAATAAAACTAAAAGAAGATTTAATATTAATATACATTCGGTCACATTGAACAGTACAACTTTGGGTGAAAGATTTAAAGTCAAAATAGCTGCTAGTACAATGAGAACATTAAATAAGCTCGGTGGACTCGAGCGCTTCCTGCTTGCATCTGATAATTCAAAATTATCTAATGAGGCGATAAAGATTAAAAACAAGTTATCTAAGAAACTAAGTCCAAACAAATAAATTTTATTTTTTAAATTCTTTATCAATTTTCTTAAAAAAAATATCTTTTCTTATTTTTGGAAGTCTATCAGGAAAGAGGATGCCATCTAAATGGTCAAGCTCGTGCTGAAAAACAATGGACTGCATATCTAAAAATTCTTTTTTTTTGCTTTTTCCAGATAGATCAAAATAAGATACTAATATTTTATTGTTTCTTTTTATGTAATCATAATAACCGGGAATACTTAAGCATCCTTCTTTTGACTCAACAATATCTTCTGCCTCAATTATCTCAGGATTAATGAAAATAATTGCTTTGTCAGAATCATCTGAAAAATCCTTAGATATAAAAAATCTTTCATTTATTCCTATTTGGGGAGCCGCCAAACCAATACCTTTTTCTTTATCCATTAAAATGCGCATTTGATCATAAATATTTGACAATTTTTGATCAATATTTTTAACTTCCTGCGAAACTTTTCTTAATAACTCATCAGGATATATTTTTAATTCAAGATTAATCATTTTGAATCGTTAAGTTTATTCAATAATTCTTTACTTGGTCTAAATAAAGGCAGAACTTTTTCTGGGACATTAACTTGATCTCCAGTTTTAGGATTTCTTCCAGTATAAGATTTGTATTTTTTTTTAAAAAAACTGCCAAATCCTCTTATTTCAATTCTATCATTATTAGATATAGCTGAGGACATATAACCTATTAAAGTATCAACAATTTTTTGCGAGGTTTCACTTTCAAATTTAAAAATACTTGAAATTTTTTCTTCTAACTGAGATTTAAGCATAAAAATATTTTTTATTTTAAAATGTAATATGTCAAGAAATTTAATTTTTTATGCCCTCGCCGGGATTCGAACCCGAAACTAGGGATTAGGAATCCCTTGTTATATCCNTTTAACTACGAGGACTAATTTTACGAATAAGAATATATAGTATAAATTTATATGATGGCAATTAAACATACACCATACTTTGTTGAAATATTTAATAAATTTACAAAACAATTTNCAAAGGAGCTTTTAGTAGATGCAGAATCATATGATAATGCAATACAAAAAACAATTTCGATTGCTAACATTGATCCATTGAATTTCGATATCAAAGCTCAAGAAGCAAGTTTAGAGCAGGCTAATGGCTGGCTAGAGGAGAAATTTCCATCTGGGGAATATAAGCACATAATAATTGATGAAAGTAATGGCATATATGAATTAATTTACAATCCTATGGGGAACATATATTAAAGCTTATTTCTTTTTTTCTTNTATCCTTGTCGTACTTTAAATCTTGGGTCAGATTTACAAATAACATATATTCTTCCACGACGTTTAACAACTTGACAATCNGGGTGTCTNTTTTTCATCGATCCGATAGAGCTAACAACTTTCATAGGACTTTATTTAAACTCATTTAATATTTNATGTCAAATATTTTTTAAATTTTTTCAATTTTGTGTGTACCNTCCTCAAATAAGGTTAAGGAAAGTTGATGATATTCAATTAAATTCGGCCTATGCCCCACACTAATATATTTTATGGAATTTTCTAATAAAAGCTTATAAGCATTTTTTTCATTCATTTCATCTAAAGCGCTTGTAGATTCATCTAAAATAACTATATTTGGTTTATTTAATAATATTCTCACAAATCCTAATCTCTGTTGTTCACCAACTGATAATATTCTAGACCAATCTTTAACTGAGTCTAAACCATGTTCTTTGATTAAATGCTCAAGTGATACTTTAGTTAATGAATTATTAATTTCTTCATATGAAAATTCACCCTTTGATTTTGGATAACTTAACTGCTCTTCCAGAGAGCCTAAATTCATATAAGGTTTTTGAGGTAAAAACATAATTTTTGAATAGTCAGGCTTGATAACACTCCCCTTTCCTAGAGTCCAAATCCCTGCAATTGCTCTTAACAAAGAGCTTTTACCTACACCACTTTGCCCCTTAATTAATAAATTATTATCTTCAAGATTTAGGCTTAATTCATTTATAATAAATTTATTGCTGCCAGGAGTCATTAATGATAATTTTTCTAACGAAATTTTGTCAGATAATTTATAATTTATCTTATTCCTATTATTTTCTTCATTCAATGGAATTTCATTCATAGCATTATCAAAATTTCCTAGCCTAAATATGCTTGCAGAAAAAGCAGATATATTCTCAATCTGATTAGTTACAATTGATAATGCACCAAATACTTGAAAAAAAGCAATCCATGCTTGAGTTATAGTTCCAAAATCAATTTCATTGGCAAAGTATAGAGGTGCCACTAGGATATAAACTGGGAATCTCATTAAATTTGAATACATAAATTGAAATAAATCTATTATCGACTGCCAAATAATTAATAGATCAAAATTAATTAAGGCTTTAGAAAATACTTTTAATATATTTTTTATTTCTTTTCTTTCACCTCTGTAAAAAGCAATTGACTCAGAATTATCACGAACATGAACCATGCTATATCTAAAGTCAGCTTCAAGTCTCAATTGATCATAATAAATTCTGATCATTCGTTTTCCTGTCAAAACAGCAATCCAAGTGCCTATAAAAACATAGATTATTAAACCCAGAGTTAATGTTTTAGATATTGACCATAAAATTGCACTAAAAGAGACCACTGTTAAGATTGCATAAAGTGTATCAATTAAAAAATCTAAAGTAACAGATGTAAAATATTTTATGTCTTCTGAAATCCTTTGATCAGGATTATCTATTTCGGAAATATTAGAATTAGAGTCTAAAAGATAATAACACCTATTTTGAAAGTAACGCGATAGGAAGTTGTCAGTTAGCCACTCTCTCCAATATCTACCAAATTTTAATCTGGTAAATCTGTATGAGGCAATTATTGGAACAGCAATTAAAACCACTATTCCATAAACCCATAAAAATTCCCAAAAAACTGCCTCTTCTCTTGTGTTTAAAGAAGTGTCAAGAAATCTAAATATATAACTAAGCCCTACATTCAGTCCAGTTACTGAAAATAATAATAGAATAATTGTAAAAAGTAATACCCATGGTCTTAAATTTTTTCCAATATTTTTTAGATTGATAAAAAAATAATATGAAGATAAAGACAATATAATTAAAGATATTATTACAAGACCATTATTTTTAAGACCATCTACATAAACTTTGAATTGTGGGGCTAATTCATTTATAAAAGTTGGAAATACTATCTCTAAAATAAAACCTAGAAAAATTAAAAAGAAATGGCTTATAGAAATAACTGAGAGAATAGCCAAAGCAATAAGAGCTATCAGCTTCCATCTTGAATTATTAACAGAAATAGGCAAAAAATAAGGCTGTGCTGTTTTGATAAATCTCTCTAACAATTCTTTATTAAAATTAAACTTTGGAGAACTCATAATGAATATCTTATCTACTTAATATTTTATTTAAACAAATTTGTTTTGATTTTAAAAAATATTATTAAAGCAAGACAAGCCATCATTATNGTTAATANTTGAGCAATATTTAAAAAACCGAGNTCTGTATTTGTATTAGAAACNTTTAAAAATTCAATAANAAATCTCGACAATGATATTAAAATTAATATTAAAATTGAAATAAAACCNGGTNATAATTTATTAAATANCGATTCANAACGAAATTTAANTATAAAAAATATAGAGAGATAAATNATGGCCTCAAATAATTGTGTAGGATATCTTGGTGTTAAATCATAAGCAGGAAAAACAAAGCAAAAGAATNGGAAGCATTCTTTACCAACTATTTCTGAATTAAAGAGATTACCNATTCTNATTAAGGNCATTAATATTAAAGAATGATAGATCANAATATCAAAAATTTTTAATTTTTCATTAATATNAAAAACTTTTTTGTCTAAAAAAATGAAAGAAAANAATAGACCAAATATTCCACCATGGCTTGATAANCCCTGATACCCTGNAAANGTCATTTCATTAATATTTATGGGAAGAAANATTTCTAATAAATTANTTGAATAATAGTCAAATTGATAAAAAATACAATGAAAAATTCTAGAAAATAATATAGTGAANATAATTGTTTTAAATAAAAAACTTTCTAATTGATATTTTTTNGCTGGTAATACTTTTATTGTTTTTAAGTAAACATATAGAATACCAAGACCAAACAATATNGAATAANTTCTGATATGAAATAAATCTGAATAATAAATATATGGTGAAAAATCCCAGTAAATAAAATTAAAATTAATCATTTAATTACAGATTCTCTTTTAACTCTATTTGGAACCTTTTCTCTTCTAGTTTTTGTCTTTTTCTAATTTCTTCACCAATTGAGTAATTCTTTTTGTCATTTAGNCTCTCAACAATGAGTTCCGGAACAACAACCGGTGAACCTTTTTTATCGATAGCCACGAAGCAAAAATAAGCTCTAGAACAAACTATTTTTTCTTCAGTATACTCCTCTTTGGTCACTTTTGTTTTAACAATTAAGGATTTTGTACCCGTCCAGATTACGCGAGAAGTAATTTCAATAATATCCCCTTTATTAATAGGCTTATAAAATTGCATATCTTCAATTGATGCAGTTACAGCCTTAGTTCCAGTATATCTTCGTGCACAAATCCCACCAACCATATCCATTAATTCAATTAATCTTCCACCATACATAGTCCCAAAATCATTGGTATCATTTGGGAAAACCATTAAACTTGATCTAGCTTCAGAACTNTTTCTTTTTTGTCTGGCAGAATTTATATCTTTATCAATCATTTCTTAATATTACCTTTTTTTATTTATAGTTTTTTAATTTTTGATTAACAATTATAATAATTATATGAAAAAATTTACATCTACAAAAGATTATGTAACAACACCAGATTTAGAACTAGCAGTAAACTCTGCGATAACATTAGAAAAACCGTTGTTGGTTAAGGGTGAGCCTGGAACAGGAAAAACTCTTTTAGCTGAAGAAATATCGAAAGCACTAGATACTGAGATAATTAAGTGGCATATTAAATCAACAACCAAAGCTCAACAGGGGCTATACGAATATGATGCCATAACTCGTCTNAGAGATTCACAACTNGGNGATTCAAGAGTAAAAGAAATCTCNAATTATATTGTAAAAGGTAAACTATGGGAAGCGTTCACAGCGAANGANAAGGTAGTTTTATTAATCGATGAGATNGATAAAGCTGATATTGAATTTCCAAACGATTTGTTGCAAGAGCTCGACAGAATGGAATTTTATGTATATGAAACAAAAGAAAATATTATTGCTAAAAATAGACCAATTGTTATCATAACGTCCAATAATGAAAAAGAATTACCAGATGCTTTCTTACGAAGATGCATTTTCCATTATATAAATTTTCCAAGCAAAAAAACCATGGAAGAGATTGTCAATGTTCATTTTCCAAAAATTAAAAAAAAATTGCTGTCAGAAGCATTGAGCGTTTTCTTTGATCTCCGTGAAGTTCCAAATCTCAAGAAATATCCTTCAACATCTGAATTAATNGACTGGATTAAGCTTTTACTNTCAGATGATATACCCAGAGANATTCTTCTTGAAAGAGATCAAACNAAAGCTATTCCCCCTNTACATGGAGCNTTATTAAAAAATGAGCAAGATGTCCAAATGCTTGAAAGNTTGAGATTTATGTTAAGAAGAGAAAATTAAATGCTAATAGAATTTTTTAATACTGTTAAAAAATCGGGCGTAAATGTTTCACTCAAAGAGCTTTTGGATTTAATCAAAGCTTTAGACTCAAATTTAATTAATAGATCAACAGAAGATTTTTATTTTTTAAGCAGATCAATAATGGTAAAAGATGAAAAATACTATGATAAGTTTGATAAAGCATTTGGTATTTTTTTTAAAGGTGTAGAAAGCATAGATTTAGAGTATTTGAAAGGCGAAATTCCTGAGGAGTGGCTTAGAAAACAATTTGAAAAAACATTATCAAAAGAGCAACGTGATAAAATTAAATCTCTAGAAGATCTGGAAGAATTAATGAAAAAATTTATGGAAACTTTTAACGAACAAAGGGAAAAACATCAGGGTGGTAATAAATGGATTGGTACAGGTGGAACCTCACCTTTTGGTGCATATGGATCAAATCCGTTCGGCATTAGAATTGGCCAAGATGGTAATAGAAATTTTTCTGCTGCTAAAGTTTGGGACGAAAGGAAGTATAGAAATTTAGATGATAATGTAGAGGTAGGAACCAGAAACATAAAAGTAGCATTAAGAAAGCTTAGAAAATTTGCAAGAGTTGAAGGTAATGAAGAACTTGATCTTGAAGAAACAATTAAAAAAACAGCAGACAACGGCGGATTTATAGATATTAAAACCAGGCCAGAAAAACAAAATCAAATTAAAGTTTTAATATTTTTTGATATTGGTGGATCTATGGACCCATATATAAATATGTGTGAAGAGCTTTTCTCAGCAGCCAGATATGAATTTAAAAATTTAGAATTTTTTTATTTTCATAATTTTATCTATGAAGGTGTATGGAAAGATAATTCTAGAAGAAATGAGACAATAAATTTATATGAAATTATCAATAAATACTCGCAAGACTACAAAATCATCATAGTTGGTGATGCATCTATGGGTATATATGAGGTTACACATATNAACGGATCGATNGAACATTATAACGAAAAACCTGGTGAATATTATTTCGGAATATTAACAAATCATTTTAATAAATTAGCTTGGCTTAATCCTATTAATTCTGAAGAATGGGACTATTCTCAATCTATTGATTACATAAGACACTTATCTAAAAATAAAATGTATGAGTTAACAATAGANGGNATTAATAAAGCTGTAAAATATTTATCTTAAAAATCTTTAATCAATCTCAAAAATAAATAAATTGACAAAAATCCTAATACTAAATTTAAAGAAAGATAAGTAATGGCTTTCATAAAACTCCTTTCGTCCAGCATATGAACAAACTCAAAACTAAAGGCAGAAAATGTGGTTAAAGATCCCAGATAACCAACAACAAAAAATTCTCTGATGTTTGGTTTCAATTCTAAGCTATGAGATACATAGTAGAAAAAACCTAATAATATTGATCCTATTACGTTTACTATTAAAGTAGATAGGTAAGGCTTATCAGGAATCTCAACCGATACTAAATTATTTGTTATAAATCTAGTTAAAGCTCCTAATGATCCACCTAAAGCTACAAGTAAATATGTCAGAGTCATATAAAAAACATACAATAAATATCAAAAATTTAAATCTAGTTAGATAGTGTTACAGAAATATTATCAATTAAGTTGTCATCAAAAGAAGTGTTGTCTAAATATTTTTTTGTAAAACAATGAAAATCCTTATAGTTAATTTCATTGTGTAATGGCTCAGATTTATCAGGCTTCAAAGAAATATGATTCATAAACAGGAAAAGTATTAGAATGTCATCTTTATTNTCAAAATCTACAAAACTTAGTAATTTTTTAAATCTGTTTATTTTATTTTTTTCAAGAGTTTTATAGACTTTTACCCAATATTGATATTTCAAATTAATATCCGTAATCGTATCCGATTCTCTAAAATAAATTTTCAAATTTTCTTTAATATTTAAATATAATTCATAATATAAAATCTTGTTAAAAATATTTTCTTTCAGACTGAAAGTATCATTATCATAGACATGCATCAGACCATCTTTATATAGCCAATAATTTTGTTTTTTTAATTTATTATACGAAATGTTTGAAACTNNTTTTAAAAAATGTTTTGCCATTTTTTTCTCTTTTTCATTTAAATTATTTGTNAAGATCATCAATCTCCAGTATAAAACGGCTTTAATAATNAAATCAGATTCTATAGTTAGTTCTTTTCCTTTATCAATTTCCCAATCTTCTAATGTATAAAATAAATATCTGGGTTGTTTAGTTTGTAAAAAATCTATTAAAGATGGGACTCTTCTTGTAAAAGGNTTNGCTAAATTATCTGGATGAATTGATATGTTGCNACCCCATTTATAATTTTTTCTNCCTTTGGTAGAAGTAATAGGCTGAATTCNCCATCCTAAATTAAAAGANCTCTTTTGATATTCTGCATTTGTTCCGTATCTTCTTGCATGATCTTTTTTATGATAATTTTCAAGTTCCTCTTTCATTATAGAACCGTTATACAATCTAAAAACAGTCATGTTATATACTTGTCACCATTATTTNATTATCCAAGAAAAGAGATGGGGATTTTTTATGNAAAGCATCTAACTCTTTATACAATGAGTAGATAAGCTTCCAATCNGAAACTAACCCTTTNTTGGGTTCTTTTTTATGAGGAACAATATTGTTATGTTTCCATGATAAATATGATGCGGTTACTAAATCTATATTTTGATAATTAAATCTCGTCTTAAAGAAAATCTTATCAGGTAAATCACTCTTCTTNTAAATAACTTGNAATGTTTTTGTCCAGTAAGCTTCTTTTTTGTTTAAACTTGTTTCTCTAGAAATTTCTCTTTCAAATTTTGAAAGCTTGTTCTTAGTTTCATTAAAATAATTAAAAAAAACAAAAGGTTGTTCTTTATTGAAATCTATATGGTCTGCAAATTTATTTCTGTTTTTATAAGTCATATCNTTTTTTTGACCATATACATGAACTAATCCATCTTTATATGGCCAGAAATTTTTTCTGGGCATGCTATCATCNATTATTTTGCTAGCAGTTTTTAAATAAAATTTAATTATTTTTTTCTCTTNTTCATTAACNGAACCTGTAAATATTCTGAGCCTCCAATGAAGNAATGCCCTACAANTAAGCTCCTCCTCTACNGGACTAGCATTTCTATTAAAATCCCAATCCTCCAACATATAGAAGAAAAATCTTGTTTCTTTGGTTTCGACAAAATCAACAAATGAAGGNACNTTNCAAGTTAGCGGATTTGCAACATTTGATGGGTANACATCTTTATTTGTACCCCATTTATACCTTTTTCTTCCATCTAGATTTGTTCTGGGTTTAAAAAATAGTCTTTGCTGAGCATATTGACCTTTTTTTCTTTTTATTTTCTTTGCATTTTTATCGAGCTCTTTTTTTTCAATTTGAGATGGAATTACTATGCCCATTATTGTCATAATAATAATATTAACATTAATTTAATAATGAGTGGATTGATTATATTTTCTTAAATTTTAAGGATGCAGAATTTATACAATATCTTAAACCTGTTGGTTCAGGGCCATCAGGAAAAACATGTCCAAGATGAGCACCACATTTTTTGCATGATACCTCAACCCTTACCATCATATGTGAAGTGTCCTCCTTAAAATCAATCACATCTTTATCTAAACAATCAAAAAAACTTGGCCATCCTGTCCCGGATTCAAATTTAGAATTTGAGTCAAATAAATTTACATCACAACAAATACATTTATAAGTGCCTTCTAGCTTACAGTCATGTAGATCACCTGAAAAAGGAGCTTCTGTTCCAGCTTCTTGCGTAACATGATATTCTAATGGTGTTAATTTCTTTTTTAAATCATCTTTATTTGCCATTATCAAGCTCCAGATAAGAATTTAAAAAAATAATTATATCTTTGGACTCATACATCCATCTAATTTTATCACCACCAATTTTTAAACAAGGAACCTGTAATTTACCACCACCATTAATTAATTCGTCTGCAAAATCCTTATTTCTTCGGGCATCTTTTATTGTAATAGAAATATTATTTTTTTTCATAAATCTTCTAACTCTTACACAAAAAGGACATGCCTTGAACTCATAAATTTCCATCTCTTTGACTTTTTCTTGGATAAATTTAATTTTTTCCGGACTTACTGGTATTGGTTTTGGAGATGTCATCCAATCTAAAAATAATATTATACGCCCTAAAATAAATCTAATTATATTCAAACTATCCTCCCGGGGAAGAGCCTAAAGCAATACCCACACTACCTAAAAGAGATTTGGCAATTTCAGATTTTTCTTCATTATTTATTATCATATTTCTCCAAAAACTTATCACGTCTGAAAAAATATTTTCAACTAGTGGATTACATATTTCATATGAAACCTGAGAATTCCAAGTTTCGAGGGCTAATAAAAAATATCCAGGTAATTTTTTGTTGAAAAACTTAGCAAGATAGGGATTTTTTCTAGCAAATTCTTGCCACTCTTTGATTTCCATGGTCCTTATATTGTCAGGAAACATATCGTCTCTATCATAATATTGATATTTTTTCATGTAACTCTCAGCATCATTTTCATTGATCATTGTTCTTCCAATGACAGATACTGAGGATGTGCCCATCTGTTCTCGACTCATAATATTTATAATGTATTATAACTATTGTTATGATACAAGATACTATATTTTATTATTTTTCAATAACATGTGTTGTAATGATTCTTTTAATAGTTTATTTAATAAGGAAATAAAATGTGGACATGTAAACACACATGGAAAAAGTCTTCAATTAATACATTGTGGTGTTTAATTGGTTGCTCAATAGGAGATCTGGGAACCATTTTTTATTTTCAAAATATTGATCATTCTTATTCAGTATTAACTGTTATGGGATTAGCTATAATTATGGGATTAATTACAAGCATAATATTAGAAACTTTTATTTTGCTTAAAGATTTTAATTTTAAAGATGCTTTAAAGATTGCTTTAGGCATGAGCTTGATAAGNATGATTGGNATGGAAGTGGCAATGAACTCTGTNGATTTCATGCTTAANGGGAAGGCTGTAATAAACNTTGAAACACTAGTTCCNGTATTACTTGCAGGATTTATTACNCCATTACCATATAACTATTGGAGATTGAAAAAATTTGGANTAGCATGCCATTAGGCACTTTTCATTTCGCGATACTTTCTTTCCTCTTCAGTAAATGCGCCATCAGCAACTGGTATTATAGATGGAATTAATGAACCACCCATTCTTAAGAAACATCTCTCTAAGAATTTCTGAGCTTCTCCAGCATTAAAAGCAGCTCTTTTAAATGTCAGATATGATCTCCAATAATTTATAGTTGACCATACCACAGTTGGAGGAGTAACTTTATTCAGCAATTCATTATAAGTACCTATATGTGCCATAGATAATATAGTGATATCTATAATCTCATCTCCCTCCATTGTATTAGGATCCCATGATTCTGGATCTTCAATAACTCTTCCTTGAAGAATTGATATATCGTGCATCACGGCTTCAATTAATTTATTGGGATCTTTGGTTTCAAGATATTCTTCCAGGCAATCATAAGCAACTAGCTTAAAAGGGTTATGACTATGATAACCTTCGCCTTTATCGCTGGTCATTTGAACATTGCCTTTCATTTTTGGTCTGAAAAGGGATTTATCTAGTAAACCATCAGGAAAAATGGATTCAATAATATTCTCTTCAGCTTTTTTTTCTTTAAAATCTATACCTTGCATGTTTATATTATCACTGGGATTTGATTTAAATCAAACAAAAAAGATATTTTAATTATAATAGTAATATGGATAAAAAATTTTTTTCTTTCTTATTTATTAGTGTTTTTTTGGTTCTTATGTATTATCTATTTAAAATTGTAGATCTTTAATCCGTTTGACCATCCCAAAACTTTTTAATATTAAGCCACAATTGTCTTCTACCATCTTTGGTCTTGATCAAATTAATAGAATGTATAAATATTGAATAATAATTCTTAAGCTTACATCTACCTTCATAAGACATGCTGAGATATATTCCATAAATCAAAAAAAAAGGAAGAAGAAGTGGTATTCCCATAGGCATCGCAAGAATAAACAGAAAAATTCTGTTTATTAATTTTCTAAATTTATTATAAATTTTTTTAAAGTTTAAATTCAAGTTGATCATTTGAAAAACTTTTCTCTGGTTGGTTATTGTTAGATTTTGAACTGATAGTACCTATTTCATTTTTAAACATAGAACATATATGATCATTCTTTTTTAACCAATTCTCATATTTTATATAATCNGGCATCATAATTTCAACCTGAGTCCAAAAATCNTCAGAATGATTATGATGGGTTATNTGAGCTAATTCATGAACAACAAGATATGAGATTACCTCATGAGGTATCAAAATAGACCTCCAAGTAAAATTTAAAGTCCCATTTTCACTACACGAACCCCATTGGGAGTATGCATTAGTAATAATNATTTTTTTAAAATTAATATTATAAAGTTTAGAAAATCGAGTTGTTAATTTTGATATATAATCACGGGCATTNTCCTTATACCAATCTATAAAAACTTTATTTGCAATCTTAATAAANGCACTTGATAGATAAAATATTCCATCCTCATACTTCAGTGGAATTGATTTATTATCGACNATTTTTAGAGGNCTTTCTTTGCCTAGGTATAAAAACTTTTCTCCCTCTTCATATTTTTTATGAAGATCATTCATATATTTTGCTCTTGTAATCTGCTGTGTTCTGAGTAAGTAAAATTTTTTTTCATCAAGATAATTCTCAATGGACTCCATACTTTCATCCATAGGAGCTCTAACAATAATATGTCCCTCAATAGAAATTTGAACTTCTAGTGTCTTTCTATCGGATCTAACAATCTGATCAACTTTAATTGACATTTACGGCTACTATAACACAAAAAAAATAAAAATTAACAATAATTTGAGATATTTAAGTTGCTAATATAAAAATTACGGTCATAAAAGATCCAAAAACTAATCCAACAATTGAAGCAGCTAATAACTCAGATTGAGCTTTTGATAGTTTTGGTGGCTTAGGAAATGAATCTGAATCTAAAAATTCAAATAATCCAATATGTGCAAATATAATTTTTGTAGGAATAGCAAAAGCAACACCAGCAATTATCATTTTTGCCCAAAGTGGAAGGGTTTCATAAAAAACGGGGTCACTAGCTGAAGCAGGAATAGTTAGTAGTAAAAAAAAAGTAAGTAAACAATATTGTTTTTTCATAGGACACATTGAATTATAATAATAAATATAGGAAAATCAAATAATGCCATCATGCTATTTGCAAGTTTATGAAAAGTTAACTTCAGTCCACAAAGATTACGATTATTGGAGAGAGTATACATCTTTCTATGAAAGTTACTGGGGTGGGCCTACATCTCCATATGGAATTTGGTTTGGGAATGAATATGAAACGTTTGAAAATAACCTTGCGGATCATCTTCAAATTGATAAAAAAGATTTAAAACAATGTTTATTTATCAAAGAGAATGACAATTATTATATATGTCCATCAGAATTAAATGAAAATAAACAAAATTATTCATACCTTGTTGATAATATAATACCACTTCATTGGTTTTTGCTATTTAATGAAAATCAAAAAAAAGTTTTCAAGACACATTGGGGGTTTGGGGCAATACATTATTCAAGTTCTATATCTAAATGTTTAAATGAAATTTCAGGAATTAATAAAATACAAAATCATAATTTAGATATTGATACAAACTTTAAAATTAATTTTGGCAAATTAATTTTAGACCTTCTTGAAACAAATAAATGGTTAAAAACATTTAACTCTGATGGAATATTAATTTTAAATTATGGAGATCTTCTAGCAAATTTCCCTCAAAATAGTTTAGATAAAGAAGATTCTGTAAAAATAATGAATGATATAATCAATTTAGTTAAGAAAAATTCTTTCACTGATGCCGAAAAAATTTTTAATTTTCTTATAGAGAGATGGTCAAAGATAGAGTTTTCAAATCAGAGGAATGAAAGTAATTTAAATAATTAGATATACTTTATTTCTCATAAACTTTTTTTTCAATCCATTTTTTAGGAATTAATTTAGGAGGAACTAATAGTTTGTCTTTGTCTTTTACAAAATCATTTTTATATTCTAGACTCCATTTATAACTCAAGAAATATTGAGTAATCGTTAGAGCTAATTCCCTTAATTTAGTTATTTTACACCATTCACTAATTTTACTTTCCAATGGAATTATTTTGGCTTTTGAGGGATTAAACAATGTCCTTAAAGCAAAATTCCTTTCACGATCGTCTTTAGGTTTAAGATCTTTTTTAACTTCAGAGAGCATTTTGTAGATATACTTATAGGTACCAACCACATGCTCATTACTAAAAGGAAGCTTTCTTTTTCTTTTCTTTGGAATATTTGCAGCTAATCCCTCGGCAAATTGCTGAATATTTATTTTGTCCTCAGGATAGGGATATTTGGACTGCAAAGTCCATGCTATAATTTGATATCTCACAGTCGGATGATCTAATACACAAGGTTGCTCTTTTATTGCTAATGCAAGGTGCAAGGGTTTTCCAGTTAACTGAAAATCTCTAAAATATTTACAAAAAAATAACCATGAAATGATTCCAGTTTTTCCTTCATGAACTTGTTCAATAAAACTTTTAATTTCTTTAAAAAAATGATCAGATATTATTTCTGAATCAATCCAAGGGTCATCTTTAATTTTTGGCATTACTTATTGATATTAACATGAAAAATTAAAAAAATTATATTAGCTTCATTCTCATCGATATTGATTGATATGTAGTTCTGTATTTATTAGCTAAAATATGCATTACAATCTTATCAATCGAATTTACTTCATGAAATAACTTTGAAGCAATAACTCCTGAATAAGGAGCTAATGATTTTTGATATATCTGTGCGAAGTTACAAAGTGCTTCGTCAATTAATAGAGTGTTAATGTGATCTGATAGCATGATTGCACCTTTTGTACTCTTTTTATTAGTATCTAAAAAGAAAGGGTAATATTTATTCAAGAATTTT
The DNA here is from genome assembly GCA_002697665.2 of bacterium. Taxonomy (GTDB): domain Bacteria; phylum Desulfobacterota_D; class UBA1144; order UBA1144; family UBA1144. Next base: position 18,308 of record NZXA02000004.1, read on the forward strand.
TGAATTTTATTCTTTAATGAATTGAATTCTGCTAAAAGTTTTTTATCAGTTGGTGATTTATCTGCATCTGGGCCATAGTAAACAAGCTTTGACAAAGAGCCAGATGAAGCTGCTTCAAATATAGCTTTAAGCCAATTTTTAGCTTCAGACCATCTATCAAAATTTTTCTTTGATGAAAGTAAAGTATGAGCTGATTCAAGCTCATTTAGAACCGATTGCAAGAGATTAATGACAATTTTGACAATCGACTCTCTCTCGATGGTTAACTCGTCTTTCCAGCCTTTTACATAGTTTTCATCATATAAAATTCTTGGCTCTTCTTTGATTTGTTCTACTAAGTTTTCTAATAAATCAACTTCCTTTAGAATATCTGGATAATATTTATCTTTAAAATATTCTACACTTACTGATATATCATCAATATTTGAAACTTTTGTTAGCAATTTATTTTTCATAAACTAGGCTTTACCATTGTCTTTGGATTTAAAATTTTATCGGACTTTTCTTTAGACAATATTTTGTTTTCATTTACAATTTGCCTAACCGTTTTTCCAGTTGCATAGGCTTTTTTGGCAATTTCAGCAGCATTATTATAGCCTATAATTGGGGCAAGGCTGGTACACATTGCAAGGCTATCATCAATATAATTTTCACATTTTTGCTTATCTGCCTTTATCCCTTTAATACAATCTACTGCAAAAGCTTTGGTAGATGTAGATAATATTTCTATTGATTCCATAATATTGTGGGCCATCACTGGCATCATAACATTTAGTTGAAAATTACCAGACTGGCCAGCAATTGTAATCGTTAAATCATTTCCAATAACTTGAGCACATACCTGTGTTAAAGCTTCAGCTAAAACAGGATTTACTTTACCTGGCATTATAGAAGATCCTGGTTGTATAGAAGGTAATATAATTTCTCCAAATCCACATCTTGGGCCACTGCCAAGCCATCTAATATCATTAGCGATTTTCATAAGTGATGTTGAACATGTTTTTAAACTACCACTTAAATTAACAATTGCATCTTTAGAAGATTGTGATTCGAAATGATTTTTAGCTTCGTAAAATTTATATCCAACTTTATTTGATATTTGTTGTGAGATTTTTTTTGCAAATTTTGGATGAGAATTAATACCAGTTCCTACGGCAGTTCCACCTTGAGATAAAAATTTTATGGAAGATAGAGAAAGATTAATGTATTCAAGTGAATTATCAATCATTTGAGAAAATCCACCAAACTCTTGCCCAAGTGTCATTGGCGTAGCATCTTGCAAGTGAGTTCGGCCAATTTTATATATATCTTTAAATTTTTTTTCTTTTATATCAAACTCTTTTTTTAATATTTTGAGGCTTGGAATTAATTTATTTTTTGTCAGTTTATATGTCGATATATGCATTGCTGTTGGAATTACATCATTACTAGATTGACATAGATTTACATGATCATTTGGATGAATCTTTTCTTTTCCATTATGGAACTTATTAGCTAAAGATGCTATAACTTCGTTTGCATTCATATTGGATGAAGTTCCTGATCCAGTCTGAAATATATCAACAACAAATTCGCCATCATGCTTACCATCAATTACCTCCTGAGAAGCCTTCATGATACTTTTGGATATTGATTGGGGTAAAAGATTTAATTCACCATTAACCTTAGCGGAACAGAACTTTATTACACCTAGCGCTTCAATGAACGGTCTCTTGAACTTTAAATCGCTAATTGGAAAATTTTGAATCGCTCTAGCTGTTTGGGCGGCATAAAGAGATTTTTTAGGAACTTTCATTTTACCCATAGAATCCGATTCTATTCTGAAGTTATTTTTAGACATAAGAGCTCCTAAAAAGTAATATATTAATTTTAACTTAATTAAGTAGTTTTGATAATTTATTTTTTCAATTAGAATATAAAAAAGGAGTTTATCATGAGCAACATAATCGAGACAGATGATTCCAATTTTGAATCTGAAGTACTTAAATCTGACATTCCTGTTATAGTTGATTTTTGGGCACCATGGTGTGCACCATGTAAGGCAATTGCCCCTATATTAGAGCAAATATCTGATGAACAAGGGGATAAAATAAAAATAGTGAAAGTAAATGTTGACGACAACCAAAAATATGCCGCAGATTTCGGTATTAGGAGCATCCCAACCTTGCTTATATTTAATAAAGGTGAATTAAAAAATCAAATTGTTGGATCTATTCCAAAAGCTGAAATAGAAAAATTTATTATGGAAGAAATTTAATGGAAATATTCATTATGTTGAGTCGATTGACTGATGAAGGGCGTAAAACTGTAAAAATGCGCCCCGAAAGAATAAAAGAGGTAAACATTGAGATTGAAAAGATGGGAGCTAAAGTCCTTGAACAGTATGCAGTTTTAGGGGAATACGATTTTGTTAATATTCTCGAAGCGCCGGATAACGAAACAATTTCAAGAGTTTCAATTGAATTAGGAGCTAGAGGAACAATTCAACTTATTACGCTTGCTGCTATCAGCATTGATGAACTTGCGGAGACATTACTTACATCAAGCTCTATTTATTAATAATTTTTTTTGCTCTTATTTGCCAGCTTTGAGTATTTGCTTTATTTATTGCATTTGAACTAATACTTTTATATAAATTTGCATTATTTAATAACTTTAAAATTGCATTCTTATAAGATGAGATCGAATTTGGATCAACAAGAATAGAATCAATCTCATTTGTCAATATTCTATTAATTGAGGTTAAATTAGATGCGACTATTGGCTTCCCAGAGGCAAGATGTTCAAAAATTTTAATTGGTGATGAAAATTTTGATGCATCAATATCACCTTTAATAGTAAAATCATCATCATAAGGAATTATCATTATATCTGAAATAAAATATATCTTAGGAATGAATTTGTGGAGAATGTGGCCCATAAATAAAATATTTTTATTAGAAATATCTGCTTTATATTTCATTACTTCGTGGTCATCTCCACCAACTATAAGGAAAAAAACGTCTTTCATTTCTTGTGATAATTTAATAATTTTGTCAATTCCCCTACCCTTATAAATATTTCCAACATATGTAATTATTTTTTTATCCGTATCAATGTTTAAATCTTTCTTTATTAAGCCAACATCATAGTCGACCTTAAAAGATTTAATATCAACCCCGTTATGACATATAATGTATTTATCTAATTTTTTTAAAATTTTTCTTGTTTCCTCATAAGTGCCCTCTGAATTAAATGAAATTCTTTTAATATTTGCAGATTTTTCAAATCTTTTATATGCAAGTTTTGATATAAAATTTACTGGCGGATGGTGAATATCTATAATTATATTTTTTAAGAAAAAAGATCCAATATAAGCAAACGTAATATTTCTTGTGATAATATAATCATAATTATTTTTTAATTTAAACAATGAGACTACCCCATGAATAAAATGTCTTAACCAACCTCTTTTGATACCCAAGGTTGGCAAAATTTTAAAAATTGGTTCTACATCATAATAATAATAAAAATCATCTATGTTCTTATTATTTATAGGAATAATCAAATAAACCTCGTGTCCATTTATTGCAAAAGCCTCACACATTTTTGCTACATGAATACTACTGGCACCGGTTCCAAACAACTCTGGGCTTCCTACATAAAGAATCTTCACANTAATATATTATTGATTAATTGATTAATAAACAATATTTAATTAAGATTTGATTTATGGGATCAAAACTANTTAAAGGNTTTAGAGATATATATCCTCTGGCAGATAGTCTGATTGAAGATTCCATACTATGGAGCTACATAAANAAAATAATAAGAAAAAGATTAGANACTTATAATTTTGAGGAAATTATTACCCCCAGTATTGAGAATATNGATACATTCAAAAAAGGAATNGGCGATGATACAGATATAGTTTCAAAAGAAATGTATGAATTTATGCTTTATAAAGATGGTGAAATTAAAGAAGATATTATATATGCTCTTCGACCTGAAGGAACAGCATCTGTTGTAAGAGCATATCTGGAGAATTCATTAAACAAAAAAAGAAAAATTAATAAATTGTATTATATAGGGCCAATGTTTCGATATGAAAGATCCCAAAAAGGTAGGTATAGGCAATTTTATCAAGTTGGAGCAGAAATATTAGGATCTGATGAAGTTTTTTATGAACTTGAACTAGTGATGTTNGCAATNAATCTNTTAAAAGAATTTAGAATTAAAGATTTTGATTTAGAAATTAACTGTNTGGGTGANAATNAAAGTTTAGTTAAACTTTCAAATCAAGTTAAAGTTTTTTCAAAAGATAACAAAAAATTGATTAGTNNCGATGATTTAAAGATTATTGATAAAAATCCATTAAGATTTCTGGATAAAGCTATACATAAATATAATTTTAATAATATGCCNTCNTCTTTGGATTATATTTCTGANAAATCTATGGATAGATTCTTACAAATTCAACATCTTCTTAATGAAAATGAAATAAAATTTAAAGTTAATTCACAACTCGTAAGAGGGATAGATTATTATAATGATTTTGTATTTGAAATAAAATCCAGAAATTTAGGAGCACAAGATACAATACTTGCAGGCGGAAGATATGATAATCTTGTTAAAAAATTAGGAGGTCCTGATACAGATTGTATAGGATTTGCTGCAGGAATTGAAAGATTAATTTTGTTATCTGATATTAAAATTAAAGAAGATGCTTATAAGAAAATAGATTTTTATATAGCATATCAAAATAATGATTATTTAAATTTTGCATTCAAAGTTTCAAACAAACTGAGAGAAATGGGTTTTAATGTTTATTTAGACTATGATTTTAGAAGCTTCATAAAACAAATAAAATCAGCAGATAAATTAAATTGTAAAATGCTCGTAGTAATCGGTGAANAAGAATTTAAAAATAATAATTTAAAAATAAAAAATATGAAAACTGGTANAGAAAGCCTAATGGATTATGATTTAATTGAAANGGATATTTTAAAGCTTATTAATAATGAAAAAAAGTAATTTTTTTTATGGATGGTTCATAATTTTAGGAGCTTTCCTTCTAATATATTTAGATGGTCTTCTATTATATTCATTTGGTGTTTTATTACCATCAATAGAAATTAAATATGGTTTATCCAATACCATTGTTGCTTCTATTTTTAGTTTAAGGTGCCTTGTATTTGCATTCTCAATGATTATATTTGGAAAGCTAACTGATAAATATAAACCAGAAAAAGTTATATTTTTTGGTGGTCTTATATCGGCATTAGGAATGTTTTTGACTGCATATTCTGATAGTGTTTTTGCACTATTTTTTAATTATGGTGTATTAACTGGCCTTGGTGATGGTGCTTTTTATGTNCCCGCNATTGTTATAGCTCAAAGATGGTTTAATAANAAAAGGGATTTTGCAGTTGGGCTGGCTACAACNGGAGTGCCTATCAGTGGATTGACAGTTAACCCTCTTGCAGCCTATATNCTTGAAAGNAGTAATCTTGAAACAACACTAATTATTTTATCATTAATAACATTTATATTACTTTTTGGTGCTTTTTTGATGAAAGAATCTCCAGAAATCATGGGTCTAGAGCCTTATGGNGGCTCTTTCCCTGAGGAAGAAAATGACATTAGAAATAGTTGGTCAAGCTCTGCAGCAATTAGAACTCTTTCNTTCAGNTTGCTNTATATTCAATTAGTTATGGGAATGTTGGCATTTGTTGTTGTTGTCACTTTTCAATATGATCTAGCTNTAGATCGGGGATTTGATATACTCACTTCTTCACTGGCCCCTGCTTCAATNGCTGCNGGGAGTTTCTTTGGAAGAATAGTTACTGGATATTTAAGTGATTATGTTGATAGAAACAAAATATTATTTTCAGTATTTCTGGGTCAAGCTCTATCAATTTTTATAATATTAAATAGTAATACTATTTTTGGTTTTATATTATTTGGAGTTTCATTCGGATTTTGTTATGCAGGATGGATTCCAATTTTTCCNAGTAAATTAAAAGACTTTTTTGGGAAAGCAAATTCAGGGGTAATTTATGGTATTTTTGGAACTGGTTTTTCNATATCGGCAATCTTTGGGCCNCCATTNGGTGGATATTTAATAGATAATTTNAAGACTTATGATTATGGACTATATATNTGNATTNTTGCCTGTTTAATTGCTGCTTTCATATCATTAATAATAAAAAAACCAATTAAAGAAAGTTAGTATATAATTTTATTATGTTTGGTCTTGGTTTTTCCGAAATTATTTTAGTTCTAGTGATTTTTATCTTACTTTTTGGACCAAAAGAAATACCTATAATATCAAAAAAACTAGCAAAATTTTATAGGGATGTTTTAAAAGTTAAAGATGATTTTAATGACTCAGTAAACAACGAAATTAATGATTTAAAAAAGATTAAAAAAGATATAGAAGATAAAGATTAAATATCTAAATTGGTCACATAAAGAGCATTATCTTCAATAATTTTTTTCCTGGGTTCAACTTGATCACCCATTAATTCTTCGAACAAAATACTTTCTTTGGAATCTTTATCTAGATCTTCAATATCAGCGATATTAACTTCTCGAAGCATTCTTGTATTTGGATTAAGAGTAGTCTCCCATAACTGATCAGGATTCATTTCGCCCAAACCTTTATATCTCTGAATAGAAAATCCTTTTTTTCCTAAGTCTATTAGCAAATTATATAAAGTTTCTAAATTATTAATTTTATAAGCTGCATCAGTTTTTGTTTTTAATTCAAAAGGGAAACTTAGTCCAGAAACGCTTTTGGAAAACTCATCTACACAAGATTCAAGAAGACTTGAATTAATAAAATTAATATCAATCATTGATTGAGACTCTCTACCTTTATCTTTAATTATAAAATTAATAGTTTCTTTATCCTTTAAATCAAAAGTAATTTTTCCCAATCCAAGACTATTAAAACTTTCTATATCATTTCTGAGATCTGAAATAAATTCCTTGGAAGCAAATTTTTTTCCAGAAGAAATTAATGGAACGATTATATTAAGTACTCTAATATCAATATTAGACCTGCTTAGGTTATCCAAAATATTTTTATATCTAATATAATAAGATATCTTATCAATCATATCTTTCTGAGATAGATTTAATTTTTTTAACGTATCATCACTAACAATTTCATTAATAGAATTTTCTAATAAAAAGTTGTCTAAAGAAACTTCATCCTGAAGGTAAGATTCTTTATTTCCTCTCTTAACTTTAAACAGAGGTGGCTGAGCAATATACAATTTTTTATTTCTTAGCAACTCTTTATAATGATTATAATAAAAGGTCAACAACAAAGTCCTGATGTGTGAACCATCAATATCAGCATCTGTCATTAAAATTATCTTTCCATATCTTAGTTTTGATATATCCATAACCTCATTTTCATCAGCACTAACTTTTGGGGCGCCTAAACCCATTGCGGTTATCAAAGTTCCTATTTCGTCGTTACTAAGAACTTTATCTAGCCTAGCTTTTTGAACATTTATAACTTTTCCTTTTAGAGGAAGAACCGCTTGAGTCTTTCTATCCCTACCCTGCTTAGCAGAGCCACCTGCCGATTCTCCTTCAACAATAAACAGCTCACATTTCTCTGGATCTTTTTCCTGACAGTCAGCTAGCTTTCCAGGCAATGAACCTAAGTCAAGCGCACTTTTTCGTCTGGTTAAATCCCTTGCTTTTTTAGCCGCCTCACGGGCCTTTGCCGCATCAATAGATTTATTAACAATTTTTTTCGCATGCGAAGGATTCTTTTCAAAATATTCGCCTAAAGAGTCATTTAACAGTGATTCAACTATCCCAGCAGTCTCAGAATTTCCTAATTTAGTTTTGGTTTGTCCCTCGAATTTAGGCTCAGGGACTTTTATACTAACCACGGATGTTAACCCCTCTCTTGTATCGTCACCAGTTATCTGTATATTTTGATTTTTTAATAGATTTTGATCTTTCGCGTATTTATTTATTGATCTGGTTAAGGCGCTTCTAAAACCACTTAGATGTGTTCCACCTTCAATTGTATTTATGTTGTTAACATAAGAAAAAATATTTTCGGAATATCCTTCATTATATTGAACTGATATTTCTACAATAGTGTCATCTTTTTCACCTTTAATCAAAATTGGTTTACTAATTGTTTTTTTTCCCGAATTAAGATGCTCAACATATGAAACAAGACCACCTTTGTAATAGAAGGTTTCACCTTGATCGCTTCTCTCATCATGAATTAAAATTTTCAGTCCGCTGTTTAGAAATGCTAGTTCTCTTAATCGATTAGATAAATATTGATAGTCAAACTTTGGTTCGAAATCATATTTACCATTAGTATTAATTACAGGCTTAAATATTTCTTTGTCAGGCTTGAATATAATTTTTGTTCCTGTGGACTTTGATTTGCCAATTGATTTTAATTTTGTTGCAACTTTTCCTATTTCATATCTTTGATGCCATTTAGACCCATCTCTACAAATCTCAACCTCTAAATATTCTGACAAGAAATTAACAACTGTGACGCCTACGCCATGCAGACCACCAGATACAGCGTATGTTTTTGAGTCAAATTTTCCCCCCGCATGTAAAGTGGTAAGAATAACCTCAACAGCAGGCTTTTTTTTCACAGGGTGTTTATCAACAGGAATTCCTCTACCATTATCCTCAATAGATATACTTTCATCTTTGTTAATATTAATTTTAATTGTGTCACAATATCCTGCTAAGGCCTCATCTACACAATTGTCCAAGACTTCGTATACCAAGTGGTGAAATCCTCTTTTAACAACGTCTCCGATGTACATTCCAGGTCGTTTTCTAACAGCTTGTAAGCCCTCAAGAGCTTGAATGGATTTTGCACTATATTGAGTATCTGCAGTTTTTGGCATTAGATTAATTGAATTCTAACATGGTGATTCATTAAATAAAGACTAATCTTTCATTCTCGGCAATGTAATTCCAGTTTGATTTTGATATTTACCTTTTTTGTCTGCATAAGTTACCTCGCATTGATCATCTCCTTCAAAAAAAAGAACTTGGGCAATGCCTTCATTAGCATAAATTTTTGCAGGTAATGGTGTAGTATTTGAAATCTCTAGAGTAACATGTCCTTCCCATTCAGGTTCGAATGGAGTTACATTAACTATTATTCCACATCTAGCATATGTTGATTTACCTAAACATACTGTAATAACATTTTTTGGAATTTTAAAATATTCAACAGTTCTTGCAAGTGCGAATGAGTTAGGAGGTATAATACACTCCTTGTCTACTATAGTAACAAAAGATTTTTCATTAAAGCTTTTAGGATCCACTACAGTATTAAAAACATCAGTAAAAACTTTAAACTCATCAGTAACTCTAATATCATAACCATAAGATGATACTCCATATGAAATTGCACCCTGAGTAGTTTGTTTGTCAGTAAAAGGATCAATCATTTTATGATCTTTAGCCATTTTTTTTATCCATCTATCAGATTTAATTCCCATATCTTTCTCCCTAAAATTGTTTTAAAAACTTTAAATCATTTTGATAAAAATATCTAATATCTGTAATACCTAATTTTATCATCGCTAATCTTTCAATACCCATACCAAAAGCAAAACCTGAATATTGATTGGGATCATAATTAACAGATTCAAAAACTTTTGGATTTACTAAGCCGCATCCTAAAACTTCCATCCATTTTTTTTCACCATTTTTATTTTCCCATTCAATGTCAAGCTCCGCACTGGGTTCAGTAAATGGAAAATAGCTTGGTCTAAATCTAGTTTTTATTTCTTTTTTAAAAAAATCGATGCAAAAGTTATTGAGAATACTTTTGAGATTAGCAAAGCTAACGTTTTCATCTACAAAAAGGCCTTCAACCTGATGAAACATAGGAGTATGAGTTACATCACTATCACATCTATAAACTTTTCCAGGCGATATTATTTTAATTGGAGGATTATTATTTTCCATAATCCTTACTTGCATTGGTGATGTGTGAGTCCTTAAAAGCTGATTATCATCTAAATAAAAAGTGTCTTGCATGTCACGTGCAGGATGATTTTCAGGAATATTTAAAGCCTCGAAATTATAAAAATTGTTTTCGACCTCTGGTCCTTCCACAGTCTGAAATCCATATCCTTCAAAAATATCTATAACGTTTTCTAGAACTTGGGTTATTGGGTGTAATGATCCGAATGCTGGAGCTTTACCAGGCAATGTAATATCAATTTTTTCACTATTTAACTTTTTGTTTATTTCTGCCTCTTCTATATCTTTAAGCTTTTTTCCAATTGCTATTTCAATATCTTTTTTTGTGGAATTTATTTCAGCTCCCCTATTTTTCTTTTCTTCGATACTTAAATTTTTAAGTTCAGATGTTAATTCAGAAATTAAACCTTTTTTCCCTAGAAACTTAGATTTTAAGTTCATCAAGTCATTTTTGGAAGTCACTTTATTTAAATCTTGTTCTAAGGTTTTCAACAAATCTTTATCCATTCTTATTTATTCTCCTTGATGAAAATATATACATCAAATATGGTGCAAATAAAATTGATGAATACGTACCTATTATTACGCCAATAACCATTATTAATGAGAAATCTCTTAATATAGGGCCGCCGAAAAAATATAAAGGTATAAGAACAATAAGCACAGTAATAACTGTTAATATCGTTCTTGAAAGGGTTTGAACAATGCTAATATTTATAGTCTCTGTAAATTCAGAATTAGTATTTAGTAAATTTTCTCTAACACGGTCAAAAATAACTATTGTGTCATTGACAGAGTAACCAATTACCGTAAGTATTGCAGCAATTGTACTTAGAGTAATTTCAATATTTAAAAAAGATATAAAGAATAAAGAAATTAGAAAATCATGAAATAATGCAAAGACTGCAGCAATTGAAAAGCTAATATTAAATCTAATAAAAACGTAAATAAGAATTGCAATTGACCCATAAATAATAGCCATTAGACCATTTTGTACCAATTCTTTTCCTACTTTTGGTCCTATGAAATCGATTTGAACAATATTCGGATTTAAATCAGAGTAAAATTCTTTAAATACTTTACTGAGTTTATCCTTTACATTAAATTCTGTTTTTTGATCAAATGGAAACTTAATCAGATAATTATTCTCATCATATAGCTGTACAGTAGAATCAATATTGCTTATGAAACTTACTCTTTCTCTTAAAGAATCAATGTCGACCTCTTCATAAAAATCAATAATTACTTCAGTTCCACCAGAAAATTCGAGACCATATTTTAAATTATTCGAATTAATATAAAAAATCGAATATATAATAAAGAATAAAGATAAAATAAAAAAATATTTAGAAAATTTAAAAATATTCATATTAAATATTCATACCCTCTTTCTTAAAAAAACTTCGCGTCACAACTCTAGTAAAAATAACATTTGAAAAAATAGTTGAAAAAATNCCTATACATAAAGTTAATGCAAATCCTTTAATTGGACCATCACCTAACGAAAANAAGCAAATCGCTGCAATTAGAGTCGTTATATTAGCATCAAGTATTGTTGACAAAGACTTTTCAAATCCTACATCTATCGCGATAGGTTTTTCTTTTCCTTTAGTAATTTCTTCTTTAATTCTTTCATATATAATAATATTTCCATCAACTGCCATTCCAAGAGTTAAAACTAGTCCTGCAATTCCAGGGAATGTTAAAGTAACACCAAACAACGACAATAGACCGAAAATAGTAAATACATTAAAAAATAATGCTAAATCACACACGAGTCCTAATTTTTTATAATAAATAAACATGAATATAAATATCATCAAGGATGCGACAAGCATTGAAATCTTTCCTCTATTAATCGAATCTTGACCAAGTGANGGGCCAATTGTCTTTTCTTGTAAAATTTTTATTGGGATTGGCAATGATCCAGATTTTAAGATAATTGCTAGGTCATTTGCATCATCAAAAGTATAATTTCCTGTAATAGATCCTCTACCAAATATTTGGTCTTGAACCGTAGGTGCCGATTTAACTTTGCCATCTAAAACTACAGCTATTTTCTTTCCAATATTATTTTGGGTCATTTTCGAAAAAATCTCTGTTCCTTTTGAATCCAGCGAAAAAGCTACATATGGTCTATTTAATTGATCATATGCTACATAAGCATCNTTAATTGAACTTCCTAGCAAAGGAGTAAAAAATTTTGTAATCAAATACTTATCAGACTCTGAGTCAGGCGATTCGTATATAATAAATTCTGTTCCAATTTTATCTTTACCAAATTTTGAANATAATAATTGTTGTGTTGATGCNTCTTGAATTACAGGTTTGAACTCTAATAATGCAGTTTTAGATATNATATTTAAAATTCTAGACCTCTGAGATTCNCCAACCCCAGGNATTTGAACNAATATCCTGTCGTTTGAAGCGAGNTGTATTGATGATTCAACTACTCCAAATTGATCTATCCTATTATTCAAAATATCTTTGACTTGTCTTAATAAAAGAATTTTTTTATCAATTAATTTTTTATCATCTATTTTTTTTAATAAAAAAAGATTTTCTTCACTTTCTTCAATAGAATCAACCCTAAGAATTTTTTTAGCATCAATTAAGCTTTTTTTATCATAAAAGAAAATCTTTATACCCTCTGAAGATACATTGGTATCTCTAATCAAAATTTTATTTGAAATTAGATCTTCTCTTATGCTTGTCTGTTCCTGGTTATAGATAATTGGCATAACTTTTTCATCATCTACACCAAGCATGATAGAAATTCCACCTTTTAAATCTAATCCTAGATTCAATCTATTATCAGGAAATGCATATTTCCACCATGTAGGTAGTTTAGAGTTAAAATTTGGGTAAATGAAAATAGAAGCCAATATAAAAACTAGGATGCTTAAAATAGTAAAAGTTNTTAATCTATTCATTTATTTTTTATCTTCAATTAAAAGTGAATTAATAAATTCTCTTTTGACATTTATCTGAACTCCCTTAGAAATCTCGAGTAAAATTATATCNTCTTGTTTTATTTCAATAATTTTGCCAATTATGCCCCCATTGGTCAGAATCTTATCAGATTGTTTCAAATTTTTNAGCATTAGCTCTCTTTGTTTTTGTTGTTTATTTTGGGGTCTAATAATTAAAAAATAAAAAAGAATTATAATCAAACCAAAAGGTAAAAATGGTCCAACTGAAGATAAAAAAGAAGCATCGCCTCCTGGAGGTGGTGCACAGGATGTGGTTAAAAATACTGTCAAAGATAATAGAATTTTAAATTTTTTATTCATTAAAATACCTCTCATAAAAATTTTTTTTATACTCTATAAAAGTACCATTATCAATCGAAAATCTTATATATTCAATTAATTTATTATAAAAATATAAATTACACTCTGTCATTAGCTGNATTGCACTTATTTCATTGCAATTATACAAATGACGGATATATCCTATACTATAGTTTTTACAAGCCTTACAGTCGCAATTTTCATCAAATGGATAATTTTTCGATAAATTTTTTGAATTTTTAATATTTATTTTTCCATTAAAAGTAAAAACTGTACCGTTTCTGGCATTTCTAGTTGGAACAACACAATCGAAAATATCAACACCACAGGAAACTGATTCAAGGATATCCTCGGGTTTGCCAATACCCATAGAATATCTTGGCTTGTTTAAAGGCAATATCTCACAGACATCATTTGTAATTTCATAAGTTTTTTGAGCACCCTCACCTAATCCTAGCCCTCCTATAGCAATGCCATCAAAATCCAAATCAATCATGTGTTTTGCCGATATTTTTCTAAGACTTTTGTAAATTCCACCTTGGACAATGCCAAATATTAAATTCTCTGTTTTTTTTATTTTTTTTGATTTTTCAGCCCAAACTTTGGTTCTGTTTATTGAACTTAAAAGATGTGAATAATCTACATCAGGCTTAGGGCAGTCATCAAAAATCATCATTATATCAGATCCTAAATCCTCTTGAATTTGAATGGATAATTCTGGGGATAATTTATTGAGCTTACCGTCAATATGGGATTTAATAATTACTCCATCTGATTCAATTTTTACTAAAGATCCCAAGCTCCAAATTTGAAAGCCTCCACTATCTGTTAAAATTCCCTTCTCCCAACCACAAA
>NZXA02000010.1 GCA_002697665.2 bacterium
GAGTTTATTCCAGTAAGTTCCTCACTCCATATAATAATTTTCAGCGATCTTCTTGGAGTAGAAAAAAATATTCTTAATTCAGTTGCTTTACACTTTGGATCTTTGATTGCTTTAATAGCCTATTTCTATAATGATAAAAATTTTTTGCTAGTATTTAAAAATTATAAATTTCTAATTAATTTGTTAATTTTTTCTGTTTTGCCTGTTTTTTTGATAGGCTTTTTATTTTATTCTATTTTGTCATTGGATCTAAAAATTGGATTAATTTCAATTATGGGCACCTTTATATTTGGAGTAATACTAATATTTACTGATAAATTAAAATCCAATGATCATAATTTATATAGCGTTAGCAGAAAAAAACTTTTCATAATAGGACTATTTAATTGTTTAGCATTAATTCCAGGAGTTAGTCGTTCGGCAAGTATTATTATAGGTTCTAGATTCATGGGTCTCGATTTTGAAAATTCAATTAGATTATCATTAATATTAAGCTTACCAGTAATATCTGGGGCTTTTTTTCTAACAATTATAAAGAATCTGAATAATGCTGACTTCGCAATCTATGAGATCTTAATAAATGTTCTTTTCTCATTTTTAATATCATATTATTCTATAAAAATATTTTATAGGTTTAGTAGTAAGAAAGGATTTAAAGTTTTTGGCCTATACAGAATTGTTCTGTCTTTATTTCTTGTAGTTTACTATTTCTAAGAATTCATTTAGATTTAAAATCTCAATATTTAGTTTCGCAGCTTTATCTATTTTTGAACCAGAGTTTTCTCCAGATATAAGATATGATGTATTTTTTGAAATTGATTTTACATATATTCCAGAATTTAAAGTAATTATTTTTTCTATATCTTCTCTTTTAAATTTTTGAAAATTTCCAGTTATTGCTATTTTTTTTCCTAGTAGAATTTCAGAAATACTTTTAAAATTTTCATATATTATATTCACTCCATACTTTTGCATTGACTTAATATTTGAAAGATTTCTTTTTTCCATAAAAAAATTTTTGAGATTTTCTGAAATTTCTGGACCCATCCCATTAATACTATTAAAATCGTTTAAATTGGCTGAGATTAAATCTTCCAAAGTATTGAAATTTTCAGAAATTATTTTGGCATATGTTTCGCCAACAAGCTTAATACTCAGAGAATTTATAAAATTTTTAAATTTTATGTTCTTTTTTAACTCTATTTCTTTAATAATATTATTTGCAGATTTCAAACCCAGACCTTCTAAAGCTTCAATTTGCTCAGCTTTAAGATTAAATATATCAGAGGTTAATTTAATTAAATTATTATTGTAAAGATTTAAAATAATATTTTTGCCTAAACCATTTATATTAAATCCTTTTTTTGAAACCATATACGATATCTGCTCTAATACTTGTTCTTTACATGAAACATTTTTACAGTATAGATAAGATCCTTCGGATATTAATTCACTCTGACAACAATGACATATTGTTGGTGCTTTAAACTTTTTTCTATTTATTTTTTTTGAAATCTTAGTTATCTTTGGTATCACATCTCCAGCTCTTTCAATTAAAACCTCGTCATTAACATTTACATTTAATTTATTTATCTGATCAAAATTGTGTAGAGTTGCCCTTTTAACTTTAACTCCTGAAATATTAACTTCTTTAAGCTCAGCCACCGGTGTTACAATTCCTGTTCTTCCAATTTGAAAAGTAAAATCCTTGATAGTGGTTTCTGCGACGCTAGAGGGGAATTTGAGTGCCGCTGCCCATCTAGGGAATTTTGATGTAAAGCCAAGCTCAATTTGTGATTTAATAGAATTAAGTTTTATGACTAACCCATCCATTTCATAATCAAATTCATTTCTCAACATTAAAATAGATTCATAATATTTATATATGTCATTAGTTTCTTTAAATAGTTTAAAATCTCCTAATAAATTAAATCCCCAGCTCTCTAACAATGATGTGAATTGTTTTTCTGATTTAATATCAAAGTCTTTAATTAGCCCTAGCCCCCATGGTACAAAAACTAAAGGCCGAGAAGCTGTTATTTTTGAATCAAGTTGTCTAAGAGAT
The DNA here is from genome assembly GCA_002697665.2 of bacterium. Classification (GTDB taxonomy): domain Bacteria; phylum Desulfobacterota_D; class UBA1144; order UBA1144; family UBA1144. The sequence continues at coordinate 2,066 of NZXA02000010.1, forward strand.
CCTGCAGCAGCATTTCTGGGGTTTGAAAAAATATTGGACCTATCTATATTGAATTTATTAAACTCAGAAATAGGGAATATTACTTCACCTCTAATTTCAATAAGATTAGGGATATTTTCTCCTATAAGTTTTAATGGAACACTTTTTATGGTTTTAATATTCTCAGTGATTTCTTCACCTATCTCCCCGTCGCCCCTTGTAGCTGCACTATCTATTTCACCATTTTTATAAGTTATTGATATGGAAGCACCATCAAATTTAGGTTCAATTATAAATTCAGGATCTATTATTGTTTTCTTAACTCTTTTAATAAATTCTTGGAGTTCATCAAGGTTATTAATATTATCAAGACTATACATTTTATTGCCATGCGTATATTTTTTAAAACTTTTAGATATGAATCCTCCAACTTTTTGACTAGGAGATGTTGATTTTTTCAGTTTTGGAAAATCATTTTCCAGTTTTATTAACTGTTTGAGCAATATATCAAATTCACCATCTGATATTTCTGGTTTATCATGAAGATAATATCTTTTGTTATGATAATTTATTTTTCTTGTTAATTCGGATATTTTTTCTTTTGCGGTTTTATATTCCATTTTTTAATAAGATACACAAAACTTTAGTGTTTTTGAATTAAAAGCATCAAATGCTATATTTTTTAAGTGGATATTTTAATTTTAGGATGTGGATCTTCTGTTGGAAGCCCAATTATTGGAAAAAAAATAACATCTTTTGATAGTAAAGATTTTAGAACACGAAGTTCAATTTTGGTAAATGTTGATAATAAGAAGATTCTAATCGATAGTGGAGCTGATTTCAGATATCAAGCACTTAAAAATAATATTGAAGATATAAGCTTTGTTCTATATACACATTCACACGCAGACCATACTCATGGAATTGATGATTTAAGAATTTTTAGTTATATGAAACAGGAAAGGATTAATTGCTTTGGAAATCCTTATACTGTGAGAGACATTAAAAAAAATTTTTCATATATTTTTGATTTAAATAACAAAAGTGGGAGGCCTAGAATTAATTTGATTGAGATAGAAGACAATTTTATTGAACAAGGTATTGAGGTCATTCCACTTAAAATCAAACACCGAGATTGGGATATTTTTGGTTATAGGATTAATAATTTTGCTTATATTACAGATTGTAGCCTGATACCCGATGAAACATTTAATTCTTTATATGACTTAGACTTGCTTATTCTAGATTCTTTGAGATATTCAGTGCATGAGGCTCATTTATCCGTTGATCAAGCTATAGAAATATCTAATAAGTTAAAACCTAAAAGGACAGTTCTAACGCACATGAGTTCCGAGCTAAAATATCAAGATTTAGTGTCTTACTTGCCTAAAAATATAGTTCCTGGATTTGATGGAATGAGTATTAAAATATAATATGTATATATGCATCTTTTGAGATCAAGCTTAAAGAATTCTAATAAATCAAAAAATATTCTCATAGTTCTTGATGGAGTCGGTGGTATACCTAATAAATATAAAACAGAGCTTGAGTTTGCTAAAACACCAAATCTTAATAAATTAATAAAAAAATCTGAAACAGGTTGCCACATTCCCATTAAGGAAGGTATAACTCCTGGTAGTGGATCAGCACATCTTGCTCTTTTTGGCTATGATCCATTAGATTTCAATATAGGTAGAGGTGTACTTGAAGCATTAGGGTTGGATATTGATATAGGTCCCAAAGATTTAGCTATAAGGGGAAATTTTGCTAGTGTTAAAAAAGAAAATAAAAAATTAATTGTTACAGATAGAAGAGCCGGAAGAATTAAGACAGATGAAAATAATCGAATAATAAAAAAACTCTCACAAAATATTCAAACCATCGGTAAATATAAAGTTTTTTTCAAGTCTGGGTTAGAGCATAGGTTTGTATGTAAAATATCTTGTCCTACTAAGGTTTCGAAAGATGAATGCGATATTCAAGACACTGACCCCCAAGTCATAGGCTATTCACCTTTAGATCCTATTAATTTGAACAAAAAATCTTTAAAAACATCAATCGTTGTAAGAAAATTATTAGATAAAATAAGGGTTGTTTTGAATAATGAAAAAAATGCTAATTTTGCACTTTTGAGGGGTTTTTCAACCTATCCAAGTATTCCTACATTTGATACTCTCTATAAAATCAGATCAGCCTCAGTTACTACATATCCAATGTATAAAGGAATAGGAAGATTAGTTGGAATGGAGCCTTTATCTTTGAAGGCAAATAACTTACAAGGTCAGATTGAAGCTATCAAAGCAAATATAAATAATTATGACTTTTTCTATCTTCATATAAAAAAAACTGACAGTTTTGGAGAGGATGGTAATTTTAAAAATAAAGTAAAAGAGATTGAAAAATTTGATAAATTTCTTCCACAGCTATTAGAGTTTAATTTTAATGTAATCGCAATCACTGGTGACCATAGTACTCCATCTAGAATGAAGTCTCATAGTTGGCATCCAGTCCCGGTTTTAATTAGGTCTGATAATTCATTTAGTGGTCTTTCAAAAAGATTTACAGAATCAGAATGTTTGAGTGGAAGTTTAGGAATTTTCGAGGCCAAGCATTTACTCACATATATTTTTGCGCATGCAGGAAATTTAGATAAGTTTGGGGCATAAGCCGAAGTGGCGGAATTGGTAGACGCGCCATCTTGAGGGGGTGGTGCCTTCGGGTGTGCGGGTTCGAGTCCCGCCTTCGGCATTTTTTTACTTTTTAGTTATAATCTGTATATGAAAACTGGAATAGTTATTGTTGACCATGGTTCTAAGAGAGATGAAAGCAATGCAATGCTTGTTAGAGTAGCAAAACTCTTCTCGGATAAATATTCAGATCAATATGAGATTGTAGAACCGGCTCATATGGAATTGGCTGAACCCTCAATAGCAACTGCCTATAGAAAATGTGTGGAAAGAGGCGCCAAAAATATAATTATATGTCCTTTTTTTCTTTCTAGGGGCAAGCATTGGAAAGAAGATATACCTAGTCTAGCTGATGAAGCAGCGAGAGAATTTCCTAATACAAAATATCATGTTGCCCTACCATTAGGTGTAGATAGTTTAATTCTTGATCTTATTGATAAAAGGCTTAGTGGAGTTCCTCAGACTGCTTTTAAGTCTCCTATTAGTTAAGTTATATGAAATTTTTAAATTATANCTTCATCAATTGGTTCTTTTATTTTAAAATAATATAATGATTGTAAAAGGAGGATTTCTTATTATAGTTGCTGGACCNTCNGGNTCAGGCAAGTCATCTTTAACAAAATTNATGTTAGAAAATTTTAAAAATTTAGATTTTTCNATTTCNTGNACAACNAGAAAAATAAGGAATGGTGAAACTGANGGAGAGCATTANAAATTTATATCACAAAATGATTTCAAAAATATGATTGATGAAAATAAATTTTTAGAATACGAGAATGTTCATAATGAATTATATGGCACTCCAATTCAACCAATAAGAGACTCNGTGAAATTTGGNCATAGNGTTTTATTAGATATCGATGTTAAAGGAGCATATTCAATAATGAANACAAATCATTTTGATTGNTGTTCAATTTTTATAAAAACTCCATCTATTGAAATATTGAGAGAAAGATTNGTCAAAAGAGATGATCTTACAGATGATCAAATTAACAAAAGAATAGAGGAAGCCAAAAATGAGTTAAAAAAATCTACTTATTTTGATCATTTAATAATAAATGATGACTTGAATGATGCTTTTAATGATACAAAGAGGATAATTTCTTCACTATGATCAGATTAGATAATATTGTTGCAAAAATAAGACCTTATTTAACTTCCAAAGATATCGAGGAAGTTAAAAAAGCTTATGCATTTTCCGCTAAGGTCCATGCAGGTCAAAAAAGATATTCAGGTGAGCCTTATATGATTCATCCAATGGAAGTAACATCTATATTGGCAGATATAAAGCTTGATAAAGAATCTATTATTACCGGATTGCTACATGACACAATTGAAGATACATTGGCTACAAATGATGATATTGAAAAATTATTTGGTAAAAAAGTATTTAATCTTGTTAACGGTGTTACTAAAATTGGACAGTTGAAAATAAGTTCAAAGTTTGAACGTCAAGCAGAAAACTTTAGAAAATTAATTTTAGCAACAGGNAAAGATATNAGAGTAATAATAGTAAAATTAGCTGACAGATTACATAATTGNAGAACNATACACCATTTGCCAGAAAATAAACAAGCTGATTTTGCTAAAGAAACTATGGATCTTTATGCTCCACTTGCCGATAGATTGGGTATATATTGGATTAGAACCGAGCTTGAGGATATATCATTTAAAATATTAAAACCACACGAATATGCAGAAATTGAATATGCTTTCNCAAACAAAAAAAACGATTGGGAAATCTATTCGACAGAAATTCAAGGGCTACTTCAAGATCAATTAGAAAAATATGGAATAAAGGCATCAATACAAAGTAGATTTAAAAATTTTTATGGTATTTATAAAAAAATGCTCTCTAAGGATTTAGACTTTAATAATGTTTTTGACATTAAGGCTTTCAGGGTGATAACAAATACAGAATCAGATTGTTATGCAGCGTTAGGTGCAGTTCATTCTACTTGGAGACCAATACCAGGAAGATTTAAAGATTACATAGCATTACCCAAAAGTAATGGCTATCAATCCTTACATACTAATGTATTGGGACCATTTGGTGATAAAGTTGAAGTTCAAATTAGAACTGGTGAAATGCATGAAATTGCCCAATACGGTATNGCAGCTCACTGGAAATACAAATTAAAAGACGAAAATATTAATTCTAAGTCTATTAATTTTCCAGATAGTATTCAAAAAATTTTNGATACCCAGACATTAAATGACCCNAAAGAATTTATCGATGCTGTTAAAGATGAATTGATAACCAATTTTGTATATACNTTNACGCCCACTGGTGATNTGAAAGAACTTCCTATCGACTCATCAATTATTGANTTTGCATATTCAATTCATAGTGATATTGGAAATTCATGCTACGGAGGAAAAGTTAATGGAGCTATTGTACCTATAAGCTATAAACTTAAAAGTGGAGATATGGTTGAAATAATAACTAAAAGTGAACAAGTNCCNAAAAGGGACTGGTTAAAACACGTTGTAACTTCCAAGGCAAAAACTAAAATACGTTCTGCAATAAAAACATCTCTAATTAGTGATTCTATTAAAATCGGAAAATCAGTTTTGTCTCAAAAACTTCTCTCCTATGGAATNAATATAGANAAGAAAGAGATTATTGAAAAACTAAAAGAATTTTCTTTAGTAAAGAAGATTAAATCTCTTGANGATGTTTATATAAAATTTTCTTTATCTCAAATTAATATATTAGAAATTTTGAGTTTTATGGGAATAGATATTAAAAATAAATCTAAAACGGCTAGATCTTCTAGGGTTATAGATTCTTCTAATGCCATAGTGGTAGGCGGTAATGANAATGTCATGGTTAGGTTTGCAAAATGTTGTTCNCCAATATATGGGGATGAGATCATAGGNCATATTACNATTGGAAAAGGGATTTCAATACATCGCATTTCATGCAATCAAATACTTGAAATTGACCCTTCCAGAAGAATTGAAGCAAAATGGGATAAATCTTTTGCTTCAAAATCATCCACAAAGCTTAAAGTATCATGTTTTGATAAACCAGGAATATTATCNGAGGTTTCAAACACAATAGCNAAGCACGAATCAAATATTATAAAAATTAATGCAAAACAGATATCATCAGTTAAATCATCAATATATATAGAACTTTTGGTGAGGGACGCAGAGCATTTAAATGATATAGTTGAAGATTTATCTTCAATTGTTGATGTAAACAACGTAGAAAGACTAAGGAATATGAATCTTGAACAGATTGAACTAAATTTGTAATTATTTATTAACAAAATATAATATGCATAAGTTTTGAATGCAGATAATAAAATTTCTAAATTACTAAAAAATATTAAAAACATTTTTATTGCTTTACTAGTAGCTTTATTAATTAGATATGTTTTTTATCAACCTTTTAGAATTCCCTCTAAGTCCATGTTGCCAAATCTTCTTGTTGGTGATCATCTATTGGCGAATAGAATTGGTTATGGCACAATGCTGCCGTGCTCAAAAGAATTTATTTTTAATCCAATAAATGAGATAAAAAGAGGGGATGTTGTAATTTTTCATTGGCCAGGNTACAAAAATTCTATAAAATGTCCAAATGGAGGGTTTGTAGGTATCCTCTCAATATTCTATATTAAAAGAGTTGTTGGAATTCCCGGAGATACAATTGAGCTTTACGGTAACACAATAAAAATAAACGGCAAAAAAATTTCATATCCAATAGGAAAAACTTTTAAAGATGAGGAAAAAGAGTTTCAAATTGTTATAAATAAATTTGATAAAAAAAATGTAGAAACAATTTATTCAAAAAATTCAGATATATCAGACGGCCAAGATCTTAAAGTTAAAGTACCACTCAATATGTATTTTGTTTTGGGAGATAATAGAGATAATAGTTTNGATAGTAGATTTTGGGGATTTGTGCCTCGTGAAAATATTATAGGTGTCCCTTCTATAATTCATTTTTCATGGGATAGTGAATTCGAATCTTTTAAAGATATAATAAGAATAGAGAGGTTTTTTAAAACAATAGAATGATTCCCCATTTGTTATCAGTAGATGATTTNAGAGAAGATTTTTTAATAAATTTATGGGATGAGGCTTTANANAATAAAGGNAAAANTAACAAAAATCTTGAAAATAAAATAATAACAAATTTATTCTATGAACCATCCACAAGAACTTCATCATCTTTTTATAGTGCGATGACTAGATCCGGTGGTACGGTTATCCCAATAAATAATGTTAAATTCTCCTCCGTTACAAAGGGTGAATCTTTAGAGGATACTATAAGGACGATGGCTTGCATGTGTGATGCAATTGTCTTAAGACATTATCAAAATGGAGCCGCTAAACAAGCTTCGACAATAAGTTCAGTACCTATTATTAATGCGGGAGATGGAAATGGAGAGCATCCAACACAGACTATCCTTGATGGATTTACAATATATAACTACTTTAACAAATCAATAAATAATCTTAAAATTACAATGGTTGGCGATTTGAAAAATGGTAGAACCGTTAAAAGCCTAGTAAAACTTTTGAACAGATTTAATGGCAATAGTTTTTGTTTTGTTAGTCCTGAAGACCTCAAATTTAATGAAAAATTACCAATGAATTCTTATGAAACCACCGATGTAAATGAGGTTTTAAATGAAACAGATGTATTATATGTGACTAGAGTTCAAAAAGAGAGAGGTAGTATTCATGATTATGAACTAGGCATGGATCAATTAAATTTATTACCAAAAGATGCAATTGTAATGCATCCTTTCCCCAGAGTCACTGAAATTCCTACCGCTTTTGATAGTGATACAAGAGCAAAATATTTTAATCAAATTGAATTTGGTGTATGGTGTAGACAAATTTTATTAGAAAAGGTTTTACTTAAATGAATGTAATTATATTAGATGGAAGAGTGGTTGATCCTTCTCAAAATATTAATAAAAAAATTAATATAGAGATTAAAAACGGTAAAGTTAATAACTACTTTACAGGGCGGCCAAAAAAAAACATAAATCTAGAGAATTATGAAATAATAAATGCAAAAAATATGATTGTTTCCCCAGGTTTTATAGACCTACACGTTCATCTGAGAGACCCGGGTTTGGTTCATAAAGAAAATATTAAAAGTGGTTCTGATTCAGCTGCATCAGGAGGATTTACATCCATTGCTTGCATGCCAAATACACTGCCACCTAATGATAATCCAAAAATAACAAAATATATATTAAAAACAGCAGCAAAAGATTCGAAAATTAATATTTTCCCTATTGGGACAATAACAAAAAATCAACAGGGAAATGAGTTATCAAAGATTGAAGAAAATATAAAGTCCGGCTGTATAGCAATATCAGATGATGGATTTCCTGTTGTAAATTCAAAGTTGCTTTATGAAGCAATGATGATTTCAAAAAAAATGGGTGTCCCAGTAATATCACATTGTGAAGAATGTTCTCTATCAAAAGATGGAGTTATTAATGAAGGAAAATATTCAAAAAAATTTTCCTTGCCTGGAATTCCAAATTCNTCAGAAGAATTAGGTGTGTTAAGNGATATTTTTATTGCTGAATATACCAAAGCACATCTCCATGTATGTCATGTNTCAACTGNGGGCTCNGTTGAAATTATAAGACAAGCTAAAAAAAANGGCGTTAATGTCACTTGNGAAGCAACNCCACANCATTTCACTTTATGTGATGCCGATATTAATCACAAAAANTCAAATTATAAAATGAATCCCCCGTTGAGATCAAAAAAAGATATGTTGGCTATCCGAAATGCTTTAAAGGACAATATTATAGATATTATTGCAACAGATCATGCCCCACATTCTGAAAGAGAGAAGTCAAAAGGTTTTGCAAAGTCACCTTTTGGTATTATAGGTTTTGAGACAGCTTTGCCATTATCATTGGATTTAGTTAGAAATAATTTTTTATCTCTTTTTGAGTTAGTAGATAAGCTTTCATGTAGGCCNGCAAAATTATCCAAAATAAAAAGNGGAAGTTTGAAAAAAGGATCAATTGCTGATATTACAATNTTTGATCCAAATAAGAAATTTAAATTTACAAAAAAAATGNTTAATTCTAAAAGTAAGAATTCNCCTTTTCTTGGAAAAATATTGATCGGTAAAGTTTTTATTACTATAGTTAATGGAAAAATTATTTTTGATAATAGGAACTGATAGCTTTGAAAATCACAAAAAATCTTGGTCTTATAACATTAGCATCTTTTTTCTTTTTTTATGCCTATCATTCATATCTAATNTTACCAATACAAATAATCGAGTTAGGNGGAGGAGAGCATGATGTAGGANTAATAATGTCTGTTGCTGGAGCTAGTACAATTTTTTTTACTCCNATATCAGGAATGTTAGGTGATTCCTATAACAAAAAAAAATTACTCCTTATAGGAGCTTTTGGCCTTGCTTTCAGTAATTATTTATTCATTCATTTTGATAGNTTATATTATTCNTACATTTTTTTACGATTCCTTCAAGGATGTTCTTTTTCTTTTTTCTTTGTTAGNGCTGGAACTTTTGTTTCTGAAACAATTGATTTAAAGAATCAAGCNCAAGCATTAGGTTTTTTTGGAGTATTTGCAATTGCTAATCATGCAATCGCACCAACATTATCCACATANATAGTNTCAGAATATAGTTATCAAATTTTTTTTTTTAACAACATCCTTTGCAGCCTTAATTTGCTTTATAGTAATAACCTTNTTAGAGGATTCTAAATCAGTTNTNGTACAAGGTAAAAAATCTTCTATNACAGCATTTATTAGAATATTAAAAAATAAAAAAATTTTTCTAATATTTTGNATTATGTTCCTAGTCGGNGGGGCATTTGTTACTTGTTTNAATTTTAACGCAATTTATGCAAACGAAAATATGATAAAACCAGTNACCTTATTTTTNATATCCTATACTTCTACAGCNCTAGTAATGAGAATTTTTTTCGGTTGGATTCCCGATAAAATTGGAAGAATTCAAACTTGTTATCCAGGATTAATAGGTTTTGGAATTTCAATAGGTATGCTGTCATTTTCAAATACCTTTATCCTTATTATTATTTCAGGCTCAATTTTTGGTTTATGCCATGCTCTTGTTTATCCTTCTCTATACTCTTTGGTACTTTCATTTTCTGAAGACGGAAACAAAACAAAATCCTTTTCACTATGTAGCTTATCCTTTACTTTTGGTGGAATGATTTTTTCTTCAATTTATGGATTCATAGCTGAAATTTTCTCATTTAGAGTTATGTTTTTATCTTGTAGTATAATAGTGACAATGTGTTTTTATTTTCTTATAAGGAAATTAAAATATATTTTAAAAGTGAGCTAAATTATGGACAATGATAATGAATATATAAAAGTTAGAAGAGAAAAAATTCAAAAGCTTCGCGATGAAGGAATAAACCCTTTTAAAAATGATATAAAGCCATCTATTCTTATTATTGACTTGATAGATACATACGCTGGAACTGATCCTGAAAGTTTCGAAAAAGATTTAAAAATTTATTCAATTGTAGGAAGGATTACGGCTATTAGAAGTTTTGGCAAGTCTGCTTTTATTCAGATTAAGCAGGATGATAATAACTTTCAAGTTTTTATTTCAAAAGAAACAATAGGTACAGAATCATTAGATTTCTTTAAAAAATTTATAGACATAGGAGATTTTATTTTTGTAGAAGGAACATGTTTTTTTACTAAAACTAAGCAATTAACATTAGATGTAACTAGAATTGAACTTTTGACAAAATCTTTGAGACCATTACCTGAAAAATGGCATGGATTAACCAATAAAGAGACTAGATATAGACAAAGATATTTAGATTTAATATCCAACTCTGAGGTTAGAAAAATTTTTGAGATTCGTTCAAAAACTTTTTCTTCAATAAGAAATTTTCTTTCAAAAAATAAATTCACCGAGGTTGAAACTCCAATTTTGCATAAAATGGCCGGTGGTGCTGCAGCAAGACCATTTACAACATTTCATAATACACTTGATATGAATTTGAAATTACGAATAGCCCCAGAGCTTTATCTTAAGAGATTAGTTGTCGGAGGTTTTGATAAAGTTTTTGAAATAGGCAGAAACTTCAGAAATGAAGGAATATCAACTCAACATAATCCTGAATTCACTATGCTCGAAATCTATGAAGCTTATTCTGATTTTAACGATATGATGAACTTAATTGAAAAACTTGTATTGAATTGCTTAAAGGATCTTGATTTAGGTCAAACTATTTCCTATCAAAATCATTCTATTGACTTTAAACTCCCATGGGAGAGGGTTAGCATGATAGAGTGGACAAGTAATTTTCTAGGTTTTGATGTTTTAAATAATAGAAAAGAGCTTTTCAATTATGCTTCGAAAAATAATATAGAGCATTTTGATCAAGAAGGAAGAGTCATATCAGAGATTTTTGAATCAAATTTTTTTATAGATAAACATAATCCTATTTTTGTTTATGAATTCCCAATTGATATCTCACCACTGGCAAGAAGAAACGATGAGAATAAATTGATTGCCGATAGGTTTGAGCTTTATATAAACGGTAAAGAAATTGCAAATGCTTTCTCAGAATTGAACGATTCAGATGATCAAAAACAGAGATTTGAAGAACAATTAAAATTAAAAGATCAGGGTGATGATGAAGCAAATGATATGGATCTTGATTATGTTGAAGCTTTATCTTATGGATTACCTCCAACAGCTGGTGCAGGTTTAGGTATTGATAGACTTGTAATGCTTTTGACTGATTCCCCATCTATTAGAGATGTTATATTGTTTCCACATTTGAGAGACGAATGAAATTTATTTATTTCTTATCAAAAAAATATCTCTTTTCAATTTTTAGAGAAAAAACTTTAAGACTGCCAGCTTTAATCTCTATTATTTCAATTTTTATTTCTGTCTTTTCGCTTATGGTTGTTATGTTTGTAATGAAAGGATTTGAAATTAAAGTTCAAAATAAGATACTTGAAAATTTTCCACATATTATCCTGAGTAGTAAGTCAAAAAATGATTTAGATAACATTGAGAATATTATTTCTTATTCAAATTCTTTAGAGGGTTATGCAGCATATATTAAAGGAAATAAGTTCGAACTTATTAAATTAAAAGCTCAAAGTAATATGAATGCAAACCCCAAAAACGATGAGAAAAATATTTATTATGCAAATGTATCAAAGAATTTTCTTTTATTAAACAAATTAGAGAAAAATGATTACTTTGAAATATATATTCCATCTCCATCTACTTTAAAAAAAATCAAAAAAATAAAAATAAAAATAGGCGGAGAAATTAATAACTCTGAGTCTATACCAATTATTTATTTTAATTATACAGAAGCAAAAAATATAATATTTTCACAAGAATTTATAGAAGTAAAACTATATGATCCTTTTAAATCAAAGGATACGATTAACGCAATACTTAATAAGAATAATCACCTAAAAGGCCAGATAGTTGACTGGCAAACTATGAATATTAATTTATTCAATATTATGAAATTGGAAAGAGTATCCTTAGCTATATTCTTATCATTTCTAATATTGATTGCATCAACTACAATTTATTCTAATACGACAAGTATGATTTTTCAAAGAAAGTCCGAAATTGCTACTCTTTTAATTTTAGGTGCAAAAAAAAATCATATATTAATAGTATTTATTTTAGTCAGCTTTGCACTATCCTTTATAGGATATTTTTTTGGAACTATATTAGCCACAATATCTACAAATTTATTAGCAAGTCAGGAGATTGTTGATTTATTTGATATTAATTTGTCTTTTTATGGAATTGAGGGATTTCCAATAATTTTTTCATATAGCTACTTTATTATTATTTCTTTATTCACTTTCTTTATGATATTTACTGCAAGTTTTTTACCCACAAGCTTTTATTTAAATAAAAATGTTGAAGAACTTATTGTAAGGGATAATAAATGATAATCTTAAAAAATGTATTAAAAAAGTATAATAATGATGATGTAATTTCATACAATGATCTAAAAATTGATAGAGGAGATTTTATTTCAATTATTGGCCCTTCAGGTTCTGGGAAATCTACTTTGATTGATTTAATAGCAAAATTAAAAACTTGTAGTTCTGGTGAAATAACAATATTCGATAAATCTATTAATGCGTACGATGATAAAAGATCAATTCAACTATTCAGAAAAGAAATTGGAATCATGTCTAGTTCCAGTTCACTGCTTTCAGTATTAAATATCCAGGATAACATTTTGCTACCTTTAATAATTCATGATGAAAATATAATCAATTCAAATTTTGAGCATATTATCAGTAAGTTAAATTTGAAAAACCTACTAGATAAAACCTCCGCTGACTTATCTTCCGGGGAAAGACAAAGAGTGCTATTAGCTAGGGCCATGGTTTTAAAACCGAAAATACTAATAGCGGATGAACCTACAGCAAATCTTGACTTATATAATTCAAAGCAATTGGTAAATTTTTTAAGATATTTGAATGATGAACTCAAAACCACTATAATAGTCGCAACGCATGATGATATAGTTTCTAGTATATCAAAAAGGATTTATGAGCTAGAAAAATGAAATCCAAAATATTTTTATTAATTGGCCTAATATTATTAATATGTGCTCTACCATTATATTCCAAGACAGTCTCAGAGCAAGAATTCGAAGAAGTTGAAATATATAAAATAGAATTTTTTGGAAATAAGGTAATTAAAGATGATAGACTAAAAAATTTAATTTCAACAAAAATTGGTGATACCTATAAATCAAATATTATAAAAGAAGACATCAAGAAGCTTTATAAAACAAATTATTTTTATAAAATTGATATTGTTACAAAATTAATTAAAGATAAAATTTTATTAATTTATAGGTTTGAAGAGAATCCAATATTAGCTGATTTACGAATATCTGGAAATGATAAGATTTCAGAGTCTGAAATTTTGGAAGTAATACCTATTGAAAAGGGGAAATTAACTAGTAGAGATATTTTAGAAACAACTAAAGCTATTATAGAACAGTTCTATCTTCTCAAAGGTTTTAATAATGTTCAAATAAGTGAAAAAATAACGCCAATTGGGCAAGGCTCTATTCAATACTCTGTAAAAATTAAAGAAGGTAAAAGAGGATATGTAAAAGGAATAGTGATCAAGGGGACCAGTGATGAAAATATTACGGAAATATTAAAAAAATTAGAAACTAAAACTAAGTGGGTTTTTTCACCTATAACCGGCAGAGGTAGGCTATCTGAGGATATTATTGATGCTGATAGATCAAAAGTAAGAGGTTTTTTTCTCAATAATGGATATATAAACGCAAAAGTATCTAAGCCCAGAATAGAATATGTAAAAGAAAAAGATGGTTATTTAGTAGTATTTGATGTAGAGGAGGGTGATAGATATAAAGTAGGGAGTATAACTTTTAGTGGTGACTTATTAGATAATAAAGATTTGTCCCAATATACATCTCTGGATGATGTTGAATATTTTAGTCTTGAAAAAATGAATACAGATATTGAAAGTCTGACAATTGCATATGGCGACGAAGCTTACGCTTTTGCAAATATAAATCCAATATTTAACCAAGATGACGAACAACTTAAAATTTCAATTAAATATAATGTTGAGAAAGGAGAAAAATATAAAGTTAATAAAATAACTATTTCAGGAAATACAAGGACAAGAGATAAAGTTATTAGAAGAGAGATTAAAATAAAAGAGCAAGAAAATTATTCTGGTACTAAAATTAAGAAATCTAAAAGTTTTATTAATAGAAGAAATTATTTTGAATTTGTAAATATTAAAGAGGTTCCATCAAAAGATAAACCTAATTATTTAGATTTAGAGGTAGAAGTAGAAGAAAAGCCTACAGGTTATTTTAGTATACAAGGTGGCTATAGTTCTGTAGAGGCATTACTCCTAGGTGTTCAAATTCAAGAAAATAATTTATTTGGATATGGAAAATCACTTGGGGCATCTGTAACAGTGGGTACTGTAAGTCAAAACTTCCTGATAGATTATTTTGATCCATATTTTTTGGACACCTCTTATCAATTTGGACTTCAATTATTTAAAAGAGAATATCAATATATTGATTATGATAGAGCTAGATGGGGTGGACTTCTTCAATTTGGCAAAGAATTAAATACATGGACTTTTGCAAGATTGAAATATAGATTTGAGAGCATTAAAGTAGACGACTTGAATTCTGTAGCAACAGAGGTTTTACAAGAAAGTAAAGACAAAATTAGTTCTGTTACTCTAGGTCTGACTTATGATACAAGAGACAATTTCATGGATCCTTCAAAAGGAATTAGTTCAAGCCTTTATATCCAAGAGTCAAATAGCTATTTAGGGGCAAATCTTCATTTCACAGAATATACAGCAAGTTTTGGTAAATATTATAGTTTTATCCCTAATCACACCCTAGCTTTTACGGCTGATGGAGCATTTATAGATTTCAGAAATGTAGGGGATAGATTAATCGTTTCTGAAAGGTATTACTTAGGTGGCCCTGAAAATTTAAGGGGTTATAAATTTGCAAGAGTATCACCAAGAAGAACATTATCAAATGGTAAATTTGTCAGAATTGGAGGTAATAAGTATGTCTATTCAGCATTAGAGTATCTCTATCCATTAGCATTGGAGACCGGACTAAAAGGTATATTATTTATTGATGTCGGAGAAACTTATGAAGAAACCCAAACAATTGATTTAAATCCATGGGACATGAAAAAAGATATAGGGTTTGGTTTTAGATGGCTTTCTCCAGTAGGGCCCTTAAAGTTAGATTTTGGTTTTCCACTTGGAAATAGAGAATCTGATGAAAGCAAGTTTGAGGTCCAGTTTTCATTTGGTTCTGTATTCTAGTATAATATTTTTATTTAGGAGGATATTATGAAATCATTTAATACATTATTTATCGTTTTTTTTATTTTTTTTGCTTTATTAATAACGTCTGATGTAAATTCACAGGAGAGCGCCGTNACTTCCCCGAAAGTTGCTGTAGTAAACTTTCAGAAACTGGTANTTGAGTCTAACATTGGTAAAAAGTATCTAAAATCAGCTAGAGCTAATGTCGAGAATAAACAAAAAATATTATCTAAGTTAGAGGATCAAGTCAGAAGTATGAGAGATAAATACGATGAGCAAAAGCTTGTTCTTGATGAAAAAGCTAGAGATGAAAAAGGAGAGGATTTGGCTTATAAGATTACGGAACTAAGAAGAAAAAGAGAGGATTTTGAGGCTGATATAAAAATTCAAGATTCTAAATTCCAAAGAGATATAATGAGAGTCGCTATGAAATCAGTAAAGGTTGTTTCCGAGCAATTGGGCTATGATTTTGTGATTTCTGCTCAGGCACCTGGACTTATGTATCTAAATCCGTCTTTAGACATAACGGATAAGGTTTTGGAACAAATGAATAATTAATTATGGAATTAAATATTGATGAAATAAANAAATACCTGCCCCATAGGGACCCATTTCTTTTTGTTGATAAAGTAACAGATTTAAATATTTGTAAAGATATTTATGGTGAGATTACTTTTAATGAGAATTTGTTTTTTTTTAAAGGNCACTTTCCAAATAGGCCTATTGTCCCTGGAGTNATTATTGTTGAATCTCTTGCCCAACTTGGCGGCCTNTTNATTTATAAATCTTTCGAGGATGAATTAATAGGTAAAGATCCTGCTTTGATTGCAATTGATTCTGCAAAATTTAAGTCACCAACACTACCTGGTGATAAGCTTAATATTAAAGCCGAACTCTTAAAATCAAAGTTGAATATTTTTAAAATTAAAGGACAAGCCTTCAATAATGGAAAACTTATAGTTGAAGCAAGTATCACCGCAACAGTTTTAAAATAATTTATATTTTTCAGGATTGAGAATATTTAAGGCGTATGTTAATATACGGCTTTATATTTTTGCTGGCGTAGCTCAGCGGTAGAGCAGCTGATTTGTAATCAGCCGGTCGGGGGTTCAAGTCCCTTCGCCAGCTAAATATTGGGGATATGGCAGAGTGGACAAATGCATCAGACTGTAAATCTGACGGCGCAAGCCTACGGTGGTTCGAATCCATCTATCCCCATNTATATTATGGCTTATTGCGGGAGTAGCTCAGTTGGCTTAGAGCATCTGCCTTCCAAGCAGAGGGTCGCGGGTTCGAGTCCCGTTTCCCGCTTTTGCCCAGGTAGCTCAGTGGTAGAGCACATCCTTGGTAAGGATGAGGTCGGCGGTTCAATCCCGCTCTTGGGCTAGAATAATATTTTAGTAATAATTTGTTGTTACTAGTAAAGTTGAGAGGTAGATTATAGGTTATGGGAGATAATGTAGTAGTAGTAGCATTAGAGTGCACCAATTGTGTTGGTAAGGGTAGATACCATATAAGAAAGAATAAAAAGGTTCAACGTGATAAGCTTGAATTAAAAAAATATTGTAAGCACTGTAAAAAACATTGTTTATACAAGGAAACGAAATAGGGGTGTAGCTCAGTTGGTAGAGCGACGGTCTCCAAAACCGTAGGTCGGGAGTTCGAGACTCTCCACCCCTGTTAGGAGATTGTAATTAGTTATTATGTTTATAAAGTTTTTTAATGATATTAAAAGTGAATTGGGAAAGATTTCATGGATTGATAAATCTGAAAATATNAAATCAACTGCAGGAGTTGTAGTTGTTACTATTATCTTGGGTGTAATTTTGCTTTTAATAGATTTATTATTTTCAAAAATTACAGAATTATTTTTAGGTGGTTACTAATGTCAGAAAANTGGTATGTAGTTCATGTTACTACAAGTTTTGAAGATACTGTTAAAAGATATATTTTTGAACAAATGAAGCTTGATAATTGTCCAGGTCTAATATCAGATGTGCTTGTNCCAACTGAAACTTTNGAGGAGCAATTAAAAGGTGGAAAAAAGAAGAAAATTGAAAAAAAATTTTTTCCAGGCTATTTGTTAGTTAAAACNGAATTAAATAATGATTCATGGCATTTTTTANGAAATATCCCNAAAGTTATAGGGTTTGTAGGCGGNAAAATTANGGATGGAAAACTCGATCCTGATTCTGTNCCTNCGGTTGAGCAGTCCGAAATTGATAAAATGAGAAATAAAATTGAAGANGGAACCTTAAAGCCAACCCCAAAAATAATGTTTGATAAAGGAGAATCTGTTAAAGTTACCGAAGGACCATTTGAGAGCTTTACAGGTATNGTTGAAGAAGTAAAAGTTGAAAAAGGTAAAATTCAAGTTATAGTTGAAATCTTTGGTAGAGCAACGCCAATTGATTTAGATTTTAATCAGGTGGANAAGATTTAA
The DNA here is from genome assembly GCA_002697665.2 of bacterium. Taxonomy (GTDB): domain Bacteria; phylum Desulfobacterota_D; class UBA1144; order UBA1144; family UBA1144. The sequence goes on from NZXA02000010.1 coordinate 20,046, forward strand.
TGAAAAAAATAGCTGGAAGCTTAAAATTATTATGTGAAGCTGGTAAAGCTTCTCCTGCACCTCCTATTGGCCCTGCTTTAGGCCAAAAGGGTGTGAATATCATGGAGTTTTGTAAAGCTTTTAATGCTGAAACTGAAAAAAAAGAAGGCATTCTCCCAGTTGTGGTTACAGTATATGAGGACAGGTCTTTTAGTTTTCAGGTTAAAACACCCCCAGTTTCTTATCTAATTAAACAAGCTGCAAATATTAAAAAAGGTTCTCAAACAACACCGATTGTTAAAGTCGGAAAGATTTCAAAATCTCAAGTTGAAGATATTGCAAAAACAAAAATGGANGATTTAAACGCNAATGATATTTCTGCTGCAATGAAAATTGTCGAAGGCACNGCAAAAAGTATGGGTGTTGAGGTGTTNGCTTAGATGAGTAAATTAAATGANAAAATTAAANATATTAATTCNAAATTTGATAANAATAANTTTTATTCAGTTAAAGAGGCTGTTGACATAATTAAACAAATCNATTCATCTAAATTTGATGAAACAATAGATATTTCTGTNCAACTGGGAATTGATCCCAAAAAGTCTGATGAACAAATTAAATATGCTATAATTCCACCTCATTCCTTAGGCAANTCCGTAAAAGTTCTGGCTATTTGTAATGGTGATTATATTTCAAAAGCAACAAATGCTGGNGCAGATTATGTCGGGGGNGAAGAAATAATTGAAAAAATCATTAATGAAAATTGGCTAGATTATGATGTAGTAATAGCCNTACCAGAATTAATGCCCAAAGTGGGAAAGTTAGGTAAAGTTTTAGGTCCAAAAGGCATTATGCCTAGTCCTAAAATGGGAACTGTTACAAAAGATATTGAAAANGCCGTTCAAGAATCGAAACTAGGCAGGATAGAAATAAAAAATGATAAACTTGCACTCGCAAATTTNCCTGCTGCAAAAAAATCTTTTGAACCTNGNCAGATTCTAGAAAATGTCTANCATTTAATGGATTCTTTAATATCNGCTAAACCTTCTTCATCTAAAGGCATTTTTATGAAAAAATTAACTATTTCNTCAACTATGGGTCCNGGGATAAAAATTGATGTTTCATCGCTTAANGAAGAAATTAAAAATGGGGTCGCAGCTTAATGCTTAAAAAAAACCAAAAACAATCAATTGTTTCATTATATTCTGAGTCTTTAAACTCTTCGCCCTCTTTTATTTTGATTAACTTTGCAGGTACNAAAGTTTCAGAATTTGAAAANTTGAGAAATGCATTTCGTAATTTAGATACTAAAATTTCAGTTGTTAAAAATACTTTATTGCAGAAGGCTACTCTTAATACAGATTTTGAGCAATATTTTAANGAATTAAAGGGNGAAACAGCCATAGCTTTGCTAAATGAAAATTATGTGGAAGCAGCTAAATCGTTTATGGATATAAAAAAAGAAAGCCCTGCTTTTGAAATTAAATTTGGCTATATTGATGGAAATGTGATAACCGTCAATCAATTAGAGGCAATTTCAAAACTTCCTTCTAGAGAAATTTTAATTTCTCAATTCCTATCNGTTATAAACCAGCCAGCTGTGAAATTNCTCTATGCCGCAAAATCAATACCATCAAGTTTAGTAAATGTATTAAATAACTTGAAAGATAAAAAATAACCATATATAATACGAGTTCAATATCCGGAGGAATTTATGCCTGAAGTATCAAGAGAAGATGTAATTAGTTATTTAGAGAATGCTAATTTGTTAGAGATTTCTGAACTAGTAAAAGATATCGAAGAAAAGTTTGGNGTTCAAGCTGCTGCTCCAGTTGCTGTAGCTGCTGCCCCTGCTGGTGGTGCAGCCCCAGCCGATGCCGCGGGAGAAGAAAAAACTGAATTTGATATAACTCTNAGCGAAGCTGGTGGAGAAAAGATCAAAGTCATTAAAATTGTTAGAGAAGTCACTGCACTTGGACTTAAAGAAGCNAAAGAGCTTGTTGAGTCTGCACCTAAACNCCTTAAACAAGGTGTTAAGAAAGATGAAGCAGACGAAATCAAAAAGAAATTAGAAGAAGTTGGCGCAAAAGTAGAAGTCGCTTAATTTTTTTTAAATTATTTTAGTCCAAGAGGTGAGTTTTTGCAAAAAGAAAATATTCTTTTAACAAAGCATAGAAAAAGTTTTAAAAANAGTCTTAAATCAGTTACAGANATACCTGACTTACTAAGTGTTCAAAAGGAATCTTTTAACTTATTAGTCCAAGCTGATATAGATCCAGACAAAAGAGAAAATATTGGTCTTCAAAAAGTATTTAAGGCTTCTTTCCCTATTGAAGANTATCAAGGNAGAGCTTCTTTGAGCTANGTCTCATATAGNGTCGAAGATCCAAAATATAGTATTTCTGAGTGTAAGCTTAAAGGATATAACTATCAGTCTGCTATATATGTAAAATTTGATCTTTGTACNTGGGAATATGATTTAGATGAAAATGAAAATCCAATTTTAGAGACAAAACGTGTAAAAGATATTAAGCAGCAAGAAGTATTTTTTGGCGAAATTCCAATCATGACACCAAATGGTGCATTTATAATTAATGGTACCGAAAGAGTAATTGTAAACCAGTTGCACAGATCTCCAGGNGTNTTTTTTGATGCTCAAAGAACTGCTAAAGATTTAACAACTACTGGAAAAACGAGTTTTACCGCTAGAATAGTGCCACAAGATGGAAGATGGCTTGATTTTGAATTTGATTCTAAAGATATTTTATTTGTNAGAATTGANAGAAAAAAGAAATTTCACTCAACNCTTTTNATGCTNGCNTTGGGTCAGGATATTAAAACAATANTAAATAATTTTTATAAAAAAGAAACCATAAGATATAATGGAAAAGATTTTGAGAAAGATATCAATTTTGATCTTCTACCTTTTCAAAGAGCTTCTCACGATATAAATGATTCCAAAGGAAATTTGATAGTTAGAGAAAATAGAAGATTTAATGAAAGGATAGTTGAAAAAATAAAGAACAATAAATTGACTACCTTGAATGTTCCAGAAGAAGAGTTGCTTGGATCTTATTTAGTAAAAAAAATTGAAGGTACATATGATAAAGATAATCCTATTGAATCAAATTTGATCGAAGAAATTACTGATGAGACTATTGAATACATTAAAAATAACAATATAGATAAATTTGAAATATATTTTGTTGATAATAATTTTTATACAAATTCACTTGTAATAACCATAAATGAAATGGTTGCAAAGACGAAAGTTTTAACAAAAGAGCAAGCAGTCTCTGAAATATATAAAAAATTTAGACCGACTGATCCTCCAACTCCTAAAGTTGCAACAACATTTTTTGAAAATATGTTTTTTAATGAAGATACATACAGATTATCTCGCGTAGGAAGGATGAAAATAAATTATAAGCTTAATCATGGAGTATCAAATTCAAAACTTTGTCTTGATTCCCGTGATATATTAGAGTCCTTCAAATACCTTTTGTTATTAAAATCTGGACGTGGTGAAGTTGATGACATAGATCATCTAGGAAACCGAAGAGTAAGAACTGTTGGAGAACTAATTGAAGACAGATTTTTTGTTGGTCTTGAACGACTTGCTAAAAGTATTAGAGAAAAGCTTATGTATAATGTTGTGGATGAAATGTTCCCGTCCGATATCGTCATACCCAAAAGTGTAACTTCGGTGGTTAAAGAATTTTTTGCAACCGGCCAACTTTCACAATTTATGGATCAAACAAATCCATTGTCTGAAATAACCCATAAGAGAAGGCTCAGTGCTCTTGGTCCAGGTGGTCTAACCCGAGAAAGGGCTGGTTTTGAAGTTAGGGATGTTCACTCTTCACATTATGGAAGAATTTGCCCTATAGAAACTCCAGAGGGACCAAATATCGGTTTAATTTCTAGTTTAAGTACTTACTCAAAAATCAATGAGCATGGTTTTATACTTACCCCTTACAGAGAAGTGAGTAATTCCAAAGTTACTAACAAAATCAAATATTTAAATGCTTTAGAGGAAGAAGACTATATTATTGCACAAGCAAATGCAGAAATTGATGAAAAGGGCGAATTTGTTAACGAACTTGTGGACGCTCGAAATTCTGGAGAATTTGAAGTTGTTCAAAAAGAAAATGTTCAATTGATGGATGTTTCCCCGGCTCAACTAGTTTCAGTTTCATCATCCTTGATTCCTTTTCTAGAACATGATGATGCCAACAGAGCTCTTATGGGATCAAACATGCAAAGACAAGCAGTTCCTTTNCTAAAGTCATCTGCTCCTTTAGTTGGTACAGGATTTGAAAAAAATATATCTCGTGATTCTGGTGTTAATGTAATAGCCAAAAATGATGGGATTGTTGACTATGTTGATTCTTCAAAAATTGTTATCAAGAAAGATGATGTTTCTTCAGGTGAGATTTCAGATATTTATGATCTTATAAAATTTCAACGTTCGAACCAAAATACATGTTGGAACCAAAAACCTCTAGTTAAAAAAGGACAGAAAATATTCCATGGTGACATAATAGCTGATGGCCCTTCCACCGAATACGGTGAATTAGCTTTAGGTAAAAATGTATTAATCGCTTTTATGGCATGGGGGGGATATAATTTTGAGGATGCAATATTAATCAGTGAAAGATTGTCTAAAGAGGATACTTTTACATCACTTCATATTGAAGAATTTGAGTGTGTATCTAGAGAGACNAAANTNGGTAAAGAAGAAATAACTCGAGATATTCCTAATGTTAATGAAGANAACTTATCNTTTTTAGATAAAGATGGTGTTATACANATTGGAGCTGAGGTAAGTCCAAGNGATATATTAGTTGGTAAAATATCACCTAAGGGCGAAACACAANTNTCTCCTGAAGAAAGACTTTTAAGAGCAATATTTGGTGANAAAGCAGGTGANGTTAAAGATACTTCTTTGAGAGTTCCACCCGGGGTTAACGGNATAGTTTTAGACGTTAAAACTCTTGTTTCTAGATTGGGTGATAANCAGGATCAATCTAGATCAGGATCACCTGANGTTTTAGAATTAAAAGCAGAATTACAAAAAGANGAAGACTATATAGTAANTGAAGCAAGATCTAAATTGAAGAATATATTTTTAGGTAAAGTTTCTAATAACGATGTTAGATCCGGTAGAAAAATTGTTTTAAAAAAGACAAAAGAAATAACTGCCGAGTCTTTTAATCTGGTTCCTTATGAAAAAATAATTACTATTGAATTTGATGGTAAGAGCTCATGTTTAAATGAGATTGAATCAATTTTAAAAATAAGTAATGAAAAAATAGAAAGTGTTTCCAACAGAATTAATTCAGAAATTGAAAAATTATCACAACCTGATGATTTACAACCTGGTGTATTAAAGGTTATCAAAGTATATGTTGCAGTCAAAAGAAAACACCAAGTTGGAGACAAAATGGCTGGTAGACATGGAAATAAGGGAGTTGTCTCACGTGTACTACCTGTTGAAGATATGCCTTATTTGCCTGATGGTACTCCAGTTGATATGGTATTAAATCCATTAGGTGTTCCTTCTAGAATGAATGTTGGCCAAATTTTGGAAACTCATTTGGGCTTAGCCGCAAAAGCTTTAGGTAATCAAATAGATTATGAACTAAATAATAAGTTTCCAAATACAATCAAACTAAGAGAATTACTAACGAGTTTTTACAAAAATGATATTGATTATCTCAATGGCATAAAGAAACTTTCAGAGGAAGATCTGTTAGATCTTGCTAAACGATTATCTGATGGTGTNCCAGTAGAAACNCCAATTTTTGAAGGCGTNAAAGAATCAGATATAAGATCTTTANTGGCTGAGAATCATTTTCCTGAAGATGGGAAACTTACTTTATTTAATGGNCAGACAGGNGAAGCTTTTGACCAGCGTGTAACGGTTGGAATAATGTATATGATCAAACTACATCATCTTGTTGAAGAAAAAATTCATGCAAGAGCTATAGGGCCATACTCTCTTGTAACTCAACAACCACTAGGTGGAAAATCTCATTTTGGTGGACAGCGATTAGGTGAAATGGAGGTCTGGGCTTTGGAAGCTTACGGTGCTGCAAACACCTTGCAAGAATTCTTAACAGTCAAGTCTGATGATGTGATCGGAAGAACAAGACTTTTCGATTCAATTGTAAAAAACAAATTGAAATTTGAGCCTGGAATACCAGAGTCTTTTAACGTTTTAACAAATGAATTAAAATCATTAGGTTTAAATATCGAAATGATCGATAAAGGGGAAGAGCTAGATGCAGAAAACTAGAATTTTGGAGGGAATCACATGTTAGATATGGGAGTGTTATTTGATAAGCCAAAGAATCCATCTGATTTTAAATCAATCAAGATTAGTATTGCCTCACCTGAAGAGATTAAGGATTGGTCTTATGGCGAAATAAAAAAACCAGAGACTATTAATTATAGAACCTTTAAACCCGAAAAATATGGTCTATTTTGTGCAAAGATTTTTGGACCGGTAAAAGATTTTGAATGTTTGTGCGGAAAATATAAAAGGTTAAAGCACAGAAACCATACTTGTGAAAAGTGTGGGGTTGAAGTTATTTCAAGTAAGGTCAGAAGATTCAGAATGGGTCATATTGAACTTTGCTCTCCTGTTGCTCATATTTGGTTTCTGAAAAGTGTACCTAGTAGGATTGGATCTTTGCTCGATATGACATTAAAAGATCTTGAAAAAGTTTTATATTTTGAGTCTTATGTAATCACTGACCCTGGTGATACGGGTTTGAAGATTGGACAAGTTATTTCAGAAGATGCTTATAGAAAGCTTATAGATGATAATTTTTTTCTACTTGTTGGAATGGGCGCTGAAACTATAAGAACAATGCTACAAGAGATTGATTTAGAGACTTTATCTGTTGAATTAAAGCAAGAATTAAGGTCGACATCTTCACCTNTGAAAAAAGTAAAACTATCAAAAAGACTTAGAATTGTAGAAGCTTTCAGGAATTCAGGAAATAAGCCCGAATGGATGATTTTAAAAAGGTTGCCTGTTTTACCTCCAGATCTTAGACCACTAGTTCCACTAGATGGTGGTAGATTTGCTACTTCTGACTTAAATGATTTGTATAGAAGAGTTATCAATAGAAATAATAGATTAAAAAAATTAATGGAACTAGGNGCTCCTGATATCATTATTAGAAATGAAAAAAGAATGTTGCAAGAATCAGTTGATGCTTTATTTGAAAATGGTAGAAGAGGCCGACCTGTTTTAGGGCATAATCATAGACCTCTTAAAAGCTTAAGTGATATTATTAAAGGAAAGCAGGGTAGATTTAGACAGAACTTGCTAGGGAAAAGAGTAGATTATTCTGGTAGATCTGTAATTGTCGTTGGCCCTCAGTTAAAGTTGCATCAGTGTGGGCTTCCAAAAAAAATGGCCTTAGAATTATTTAGGCCATTCATTTATCAAAAATTAGAATTATGGGGTCATGCAGCAACTATTAAAATAGCAAAAAATTTGGTTGAACAACAAGCCCCGATTGTATGGGATGCATTAGATGATGTAATTAAAGAACATCCTGTTATGTTAAATAGAGCTCCGACTCTTCATAGGCTGAGTGTGCAAGCTTTTGAACCTGTTTTAGTGGAAGATAAGGCTATTCAGCTTCATCCTTTAGTTTGCCCAGCTTTTAATGCTGATTTCGATGGTGATCAAATGGCTGTTCATGTACCATTGTCAGTAGAAGCTCAAACTGAGTGTCGTACCCTTATTATGTCCACTAACAATATTCTTTCTCCTGCTCATGGAAAACCAATAATACTTCCTTCTCAAGATATTGTCTTAGGAATATATTACATAAGTAGAGAAGTTCCAGGTGTAAAAGGTGAGGGTAAAATCTTTTCATCTATTGAAGAATTANGAAGTGCTTTTGACCTTGGAAATGTCCATATTCATGCAAAAATTAAAATTAATATTAACGGAAATGTAGAGANNACNACTGTNGGAAGNGCTCTAATTTTTGANGTGATGCCNGATGAGGTTCCTTTTGAGTTAGTTAATAGGCTAATGACCAAAAAAGCGATCGAAGAGCTGATTGATTCAACATTCAGAATTTCAGGTGGTAAAAGCACCGTTCTTTTGGCTGATAGACTTAGAACTCTTGGATTTCAACACTCAACAACATCTGGGATATCTGTTTCAATTGCAGACATGATCATTCCCGATGAAAAAAATCAATTAATACAAAAGGCTGAAGATGAAGTTAATAATATTAAAGATCAGTACCTTCAGGGTTTAATTACTGAGGGTGAGCGTTATAACAAAGTTATAGATGTATGGGCTAGAACAGGAGACGAAATTGCAAACTTTCTAATGGACAGAATATCTGCTTCAGAATCATCAAATAATGAAAAATCAGATGTCTCTCCAAGCAGCAACCCTATATTCATGATGGTTGAATCGGGTGCAAGAGGAAGTCAATCTCAGGTTCGACAGCTTGCTGGTATGCGTGGTTTAATGGCTAAACCATCTGGAGAAATTATAGAGACTCCAATAACTTCTAATTTTAGAGAAGGCCTAAGTGTACTTCAATATTTCATTTCAACCCATGGTGCAAGAAAGGGNCTTGCTGATACTGCACTAAAAACTGCAAACGCTGGATATTTGACGAGACGTTTGGTTGATGTGGCCCAAGATGTAATGGTTACTGAATACGATTGTGGAACAAATGAAGGTGTTGAACTAACTCAGCTTATTGAGGGTGGCGAAGTTGTTTCAAGTGTTGGAACAAGAGCATTAGGGAGAATAGTTGCAGAAGATGTTGTTGACCCTCTGAGCGGTGAAAAAATTCTCTCCAGAAATCAAGAGGTTGATGAAACAGCTGCAAAAAGAATTGATGATNTACCTGGTTCTCCAAAAATTAAAATTAGATCGGTACTTACTTGTGAATGTGAAATTGGTGTTTGTGCTCTATGCTATGGTAGAAACCTTGCGAGTGGTGAATTGGTTAATATTGGAGAGGCCGTTGGAATCATTGCAGCTCAATCTATCGGTGAGCCTGGAACACAGCTTACAATGAGAACATTCCATATTGGTGGAGTGGCAAAAGTAGAACAATCCAGACACGAAGCAAAAAACAATGGAAAAATTAAATTTATTGATTTAAATTATGTGAAATCTGGCGATTTCAATATATGTACCAGTAAAACCGCTGAAATTGTTATAGAGGACTCAAGTACATCTTTAGAGCTCGAGAGATACCCGCTAACTATTGGTGCAAAAATATACTTAAATGAGAATGATTCAATTAAAAAAGGCTCCATAATAGCAGAATGGGATCCAACTATTTTTCCTTTTGTAGCNGAGGAGTCTGGCCATGTTGAATACAAAGATTTAGAAGCTAATGTAACCTATAAAGAGACTGTTGATCCATATACTGGATTATCAAATAAAGAAGTTATTCAATTCAAAAACCAAAAATTAAACCCTGCATTAATACTAGTTACAAAATCTGGAGATAGATTTGAATATCCTATGCCTGGNGGCGCCGAAATCAGAAAAGATGATGGTGAAAAAGTAGAGCCCGGTGAATTCATAGCATCTCTTCCTCAGACTAAGGCTCAAACTAAAGATATTACAGGTGGGCTTCCTCGGGTTGCTGAATTATTTGAGGCAAGACCTCCAAAAGATCCAGCGATAGTTTCAGAAATTGAAGGAATTGTTTCCTTCGGNAAAGACATTAAGGCCAAAAAAAGAATAATTGTTACNCCATCNGTTGGTGATCCTAAAGAATATTTAGTACCTAAATCAAAACATATTTTAGTTAGAGAAGGAGAAAATATTACAGCTGGAGATCAAATTGTTGATGGTGCACCTGANCCACACGACATTTTAAAAATTAAAGGTGAAAAAGAATTATCAAAATATATTGTTGANGAGATTCAAGATGTTTACAGACTACAGGGTGTAAGAATTAATGATAAGCATATTGAGATTATAACAAGACAAATGTTAAAAAGAGTGAAAATAACTGATAGTGGTGATACAACTCTACTTATTGGCGAAGCTGTTGAAAAGAGCGAGTTTATTAAAACCAATAAGCAGATTTTAACAGAAGGAGGTCAGCCTGCAAAAGCTGAGCCTTTATTGTTAGGTATAACAAGAGCTTCATTAAGTACAAAAAGTTGGCTGTCAGCGGCTTCATTCCAAGAGACTACAAAAGTTTTAACTGATGCGTCATGTGAAGGAAAGATTGATGAATTGTCTGGATTAAAAGAGAACGTAATAATGGGTAGGTTAATACCTGCAGGAACAGGGCTTCCACTTTATTCAGACACTGATGTCGAAATTAATGCTCCAGAAATTGAAGTACCAGAAGCACCTATTACAGATAATATTTGATGAAACCTGATCAGAGTATTAAAACTTATAATCCAAAAGAAATTGAAAAAAAATGGGTTGATTCTATATCTATTAGAAGAGATTTTGACTATTCCAAAAAAGTTTTCTCTCTGGCTATTCCTCCACCTAATGTCACGGGCAGCTTACACTTAGGCCATGCACTAAATTCTACAGTTCAGGACGTATTAGTTAAATATTATTATCTTAAAGGATTTAATGTCCAATGGACTCCTGGTACGGATCATGCTGGTATAGCCACTCAATTACTTGTAGAAAAATCATTATCAAAAAAAGGTATAAATTTAAAAGAACTATCGAATGATGAATTAATTAAGGAAATTTGGAAGTGGAAAGAAATTAATGGTGATCAAATCATTAACCAATTAAGGACTTTAGGATTGAGCTGCGATTGGGATGAGAAAAAGTTTACTCTCGATCAAGATATGAGCAATGCTGTCAATAAAGCATTTATAGAATTATTTAATGAAGGTTTGATTTACAAACAAAAAACATTAGTAAATTGGGATCCAGTTCTAAGAACTGCTATATCTGATCTAGAGGTCATTTCAGTTGAATCAAAAGGTTATCTTTACTCTTTTAAATATTTTTTAGAAGATTCTGATGAATATATAATTGTATCAACTACTAGACCAGAGACAGCATTTGGTGATACTGCTATTGCTGTTAACCCCAATGATGATAGATATTCGCACATAGTAGGAAAAAAAGTCTTCAATGTATTTAATAATAAAAAAATTCCAATAATTACTGATGATTATGCTGATATAAATAAAGGTTCTGGAGCTGTAAAGATTACTCCAGGGCACGATTTCAATGATTTTGAAATAGCTAAAAGACATGGGCTTGAAATGATAAATATTTTAAATGACGACGGTACTCTAAATAAAAATGTTCCAGATGACTTTAGAGGATTATCAACTATTGATGCCAGAGACAAGATATTGACTTTTATGAAAGAAAAAGACATTTATGAAGGTGAAGAGGAAGTTATCAATACTATTCCCAAAGGGGATAGGTCGTCAGCTGTAATTGAGCCACTACTTAAGTATCAATGGTTTTTAAACGTCAAAGATATGGCTGAGGAATCTATGAAGGCAGTAAAGAGGGGAGATATAGAATTTAAACCAAAATTTTGGGAAAACACTTTTTTTGAATGGATGAAGAATATAAAGCCATGGTGTATTTCTAGGCAAATAATATGGGGTCATAAAATACCAGTTTGGACATGTAATAATAATTTTTCTATTGCTGCTCAAGATGAAAAAACAGCTCTTTTAGAATATAAAAAGAAATTTAATAAATCACCAGATAAGTTTACTCAGGAAACAGATGTTCTGGATACATGGTTCTCGTCTGGTTTATGGCCTTTTTCGACTTTAGGGTGGCCAAAAAATAATAAAAAATTTGAGAATTTTTTTCCAACATCAATCCTGGTTACAGGTTTTGATATTATTTTCTTCTGGGTTGCAAGAATGATTATGATGTCTATCAAATTAACTAAAAAAATTCCTTTTAAAATTGTATATATCCATAATTTAATTAGAGATCATAAAGGACATAAAATGAGTAAGACTAAAGGTAATGTCATTGATCCCTTAGAACTAATAGACAAACATGGAACTGATTCATTGAGATTTTATCTTTCATCAAATCTATCACCACACAACGATATTAAAATTGGTAAAAATTCTTTAGATTCATATAAAAATTTTATGAATAAAATTTGGAATGCTTATAATTTTGTAAAAATTAACTCAGAGGGGTATGAAATTAAAAATCAATTAAAACCAAAGAATTTTTATGATTTTTGGATTATCTCAAGATTTAGTGACTTGCTAAGTAAATATGAGGCTTATATTGAAAACTGTGAAATTGAAAAATCAGCTACGGAAATCTATAAATTCTTCTGGGATGACTATTGTGATTGGTATATTGAAATTTCTAAAATTTCTTTTTTAAATAGCGAAAATAAAAATACAAAAGAAATATTGTTGAATATTTTCCATGATTTCATTTTGCTGTTATTTCCATTTTGTCCTTTTATTTCATCAGAGCTATTAAGTCAGATAAATAAATCAAATAAAAATAAAGTGTTACCAGACAAAAATAAATATAATTTTGAAGGTTTCGATAAAATGAAATTCAGTATTTTACAAGATTTTGTAATTAGTGTTAGATCTTTTAGAAAAAATCTCTCCATCCCCCCAGCTGAAAAAATCGATATTTTTATTGAGGAGAATAGCAAATATTATGAATTTATTATTGAAAATAGTACTTTAATTTCTAAGCTAATAAATATAAATTCCATTAAAAATTATGATATGAAAGATAAAATGTTTATNACTACAGTTTCAAGATATTTTAAAATTTCTATAAGAAAAACTAGTGATATGGATATTGTTTCTCAAAAAAATAAGCTTTTGAAAGATTTAGTAGTTATAAATAAGGATTTAGAAAGAGTTTCTAATAAATTAAAAAATTCAAAATTTTTAGAATCAGCTCCTGAAGAGGTCATAGAAAGAGAGAAGAGAATCTGCAGCCAAGCTGAGATAGCTAAAGAAAACATTGAAAATATTTTAAATCAGCTTAATTAACTATTTAACAGGATAGTCTCCTGTGAAACAGTGATCTGTAAATTGAGGAGATTTAGCATTCCTTTTTTTGTACCCCATTGCCTTGTATGTGCCATCTAAGCTTAAGAAAAATAAAGAATTTACTCCTATTATTTTTTCCATTTCTTTTATATTTTTACTCGACGCTATGAGTTCTTCATGGCTAGGGGTATCAATACCATAAAAATCAGGGTGCGTAATTGGAGGACATCCTATTCCCAAATGTACTTCTTTTGCACCTGAATCAAATAATTCTTTAACTATTTTTTTTGCAGTTGTTCCCCTTACAATTGAATCATCAATTAATATAACCCTTTTGTTAGAGATGCAAGATTTATTTACACTATGTTTTAGCTTTACTCCAAATTGTCTAATGTTTTGAGTTGGCTCAATAAAAGTACGGCCAACATAATGACTTCTAATAAGACCTAACTCAAATGGTATTTTAGACTTTTGTGCATAGCCTAAAGCTGCAGATACACCCGAATCAAGCACTGGAACAACAACGTCTGCTTTTATCTTGTTTTCTATTGCTAATTGCTCTCCAAGCTTTTTTCTATACGTATAAACAGTCTTTCCACCTATCATACTATCAGGCCTAGCAAAGTATATTCTTTCAAAGATGCAAGGGCGTTCTTTTCTTCTTATAAAAGGTTTCAAACTTTGTATCCCATCTTTAGTAATTATTACAATTTCTCCATTTTTTACCTCTCTTATATACTCGGCTCCGATAATATTTAATGCAGAGGTTTCAGATGCAAGGACATAGGATCCATCTTTAATACCTAAAACTAAAGGTCTGATTCCAAAGGGATCCCTGACTCCAATTAGCTTTTTATTAGTTAAAATAACCAATGAGTAGGCACCTTTTATTTTTTTTAATGCATCTATCAACTTATCTTTCAATAATTTTTTTCTAGATAAAGCTACTAACTGTAGAATTGTNTCAGTATCAGANGTTGTCTGGAAAATTGCTCCNTTAGCAATTAATTCTTTTCTTATTTCCATTGCATTTATTAGATTTCCGTTGTGAGCACAGGCAAAACCACCTGCAGCAAGNTCTGCAAATAGTGGTTGAATATTTTTTTCAATTGANTCCCCTTGTGTAGAATATCTAACATGACCAACAGCATTTTTACCGGGTAGTTGTNCTATTATTTCTTTCTTGTTAAAAGTATTNCTTACTAAACCTTGAGCTCTNACACCATTAAAGTTTTTTCCATCAAAAGTTACAATGCCAGCACCTTCTTTACCTCTATGTTGTAAAGCATGAAGACCTAACGTTGTAAGCACTGCAGCTTCTTTTGAATTAAAAATACCAAAGACTCCGCATTCTTCTATTAACTTATCATTAATGATCATTTTGGAAAAGAATTACTCCATAATTTATGAATAGTATCAATCTTAACATTAAAATAATCTTTTATATAAAAATTATTATGTGAAACCACACCTATTTTTTTTATATAAATTTTATCTTTTTCTGCAAATTTTAATAATTTTTTTCCGCTATCTTTGCCACAGCTTAAAATATAACAGCCTTGTGATTCAGAGAATATTTGTAAATTTGAACTAAATTTTAAAGAGGATAAATCAATTTTTACGCCAACTGATAAGTTGGGCCCAAAACAGGATTCTAATAAAGCCACCGCAAGACCTCCTTCAGAAATGTCATGCACTGAGTTAATATCAAGTTTTCTATTAATTTTATAAATAAAATTATTTATTTTTTTATGGGTTTTGAGATTTAGATAGGGGGGGCTATCAATATCTTTAATCTTTTTATAATATTTTGATACAATTGAGCTTCCAAAATCATTCTTGATTTTTCCTACCAAATAAATTTCATCATTAATATTTTTGAAAAATTGATCCCTGCAAAATTTAATATCATCTAAAATTCCAACCATACTTATTACAGGAGTCGGCTTAATTGAGTCTTTTGTATTTTCGTTGTATAAACTTACATTTCCGCTGACTACTGGTGTATTAAAATTCTTACAAGCCTTAGATATTCCTTCAATACTTTTTGAAAATTGCCACATAATTTCTCTATTTTCGGGGTTTCCAAAGTTTAAACAATTTGTAATAGCTAAAGGCTTTCCTCCGGATGCAATTATATTTCTTGTAGACTCTGCAACAGCAATACTTGCTCCTGCAGAAGGGTTTAATAGACAATATCCTGAATTACAATTTGTTGTTAGACAAAGAGCTTTTTTGCTATTTTTTATTCTAATTACAGCTGAATCTGACCCAGGCCTAACGAGGGTATCAGTACCAACCATATGATCATACTGCTCATAAATCCATTTTCTAGAGCAAATATTTGGNTCACTTATAATTTTTTTTAAAATTATTTTAAGGNCCCTTTCACTTAGCTCATTACTCTTAAAAATAACTTTTTTAATTTTCTTACGCATAGGATTTTTAACTGGTCTTTTATAAATAGGACAATCATCAGTTAAAATTGATACTGGTAAATCAACTACTATTTCTTTCTTATATTTAATAATAAATTTTTTTTCTTTTATTACAGATCCGATTTTTTTTGAATCAAGACCCCACTTTGTAAAAATTTTATTTATTTTCTTTGCTGATTTTTCTTTTAATACCAGTAACATTCGCTCCTGAGATTCTGATAATAACATTTCATATGCATTTATGCTTAAATCTCTTTTGGGAACATCATCTAAATCAATTAATATTCCATTACCTGACCTGCTAGCCATTTCAGAGGCAGATGAAGTTAATCCAGCTGCACCCATATCTTGAATTCCAACAATACCTTTCTGTTCAAAAAGCTCAAGACATGCTTCCAATAAAAGTTTCTCTTTAAAAGGATCGCCAATTTGTACTGTAGGTCTCTCAAGATTTTTATCATCCTCAAATATATCAGATGCCATTATTGCACCTTTGACTCCATCTTTTCCAGTTTTTGCACCTAAATAAATAACTGGATTACCAGGACCATCTGCTCTACCTTTAAAAATTTTATTTCTTGTTGTTATTCCTAAAGCGAAAGCATTAACTAGTGGATTTCCATTATAGGATTCGTCAAAATAAACTTCACCTCCAACAGTAGGAATACCCATACAATTTCCATACCCTGCTATGCCAGCAACCACTCCATTAACTAACCTTTTTGTAATTTTATTTTTAGGATTACCAAATCTTAAGGAGTTCATAAGAGCTACTGGTCGAGCTCCCATTGTAAATACATCTCGTAAAATACCTCCAACACCTGTTGCAGCACCTTGATAAGGTTCAATGAAAGATGGATGATTATGGCTCTCGATTTTAAAAACTGCACATTGATTATTACCAATATCTATAATTCCAGCATTTTCTCCAGGGCCCTGAATTATATGCTTACCTTTTGTAGGAAGTTTTTTTAAATAATACTTTGAACTTTTGTATGAACAATGTTCTGACCACATTGCCGCTATAACACCAATTTCATTATAATTGGGTTCTCTTTTTATTTTATTAATTATTAATTCATATTCTTTTTTTGATAAACCATTTTCTAGTGCAAAAGAGAGATTTTTCATAGGAATGTTTTAATAATACATAAATAAATATAGATAATCATCTTTCAAAAAATAAAATCAATCTGGTAAAGTTATGTCAGTGAGAAAAAAAATTATTGTGGCAATGAGTGGGGGCGTTGATAGCTCAACAACAGCAGCTTTATTAATGGAGCAAGGGCATGAAGTTTCAGGAATAACAATGCAATTATGGGACTATGCAGACGGTGAGACTGGTTGTTGTTCATTAAATGATGTTTTTGACGCGAGACAGGCTGCCAATCAAATAGGCATAAAACATCAAGTTGTAAATTATAAAGATGATTTTCAAAAATATGTTGTAAATGATTTTATTAATAAATACTATAACGGTCAAACTCCCAATCCATGTATTATGTGTAACGAATATATGAAGTTTGATTTCCTTTTAAAAAAATCTCTTGAACTAGGTGCCGACTATTTAGCTACAGGACATTATGCAAAAATATCAAAAAATAATAATGGTAATTATTTTTTAGAGAAAGGTTTAGATAAATTTAAAGATCAATCATATTTTCTATTTACTCTAGGCAATAAAGAGCTATCAAAACTCCTTTTTCCTCTTGGCGAGTTTACCAAATCAAGGGTTAGAGAAATTTCAGAGGGATTCGATCTTTCGGTAGCTTCAAAAAAGGAAAGTCAAGATGTATGCTTTATAGCAAAGGATTATAGAAAATTTATTGAGGAAAATTCTAATTATCAAGAACCTAAGAAAGGGTTTATTAAAAATCTAGAAGGAAAAATTCTGGGCGAACATGACGGAATTCATAATTTTACAATTGGTCAAAGAAAGAAATTAGGAATAGATTCTAAAACTGCAAAATATGTTGTTTCAATTAATTTTAAGGAATTTGAAGTTGTTGTTGGAGACGAAAAAGATTTATATGCTGATACTTTATATGCAACAAATTTAAATTGGTCGGTCGATACAGACAAACTGAAAAATATGGATATAAAGGCGAAAACAAGATATAGAAGTCCCGAAACTCCTGTAGATATAAGCTTTATTAATGATCAAAAGATAATGGTAAAATTTTCTAAAGTTCAAAGAGCATTGACGCCTGGTCAGGCTATAGTTTTCTATTCTGGCGAAAAGGTTTTAGGTGGGGGTTGGATAAATGAAGTCTAATCAACTTGTAAGTTTTATAACTTATGGTTGTAAGGTAAATCAATTTGATACAGATAAAATAATTTCCAATTTACCTGAAAATTTTACTGTAATAGATGATATTTCCTTAAGTGACTTTTGCATAATTAATACATGTACCGTTACTGATAATACTGATAATCAATTCTTTAAAGATTTAAAAAGAATAAAAAAAATAAATCCCAAAATAAAAGTACTTGTAACGGGATGTCTAGCTCAAACATCACCAGATAAACTTTCAAAGTTAAAAAATGTAGACTTTATAGTAGATAATGCTAATAAGTATTTAATTCCAAAAGTAATAAAAGAACCTGATAATTATCAAAATGAAATAGTTTCTAATATCTTTGATATAAAAACTTTTGATGATAATTATCAAAATCTTAAAGAAGATAGATCTAGGGCTTTTCTTAAAATACAAGACGGTTGTAATTACAGGTGCACTTTTTGTATTATTCCATTTGCGCGAGGTAGATCTAGAAGTATGAAGGTTTCTGAAATAATTCAAAAAATAAATGAACTTTATTCTCTAGGTTTTAATGAGGTTGTTTTAACAGGCATTCATCTCTCAAGTTACGGTAAAGATTTAAATATTACATTAATAGAGTTATTAAACATAATTGAATCAGATACTGATATGCCAAATATTAGATTGAGCTCGATCGATCCGGCAGATACAAGTATAGACTTCATTGATTCTATCTGTGAGTCTAAGAAAATCTGTCCATCATTTCATATTTCGCTTCAAAGTGCAACTGATGAAATATTGAAAGACATGAAGAGGAGATATAAGATAAATATTTTTGATGATTTAATTAAATATATTAGAAACAAAATCCCCCATGCATGTATAGGAACTGATGTAATCACGGGTTTTCCGGGAGAAACAAACGTGTTATTCGAAAGAACCTTTGACTATATAAAAAATTCAGAACTTAATTATCTTCATGTTTTTCCTTACTCAGATAGAAAAGGAACTAAGGCCTCAATGAGAAATGATAAAATTTCTGATTATGAAAAGAAAAAAAGATCAAAATTATTAAGATCATTAAGCTCAGATTTGAAGAATAATTTTGCATCGCGCTTTATAGGAAAAGAATTAGTTGGAATTAAAGAAAAGAATAATAAGATTAGAACAAATAATTATATTGATGTAATAATTGAATCTGAAATTTATAATCCTGGTGATATTGGTACAGTATTAATTAATAAGGTCGAGAATAATAAAGTCTTTGGGAAAATTATCAATCCTCAGATTCAATAAGCTCAATTCCTAATTCTAAAAGTTGTTTTTCAGAAAAAACTTTTGATGGTGCATTTGTTAATAAGCAAGAAGATTTTTGTGTTTTAGGAAATGCTATAACATCTCTAATGGAATCAGAATTTGTTAGGAACATTAATATTCTATCAAGCCCTAAAGCTAAACCACCATGAGGAGGGGTACCACTTTCTAATGCATCTAGTAGAAATCCAAAATTATCTTTTGATTCTTCTTCAGAAATTTTAAGTAAATTAAATATTTTTTCCTGTAGCTTTCTTTTATGTATTCTAAGGCTACCGCCTCCAAGCTCAATACCGTTCAATACAATATCATAAGCACATGATCTAACACTTGAAATATTTGTATCATTTATTTCATCTTTGGGCATAGTGAATGGATGATGGACAGAATTAAGGTGTTTACCTTCTTTGATGAAAAGCGGAAAATCTGTTATCCAAACAAATTTAAATTCGCCATTTTTAATTAAATTCAAATCCTTACCTAGTTTGAGTCTTACTGCAGAAAGATACTTATTTACTTCTTCTTCAGGGCCTGCACCAAAAAACATGATATCTCCTATATCAAGATTCATTTCTTTTTTTATATTATTTAACTCGTTATCACTGAAAAATTTTATAATAGGTGATTGTAAGCCATCTTCATTTACCTTAATCCATGCTAGACCTTTAGCACCATTTTCTTGAGCAAAAACAGTTAGTTCATCTATTTCTTTACGGGATAATGAAGATTTTTCTACTTTTAAAGCTTTTATTATTCCATTTGCCTCAATTACTTGTTTAAAAACTTTAAATTCTGTTTCTTTAAAGAAATTAGTTATGTCTTTAAGCTCTAAATCAAACCTCATGTCTGGTCTATCATTTCCAAATCTTTGCATCGATTCTTGATAAGTAATTCTCTCAAAATTAGAATTGAATTCTATATTTAAAATTTTATTAAATATTTTTTTTAATAAATTTTCTGTAAATTCAATTATGTCTTCTTCACCAACAAAAGACATTTCAAAATCTATTTGTGTAAACTCTGGCTGTCTGTCAGCCCTGAGATCTTCATCTCTAAAACACCTAACAATTTGGTAATATCTGTCAAAACCTGATGTCATTAGAATTTGTTTTAATATTTGAGGTGATTGAGGTAATGCAAAAAAATGATTTTGATAAATTCTACTAGGCACTAAATAATCTCGAGCTCCTTCGGGAGTTGATTTTGTTAAATAAGGTGTTTCAACCTCTATAAATTTATTTTGATCAAAGAAATCTCGCGCAATTTTCATTGTTTCACTTTTTAAAATAAAATTTTTATTCATTACAGGTCTTCTTAGATCTAAATATCTGAATTTGAGCCTAATATTCTCATCTGTTTCAATCTCGTCCTGAATTTGAAAAGGTATCGCTATGCAAGTATTTAGAATTTCGATATCTTCAGCGACAACTTCTATTTTTCCAGTTGAAATATTATTGTTAATACTTTCATCAGATCGCAATCTAACTGTTCCTGAAACCTTAAGAACATATTCGTTTTTAACTTGTTCTAAAAGATTGTGTATCTCCCTAAAGTTTACAGGATCTGATACTATTTGAACTATTCCAGTTCGGTCTCGTAGGTCAATAAATATAATACCGCCGTGGTCTCTGATAGTTGATGCCCACCCAGTCAAAGTGACTTTTTGATCTTGAGCATTCTCACTTACATTTGTGCAGTACGATGTTCTAATACTTGTCTTCATTATTGGAAATAAATCTTAACTTTATTTATTAAACACTACAAGAAAAGAGTATAATCTATATCTTATGAAAGAATTTAAATCTGGAACTGTATCAATAATAGGGAAGCCTAATACAGGAAAATCTACACTTATAAATCTTTTGACAAAGAAGAGGATATCTGCAGTTAGTGATAAGCCTAATACAACTAGGAATAAAATTCTTGGAGTATACAATAGCAAAGATTCTCAAATTTTATTTTTAGATACACCAGGATATCAGAAATCTAATAAATTTTTAAATAGGATAATGGTTCAATCATCATTACAAGCAATAAGTGAGGGCGATATAATTTTACTTTTGATTGATGCTACTAAGAAGATATTGCCCGAAGACGAGAATCTATTCAGAAAGATTGAAAGTAAAAATTCAATAGTGGCAATTAATAAAATAGACCTAATTAAAAAAAGTAAAATTCTAAATTTAATTAACAAGCTTAGTACTGAATACAGTTTTATAAAAAGCTTTATTCCAATTAGTGCGCTGGAAAATCAGGGAATAGATTTATTACTGAAAGAAATTAATAATTTTTTACCTTTTAATGAAAAATTGATTCCCGATGACATTTATACCGACCAAGCTGAAAAATTCTATATTTCTGAAA
>NZXA02000032.1 GCA_002697665.2 bacterium
AACATTATTTTTACCAACTTATATTGATGCAGTATCTAACAATCAAAATATAGTTTTATTTATGGGAATAATACCCCTACTAATAACCTTTTATCTTGGTTTGGCTTCACCAAACCTAAAGAATTAAGTTAATATTATCTTATGAGTATTGAAGATTTTGATCCACAATATCTTAAATCTAAAACTATTCTTATAACCGGTGTTTCAAAAGGCATTGGCAAAGCATTATGTGAAAAATTGCTTGATCTCGGCAATATAGTTGTAGGAACTTCACGAAAATTATCAGATCTTGAAGAGATAAGTATTAAATTTCCTCGTAATTTTTATCCATACTCACTAGAACTTGAGGATATAAATCAAATAACTTCTCTTGCTAAATATATTGAAAAAGATTTTGATAAACTTGATGTTCTTTTTAATAATGCAGGAATTCTAGGCCAGATTATTAAACTAGAGAAATATGATTTCGAAATTTGGAAAAAAGTTATAAATATAAATTTAAATAATCAGTTCTATTTAACACAAAGNCTACTAAAACTTATTAAAAAATCTAAAAAAGGATCAATAGTTAATGTTTCATCCTCAGTGGGAAGATTTCCTAGAGAAACATGGGGTGCATATTCAATTTCAAAGTCNGGATTAGANGCTTTTACNGAAATTNTATCNCAGGAACTATTTAAAGAAAATATAATTGTTAATTCAATTAATCCTGGCGGAACTGCTACTCTTATGAGNAAAGAAGCCTACCCNGAAGAGGATCAATCAGAATTGCCAACTGCTGATGACATTTTACCAATATTCTTGTATCTTGCTTCTGATGAAGCAGAAGAAACTGGNATGAAATATAATGCCAGAGAGTATATTGGTTCATTATAGGAGTATTTATGCCAATTTATGAATTTGAATGTTCAAAATGTGACGATATTCAGGAGATACTCTTGGGTATCAATGAAAAACCACCAAAGAAATGTGAATGTGGTGGTAAATTAAAAAAACTTATTTCTTTGTCATCATTCCAGCTCAAAGGAGACGGCTGGTATTCCACAGACTATTCAAAAAAACCCAAATCTACATCCATGCCTGAGCCCGCAACAAANGGNCAAGATGCTACTAAGCAATCTATNGAAAAAAAAGATAATAAGGCTATAGCTG
Source organism: bacterium (assembly GCA_002697665.2). Lineage (GTDB taxonomy): Bacteria > Desulfobacterota_D > UBA1144 > UBA1144 > UBA1144. The sequence continues at coordinate 1,153 of NZXA02000032.1, forward strand.
ATTCAATAAGTAAAGATGTAAAAAAAGCTAAGGGTTAATACTAAAGATTTCCTAAGGCTTTCAAAACTCTATTTTCATTCATTTTGTCAGATATTTGTATAGTAGCAAATGTATTTACAGGACTAGTAAGATTAAACCAACTTTTACATCCTTTTGCTTCCTCAGCACTATAATCAACTTTTTTTGGGATTTTTAATTTATTTATTTCTAAAATATACGCAAATAAACTAGTTTTTTGACGAAAATTAAATCTATCAATCAGATATTCCTTTTTCCATGGATGAAGNTCATCAATATCGTCGAGAATAGATATTTTATTTATTTCATAAGAATTTGTAATTCTACATACATATTCTAGATCAAAAAAACCTTCATATTTNGTATCNAATTCTTTTAACAAATAATGATACTTGTCTTTTAANGTTTCTTTTGACTCATGCTCAAAGGTTTTGAATATTCCAAAATATGAATCTTGAAGTTTAAAATCTTTTTCATGAATACCACCTTTTCTGAATATAAGACCATATTTTTTCAATTCAAAAAAATCTAAGGCAGAGGACCATTCTTTTAAAATATTATTAATTANCATAAGCTATTGGTTTATTTTAATTTTATAAAACTTGCATTATATAATATCATATAATTATAAATAAATTATTATGGAACTTGGTATTAAAAATAAATTTGCATTGGTTTGTGCATCCTCTAAAGGTCTTGGTTTTTCTGTAGTAGAATCATTACTTGAAGAAGGGTGTAATGTATTAATGACATCGAGAAATTTAGAAAATTTAAATACTGCAGAAAAAATCATTAATAAAAAAAANTTTTTAGGAACACTTAATAAATTCGAATGTGACCTNTCAAAACCAGAGAAGATAATTGATTTATATAATCATGCAAGATCTTTATCTGATAGAATTGATATTTTANTAAATAATTGTGGTGGNCCAAAGCCAGGGAATTTGGAGGATGTAACTTTAAATGATTTTGATGATGCCATTGCACAAAATTTAAAAAATACTATTGATTTAACGAAAATGATNCTTCCTCTNATGAANAANAATCTCTGGGGAAGAATTGTAAACATTACCTCCTCCTCAGTTAAGCAACCTATAGATAACTTAATCCTGTCAAATATAACAAGATCAGGCTTGGTGTCATTCGCNAAAACTATTTCCAACCAATATGCTCCATTTAATATTTTAATAAANAATGTATTACCTGGAAGAATCATAACGGACAGAATAAAAGAGATTGCTGAACAAAAAGCTAAAAATGATAATAGTAATNTTNATGATGTAATGAATCAGCTTTCAAATGACTTACCAATTAAGAGATTNGGAAAACCAAGTGAATTTGGTCCTATTGTTGCTTTTTTATGTTCTGAAAAATCAAGTTACATTACTGGCAACTCAATTCAAGTTGATGGTGGATTAATAAAATCTTTATTTTAANAATGNTTAATGTAGATTAACGAAATGAGCTTTAANGAAATATTGAAGAATACCGACAATCAAATACTAAAAGGNTTGATTTTAAAAGTTAAAAATGAATCTATGAAAAAAGATATAAAATTTTCTGACCTAAGAAAGAATCTCCTTGAACTAATGGAGTATGANGAAAAGGTNTTTTTTGATGTTATAAAATTAGTCANGAGAAAAAAATATAAATAAAATGAAAGTTTATAATAATATTTTAGAAACAATATCAAAAACACCAATGATCAAGATTGATAATTTATATCCTGATCAAAATGTTGAAATTTTTGCAAAATTCGAAAGTTTAAATCCAGGAGGAAGCATTAAAGATAGNATCTGTCTAAATATGATAAATTCAGCTGAAGCTGAAGGTCTTATAAGNCCCGAAAAGACAACTATCATAGAACCTACTAGTGGAAATACTGGAATTGGCTTAGCTCTTGTTTGTGCAGCAAAAGGTTACAAGCTTATNTTAACAATGCCTGAAGACATGAGTCAAGANAGAAGAATGATGTTATCCGCTTATGGGGCTGAAGTAGTCCTGACTCCCAAAGAAACACAAATGCAAGGATCAATTGACAAAGCTCAAGAGTTATTAGACTCAATTGAATTTTCGTTTTCGCCAAGACAGTTTGATAATAAAAGTAATCCAGAAATTCATAAAAAAACTACCGCANTAGAGATTTTACATCAGATGGATAATAAAATTGATGCTTTTGTGGCTGGTGTCGGTACNGGTGGGACAATATCTGGAGTTGGNGCTATATTAAAAAATAAAATACGCAATGTACAAATAATAGCAGTTGAACCTGAAGAATGCGCTACTATCTCTGAAGGAGTTGCAAATCCTCATGAAATTCAGGGAATTGGTGCTGGTTTTATTCCCAAAACACTTGATAAGANGGCTTNTGATAAAGTTTTTAAGGTAAAAGGCAGNGATGCTGTAAAAATGACAAAAATACTTTCAAAAAAGCATGGAATATTTGTTGGCATATCAGCGGGTGCTAATATTTTTGCNTCAATAGAAATTTCAAAAAAAATGTNACCNGGNTCAAAAATTGTTACTATCTTATGTGATACAGGTGAAAGATATTTAAGTACAGGTATCTTTAGTTAGTTTTTTAGTTATATTATTTATATGAATAGTGGCTTTATTAAAAATTTATTTGTATGGTTTATAATATTTGCTTCCCTCATGGGNGCATACCAAATTTTATCTCAAAAACGTGTAAATNCATCNGANATCCAATATAGTGAATTTATTAGAAGAGTTAATACAGGNGANGTTATTGAAGTTGAGATAAAAGGNAATCANATTTCGGGAGAGTANATTGGAGTCAGTGGTAATACTACTAATTTTAAAACNTATGGACCTACCGGCGACGANCTGATTAGACTAATGTCAGAAAAGAAAGTTAATTTTAACTTTATATCNACTGAAGAAAGTGGTTTTTTNGCCTTTTTAATAAACTGGGCNCCAATGATAATTCTTATACTACTTATGGTTTTCTTCATAAGGCAAATGCAGGCTGGNGGNAGAGGNGCAATGAGTTTTGGAAAAAGNCGAGCAAAAATGATTTCAAAAGAGGANAATACTAAGACATTTGATGATGTNGCTGGTGTNGATGAAGCAAANGATGAAGTNAAAGAAATTGTTGAGTTTCTNAGAAGNCCTAAAAAATTTACAAATCTTGGAGGTAGGATACCTAAGGGTATTCTNCTAGTNGGTTCNCCTGGAACAGGNAAAACTCTNTTAGCTAAAGCAATAGCGGGNGAAGCAGGAGTGCCTTTCTTTATAATAAGTGGAAGNGATTTTGTTGAAATGTTTGTNGGNGTNGGTGCATCTAGNGTCCGTGATCTTTTTGCACAAGCCAAGAAGAACTCTCCATGCATAATTTTTGTTGANGAGCTTGATGCCGTTGGAAGACATAGAGGTGCAGGCCTTGGTGGGGGTCATGATGAACGTGAACAAACTTTAAATCAGCTTNTAGTTGAAATGGATGGATTTGANGCAGCANCTGGAATTATTGTAATGGCTGCAACCAANAGACCTGANGTACTAGATCCNGCATTGTTAAGACCTGGTAGATTCGACAGNCAAGTTGTTGTTCCTAAGCCTGACGTCAAAGGAAGAGAAGATATATTAAAAGTTCACACTAAGAATGTTCCTTTAGATGAAAATGTTAATTTGCAAATAGTTGCTAGATCAACTCCAGGATTTTCTGGTGCCGACCTTGAAAATCTAGTAAATGAGTCAGCTATCAAGGCTGCTAGAGAATCTCATAAAAAAATTAATATGAATGATATAGAATTTGCAAAAGATAAAGTTGTNATGGGNAGTGAAAGAAAGAGNTTAGTGATAAGTGAGCACGAACGTAAAGTAACAGCTTACCATGAGGCTGGTCATGCTTTAGTTGCTAAATTAACNCCTGGTACNGATCCAGTGCATAAAGTCACAATTATACCAAGAGGTATGGCNCTAGGTTTGACAATGCAGCTACCAATTGAAGANAAATACATGTTATCAAGGGATTACTTGTTAAAATCTATAAANATCTTGCTTGCTGGACGTGCTGCTGAAGAGATAATTTTTAATGAAAGAACAACGGGTGCAGGCAATGATTTGGAGCGAGCAACTGAAATTGCCAGAAAAATGGTTACTGAATGGGGTATGTCTGAGAAAGTTGGACCCATAAGATTAGCAAAAAAAGAAGGCACTGTTTTCTTAGGTAAAGAAATGTCNTCAAGTAGNGACCACAGTGAAGCAACAAGTATTGAGGTNGACAATGAGGTTAGAGATATTATTGTTAATGCAAACTCNGAGGCTGTAAATCTTCTTAAAACCAATGAAAAGCATCTCCATGATCTTGCTAACTTATTATTAGAAAAAGAAACTGTTGACTCAAAAGAACTTGATGAGCTCTTAGGTATTGATTCTTCAAGTGATCTAAACGTTTCTAACGATGTCAAAACAGAAAAAAAACAAAAAAATGAAGATTCCTCTTGGCAAGGTATTAATCCNGAGACAACTACTGCTTTTTCAGATATAAAAGATTAAAATACTATTAATGATTCTTAACATTAAAGGCAATCGTTTTAATAATAAAGATTTTCCTTTACTACTAGGAATTCTNAATCTAACACCTGATTCGTTTTCAGATGGTGGTAAGTATAATTCAGAATATAAAGCGTTGAAAAAAGTAGAGAATTATCTTAATGAAGATGTTGATATTATAGATATTGGCGCAGAATCCTCCAGACCTANNTCNAAAAGAATAAGTTTAAGCGAAGAGAGGAAAAGACTTTTCCCCATTGTATCTAAAATTAAAAAAAANTTTNATGTAATAATATCTTTAGATACTATGAANAGTGAAATTGCTAAAGAGGGATTTGATAAAGGTATTGAAATAATAAATGANGTAAGTGGATTTATGTATGATANTAAAATGCCAAATATAATAGGTAAAAATAATGGTGCTGTAATTTTAAATCATACTTCAGCATTACCTGAGACCATGCAAAAAAATACAGAATATAAAAATATTTTCAATGATATCAANTCATTTTTTACTAATAGAATTAAAAAATGTATAAAAAATAANATTTCAGATNAATCAATAATTNTAGATCCTGGAATNGGNTTNGGAAAAAATACNCAGCAGAATATTGATCTTGTTAAAAATGTAAAAAAATTTAAAAACTTTGGCCTACCNATTNTGTACGGTGTATCGAATAAAAAATTCTTAGGGGAAATATTAGGGATTGATGATCCAAATAAAAGAGTAAATGCATCAGTAATTACTGCTTTATTACTATTAATTAATGGAGTTAATCTTTTACGAGTCCATAATGTAAAAGAAACCAAAGAAATGTTAAACCTATGGAGAGCTTTTAAATAATGTTCGGAACTGATGGCATAAGAGGAATTCCATATAAATCTCCATTAACAAGTTATGAAATTAAAAAGATTGGATTTTCAATTTCTCAAATAATTAAAAATAAAGAATTAAATATTGAATCAGTTTTTATAGCGAGAGATACAAGAAAAAGTTGCGATTTCATTNTTAAAAATTTAAAAATTGGATTAAATAANGGAAATATTGGAATTATTGACTTAGGTGTTTTACCNACGGCTGCTATATCGATTTTTATAGAAAAATATAAATATCATTTTGGAATTATGGTTACTGCGTCTCATAATGCTCATAAATATAATGGTATAAAAATTTTTAATTATCATGGTGAAAAAATAAGTGATAAAGATCAGAAAAAAATAGAAACTTTTTATAAGTCTTTGGGAATCGAAAAATATAATTCAAATAATAAAATGAANGTTACTTATAAAAATGCACAATACGAGTACATAAATTTNATTTTGGAAAAATTTAAAAATAATATTAATTCCAAATTAAAAATAGGNATTGATTTAGCAAATGGTGCATCACATAAAATAACGAAATTAATTTTAGATAAAGTTAATGTAGATGCTTCTATAATTTCAAATAGTCCTAATGGAAAAAATATTAATTTGAAAAGCGGTGTTGAAAATACATTAAAATTGAAACAATTAGTTAAAAGAAAAAAATTAGACTTGGGAGTAGCAATAGATGGTGATGCGGATAGAGTAGTTTTTTTAGATTTTAGGGGAGATATTATTAAGGGTGATCAAATAATGCAATTTTTTGCTAAAAAAATATTAAAAAGGAATCTTCCATTAGTTACAACCATAATGACTAATAATAAAATCNNGGATAATTTAAAATCNAAAAAAATAAGGATAATTCAAACNGATGTAGGTGATAGAAATGTATATTTTGAAATGTTAAAAAATGGCTCAAATTTCGGAGGTGAAAATTCTGGGCACTATATATTTAAAGATTTTCTGAAAACATCTGATGCTAATTTTACTATGTTAAAATTATTAAGTTTAGTTAAAAGCAGAATAGATATAAATAAAATTTCAAATATAAAGCTTAACCCTAGCTGCCTAAAAAGTTTTGAAATAAAAAGAAAGAAACCTATAGAAAAAATTGAATTTATAAGAAAATATAAAAAAAAATTTCATAATAAGTATAAAGACTATTATTTAAATATACGATACTCTGGNACAGAAAGTAAAATTAGAATTCTTATACAAGGNCCATCAATGAAAATCATAAAAAATGAAATAAAATTATTTGGTATGCTATTAGTTCAAAACAAGTTATGAAAAAACTTAACGTTAATATAGATCATGTTGCAACNTTAAGGCAGGCNCGATTAGGATCATATCCAAACCCCATAGATATAGCAAAACTAATATCTTCATCGAAAGCATCTGGAATAGTTATGCATTTGAGAGAAGATAGAAGACATATACAAGACTATGATTTAGCTAATTATAAAAAAATCATTAAATTACCTTTAAATCTTGAAATGGCCCCTACTCCTGAGATGGTTAAAATTGCTA
>NZXA02000026.1 GCA_002697665.2 bacterium
ACAAACTAATTTATCAAAATATTCTTCTGCATATGTTCCTTTTTGTAAAACACTTGGTTTTCCGGAATCACCAGACTCTCTGATGCTCTGAACAATAGGAATACAGCCAAGGAATGGAATGTTAAGTCCTTTTGCGAGGTTTTGAGCCCCATCTCTTCCAAACAGATAATATCTATTATCTGGCAATTCTTTAGGGGTAAACCAAGACATATTCTCCACCAAACCTATAATCGGAACATTAATGGTGTCTAATTTAAACATGTTAATTCCTTTTTTAGCATCAATTAATGCTATGTTTTGAGGTGTGCTTACCATTATAGCTCCATCTAAAGGAATGTTTTGAACTAACGACAGATGAATGTCGCCGGTACCAGGAGGAAGGTCAATAAGTAAAAAATCAAGATCACCCCAATGAACNTCTAAAAAAAGCTGNTGTAATGAATAAAATTTTNTTTCTTGCTTTGATAATTATTTCCATAACATCATGTAATGGAAATAANAAAATNGANTCACAATTCATCTTGATTGATAAAGTCATATCAAAGGAATATAATCTNAAAAAATTTGAATATAAGGGATNGNNTAATTATCNTGCAGCNAATGAAGCTTATATGGAAAAGTTAAAATTTAAAGAGCTTAAAGGTTACAATATAATCAATTTTTGGGCATCTTGGTGCTATCCATGTATTGAGGAAGTTGAAGATTTTAATGATTTTTTGAGATTTGAATCATCAGANNTGGAAATTATTGGTATAAATATTTTTGACGAATATGAAGAGGCTAAGAAGTTTATTTTATTGAATAAGCCAAACTACCCTAATTTTTTTGATGAAACTAAAACAATTCCGGTAGAATTTGGAGTTTCAGGTGTTCCTGAAACATTTTTTTTATATGACAACAGAATAATATATAAATATGTTGGTAAAATATCAGGATATAAAATAACTGAGGGTCTAAGCAAAGCTTTTACATATGTCGAAAATAATAATTAATTTATATCTTCTTGTATTTATTTTATTAATTCCACTATCAACTATAGCTAATAATAAAGTTTATGAAATTTCTAATGAATTAATGTGTCCTGTTTGCCAGGGTCAAACTGTTGCAGAATCTAATTCTGGCCTTGCGATATCAATGAGAGAAGTTGTTAAAAAACAAGTTTCTGAAGGTAAAAGTAAAAAAGAGATTTTAAATTATTTTGTAAATATTTATGGTGATACTATTTTGGCCACTCCACCTGTAAAAGGGTTTGGAATTATTTTATATCTATTTCCAGTCCTAGTATTAGTTGGTTCAATTTTATTCTGGATTAGAAGGTTTAATAAATGATTTTTGATCAGAATTTTAAAAGGCTGGAAGTAATAAAAGAATCTGTTAAGTTAGAAGATTTAAATATAAACAATAAAAGCTTTGTTGGATACTGGATGTCTTCAAATCAAAGAGTTAATTATAATTATTCTCTAAACGAGTCCTTGAAATTAGCAAAAAAGCTAAAAGTTAAACATAAAATATTTTTTATTTATGATGCTAAACAATACAATTCACTGCCTAGACACAGAAATTTTATGTTAAATGGTCTCAAAGAAGTAAATAATCAACTAACTTCTTTAGGCCATCAATTATATTTTTATACTTATAGTGAATCGCTAATGAAATCTATATTAAAAAATTGTATAAGTTTGGTAGTTGATTTAACTTATACAAATAGAGCAAAAAAATACCAAAAAAATGTTTTAAAAAATTTAAATCTTAATATATATTCTGTTGATAATCTTTATCTACCTGTAAAAAGAGTATCTGATAAACAAGAATACTCGGCAGCGACTCTGAGAAAAAAATATTATAAAGAATTGGATAACAAACTTCATATTCATAAATTTGAAATATCTTCATTATTAAAAGAGGTTAATTCTTTAAAAACCGAAAATTGTTGTACAGATTTAATTAATAAAGAAATTAATTTTTTAAAAATAGATAAATTCATAGATAAAAAAATTATTAATATCTCAGGCCCTTTATCAGCTGAAAAAGTAATTGAAAATTTCATAGACCTTAATTTTAATAATTATGAAGAAATTTCCAGCAACCCAGAATATATAGAAAGTTCAACTATTAGTAGATTTCTTCATTATGGACAAATAGCGCCTACACAAATTATATCTAAATTAAATAAAAATATATCAATCGAGCACCCTTTTTTAGAACAGCTCTTAATAAGAAGAGAATTAGCTTACAATTTTACATTTTATAATGACAACTATAATAATCACAAATCTTTACCAAATTGGGCTTTAGATACTCTAGATACACATCTAAAAGATAAGAGAGAATACATTTATGAATTAAGTGATTTTGAGTTTGCACAAACACATGATAAATATTGGAATGCCGCCCAAATACAGCTTCTTACAACAGGATACATTCATGGATATATGAGAATGTATTGGGGTAAAAAAATTCTTGAGTGGACCCCAGGATATAAAGATGGAATAGAAATAGCATTATATCTTAACAATAAATATCAATTAGATGGTAGAAATCCTAACAGTTATGTTGGGATTTTATGGTGTTTTGGATTACATGATAGGGCTTGGCGAGAAAGAAGTATTTATGGAAAAATTAGATATATGAATGATAATGGTTTAAGAAGAAAATTCGATATCGAAAGATATGTTAATTTTTTCAATCAACGAGATTTATTTTAAAAAATCTTCAAATTTTTTACTGTATTTGAAATTGATAATATTATCATTTTCAAAAGAGATAAATAAAGGAAAATTTTGATTTAAATTATCATTTTCTAGTACCTTATCAATATCCATCAAATTTAAAGTATTTGCTAAAATATCATTATTGGAATTTGAATTTGTTGCAACAATTATTATTAAATCGTCACGTATTGCTAATTCATTATCTTTCATATTGAGGTTAAATGTGTAAAAATTTTTATCGAGTGTATAAACAGAATATGAGCTGATTAAATTGAAATTAATTTGATCGAATATATATTTTGGTAATTCAATAAATTCTGAATCTTTTAAAGGATAATTATACTTTGTAATAATTTTATCAAAAGTAATGGCAAATTTATCTAAATTCTGACTAATTAAATAATTTCTAAGATTGTCTATTATTATACCTTTAATAATTGAATCAAAACTCAATTTTGTACATTTCTGCTTTTTAGAAAAAACATTATTTATTTTAATTTTAATATTTGTCATGATGGTGCATCTTGAATGAACCTCAGATTTTAAGTAATAATCTAATTTTTTAACTTTTTGACTTTTATCTAATAGAGTATGAGCTGTTGGATTAAATTTACCTTTGGTAATTTTATTGAAATCATTTAACACCTTATAAGCATCAACAAATATATCTGGGGCCGAAACTTCTGAGTTTTTCTCTAAATTATTAAATCTTGAAATAAATGTACTTGAATCATATTCATTTAAAACATCTAATATTTGGTCAATTTTCTTTTCGATTTTTTTCTTTTGATCAACTGTTAAAGGCTCATATGTATGAATCTTCAGCTTTCTATCTATTATATTATATACTTTCGTGATACCATATGTGTCTAAGCATGGAAGTNCAACAAAAATNAATATAAGAACAAAGCGCATTGAATGATAAATTCTAACTTATACAAAAATACATTCAAAACTTCTTTTGAAGTCGTACCTCCCAAGTACGAGATTAATAATATTTTTTTAAAAAAATTAGTTCGACACTCTAATAAATTTGATCTTTTAGATTTGACTTGCTGTCCAATGGCTAATCTTAGAATCACACCTATAAGTCTCGCTCATTCACTTATTAGTCAAGGAATAAGTCCCAAAAAAATCATTATTAACTTCTCTACTAGAGATAGAAATACACTTGCGTTACAAAGTGAGATATTAGGCGCTTTAGCAATGAAAATAGATAAAATATTAGTTGTTAAAGGAGATAGAATAATTAAGGGTAATTCAAAAAAGTCTAAAGAAGTTTTTGAGATAAATACAGGTAAATTAATTAAAATTCTTTCGGATTTGAGACAAGGATATGATTATAGTAAAAATAGGACAAATACTTCATTAAATTATGAAATATTTTCTACACTCAACCTTAATAAATCATATAAAGAGTTAATAAGAATTATCAATCAAAGACTAAAACAGGGTTCAAATTTCTTTATTACTCAACCAATTTTCTCTGAGAAAGATTTTGAACTTATGTCAAAACTATCTTTAAAAACAGATTATAAAATATTATGTGGAATTTTACCTATAACAAATATTAAAGTTTTACATAATGTTTTAAAAAAGCTAGGAGGTATTGATGTTGAATCTGAGCATCTGAAAAAAATCCAAAAAATGGATGAAAACGATATTTTTAATCATTCAAAAGAATATTTAAAAAATTTAATCAAAGTATATAAAGAACATTTAGATGGTATACATATAATGACATCCGGTGATATATCTAAGGCTTTGAAGTTAATAGAGAATTTATAATGCCAGATACAAAAGATACATTTAATTCTATTGCGACTGTTTACGATAAAATCAATGATATTATCAGTTTAGGAAGACATAAAGATTGGAAATCATTTTTTATCAGTAATGCAGATTTTGATGGAAAAATATTGGATATTGCAACGGGTACAGGCGATATAATCTCATCTATAAAAAAGATCTATCCAAATACTGATTGCTATGGAATTGACCCTTCAAAAAATATGCTATCAATAGCAAGGCAAAAAAATATAGGTATTAATTTTATTGAGGCATATTCTGAAGAACTTCCATTCCCTGAAAACAGTTTTGATTTTATAACAATTTCTTTTGGAATAAGAAATACTTTATCTATTGATAAATCACTTAAAGAAATTCATAGGGTTTTAAAAAAAAAACAGAATTTACTAGTCATGGAATTTTCAAGAAACGAAAATTTTTTTCTAAAAATCTTAACTAATTTATATCTTTTTTTGATAATTCCAATTGTAGGACTTGTACATGGTAAATTTAAAGAATATTTTTATTTATCAAAATCAATAAGTAATTTTTATACCCCAAATGAATTCAAAAAATTATTAGAAACTAATTTTTTTCTTGTGGATTCTGTTCAGTCATTTAATTTTGGACTTGTAACTATCTATAAAGCTAGGAAGATTTAAAAGTTTCAAGAATTTGGTTTTGATAAAACTCTAATTTTTCTTCATTTAAATAGTAATGTGGAGCAGTCAATATNGGNAAATCNAATATATCTTTATATTTTACAATTTCATCGTTTACTTCTTCNTCNGAACCAACAATTGCAAATTTTTCNACCATTTCATCNCTTACATTTTTTATCATTGTATCGACATCCTTATTAAAATANGCTTTCCTTATTTTTTCAATATTNGAACCAAAACCAAGTTGAACAAAAGGTTCTGAATAAGCTTTNACAATTGAATANAAAGCNATTGTACCTTTNCAATCTTTTACTGCCTGAGCTNTATTCTTNTTTATNGCACATAAAATTATTGATGAAANATGAGAATCTTTATTTTGNTTNAGTGGAACTATATTGTTTACAAGATATTCTTTAGAACAAACAACATGTCCTAAATATCCATCAGATTCGTTTAAAGCTATATTAGACATTCTTGGACCTATTCCCGCAATCTTTAATGGAATCTGCTCTCTATAAGCCTTAAAAGGCCTTTTAAAGGCTTTAATTTCTATTTTATGGAACATATCTGCAAATTCAATATCTTGACCATTATATAGGCCTTTTTGTATATTTTTTAAAATTTTTATTAATGAACTCATTCTTTCTGAAGGCTTATCAAAATTTTCTGATCCATGCCATTTTCTATTTGTATTAATAGCACCAGATCCTAAACCTAAAATTAATCTTCCATTTGACAAACTATCAATATCCATAGCTGAAATAGCAGTGATTAACGGACTTCTGATAAAAGCCAATGTGACCGCTGACCCAATTTTTATATTTTTTGTTATTTCAGCAATAAAAGTTAATTGTTCAAATGAGGAACGATAAAGTTCTGTAACCCAAGCAGAATGAAAATTATAATTATCAGCTTTTTTTACAACTTCTTTTATATTTTTAAATGAATTAGGATCTAAAATTATTCCAAGATTATTGTTCATAATCTAATTTACGATTCATCAGGAGTATTTGGTTGACTTTCCTCGTTAACTTGAGACTCGACTTCTTTAAATGGAACATCCAAGCCAACAAGCTCAATTGCCGAAAGTGGAGCTGAATCTCCTCTTCTNTANGATAGTTTAATAACACGCGTATANCCTCCAGGCCTATCTATAAAACTTGGTGCGATAAACTCAAAAAGATTTTTTAGAACATCTCTGTTTTTAATTTTTGCATCTATAATTCTTCTTGACTGAACAGAATCAACTTTAGCAGTTGTTATTAACTTTTCAGAAAACCTTTTTAGCTCTTTAGCTCGGGCATCTGTTGTAATAATTCTACCATGCCTGAATAACTCAGTAGCAAGGTTCTTCAATAAAGATAATCTATGTTGAGTCTTTAATCCAAGCTTTCCTTTTCTAACTCTATGTCTCATTTGTAAAATTCCCTACTGAATCTTCANTAGGCTCATCTTCTTTAAGCTTTCTTTGCTCATAATACAAGTCTTTATTAATATCTTCTCCTAATCTAAGATTATATGAAGATATAACATCTCTGACTTCGTTTAGAGATCTTTTACCAAAATTTTCCAAATTCAACAAATCTTCTTCATTCAACTGAATAAGATCACCAAGATATTTGATATTAGCTTTTTCCAAACAATTTAATGATCTAGCAGAAAAATCTAGTTCATCAATTTTTGTAAATAAAATATCTTCAGAACCTATTATTTCATCAGTTTCTTCTTCGACAATTGGAATAGCATCAATTTCTTCTTCATCAAAGTTAACAAAGACAGACATCTGATCTTTAAGTATTTTAGCTCCATATGCAACGGCATCTTCAGGGAAAACAGTTCCATTTGTCCATACTTCAATAGTTAATCTCTCATAGTCTGTCCTTCTCCCTACTCTCGCTGCTGTTACATTATAGTTAACTTTTAACACAGGAGAAAATATAGAATCAACTAGTATTTCCCCAATTGAGTGATTATTTTCATCTCTAGATTCCGTAGGCATATAACCCCTTCCCATCTCTACAGTCATCTCAATATCAAGTTTTGCACTTTCTGATAAAGTAGCAATAAATTGGTGGTCATTGACAATTTCTACATTTTGATTTGTTTCAATATCTTTTGCTGTAACTTCACCTTCACCTTCATAACTTAAACTAATTATCTGTGGATCATAGGTATTCATTTTCAAATTTAATTTTTTTAAATTTAATATTATTTCAGTCACATCCTCTTTAACGCCAGTGATTGTTGAAAATTCATGTTGAACACCATCAATTTTAACTTTAGTGATAGCGGGTCCTTGTATTGAAGAAAGCAGTATTCTTCTTAAAGAATTTCCGATTGTAAGTCCATATCCTTTTTCAAGAGGCTGGCATACAAATTTTCCATAAGTTTCAGATTTTGATTTTTGATCTATTTGTATGGATTTTGGCTTATGTAAACCAATCCAATTTCGCTGAAATTCCATTTATACTCCCTATAACTTAGAATAAAATTCAATNATTAATTGNTCATCAAGAGGTAACGTAAAATCATCTCTTGTTGGTAATCTTTTTACTACTCCGGTTAGTTTTTCTGAATTAAAATCAAGCCACTCTGGAACTCCTCTTCTAGCAACAGACTCAACTGATTCTTTAATTCTTTTTTTATCTTTACTCTTCTCTTTAATCTCAATTACATCATTAATTGATATNAAAAAAGAAGGAATATCTACCTTTTTACNATTAACCAATATATGACCATGNTTTACATATTGACGTGCTTCGTTTCTTGANCTAAGAAATCCTAAACGATATACAACGTTATCAAGTCTTCTTTCAAGATTAGAGATTAAATTATTACCTGTAACACCAGGCTGTTTGTTCGACTTAACAAAATTAATTCTGAATTGTTTCTCTGTAAGTCCATATATTCTTTTTAGTTTTTGCTTTTCTCTTAATCTAATTGCATATTCAGAGGATTTCTGTTTAAACTTTGATTGACTCTGACCAGGCAATATNTTTAATCTTCGAGCTGCCTTATCAGAAAAAGATCTATCACCCTTTAAAAAAAGCTCTTGACCTTCTCTTCTTGATAATTTTGTAGTTGGTCCTGTATATCTAGCCAATCAAATACTCCTAAACTCTTCTTTTTGCAGGCGGTCTACAACCGTTATGTGGTAAAGGAGTTACATCCTTGATTAAATTGATTTTAATACCTGCTGTTTGAATTGATCTTATCGCTGTTTCACGTCCTGGTCCTGGGCCTTTAACATAAACAGCAATGGTTTTCATACCAAATTCTGCTGCCTTTTTTGCGGCATCCTCTGCAGCTAATTGCGCGGCAAANGGAGTTCCTTTTCTAGTTCCTTTAAACCCTTCTTTTCCACCTGCAGCCCAAGACAAAACATTTCCATCGTCATCTGTTATCGTAACAATAGTATTATTAAATGTCGCCTGAATATGAGCAATTCCGGATTCAACAAACTTTTTAGTTTTTTTATTCTTTTTTGTTTTTTTCAAGATTATTTAGCTCCTATTTTAAACCAGCCTGTTTCTTTTTAGCAATGGCTAGTCCCTTCTTACCTCTTCGTGTTCTAGCATTTGATTTTGTTCTTTGTCCTCTACATGGTAATTTTTTTCTGTGTCTAATGCCCCTATAAGATACAATTTCCTGCAACCTTTTGATATTATTTTGAACTTCAACTCTAAGTTCACCTTCTACAAGATATTCATTTTCGATTAATTGCCTAATTCTTGAAACATCATCATCAGTTAATTGTGATGTTTTAACTGATGAATCAATATTTGCTTTCTGAAGAATGTCTTGAGATATCTTCTTCCCAATCCCATATATGTATGTAAGAGATATTAAAACTCTTTTATTCTCAGGTATGTCTACTCCAGCTATTCTAGGCATAAATACTCCATTAAAGCGTTATATTATATACGATAATGTCATTTCAATCTATATGTTATTCTTCCTTTTGTCAAATCATAAGGTGATACTTCAACTTTAACTTTGTCCCCGGGTAAAATTCTTATAAAATGTGTTCTCATTTTGCCAGAAACATAAGCTAGTATTTGATGGCCATTTTCAAGCTCCACCTTAAACATTGCATTTGGGAGAGCTTCTAAAATAGAACCTTCTAATTCAACCCTTTCTTCTTTTGCCATATTAATTAATTGGTTAAAATTTTTGGACCATCTTTGGTTAATGCAACAGTATGCTCAAAATGTGCAGACAAACTACCATCACAAGTCTTAACTGTCCAATTATCATCACTTAATTCGACTTCGAAGTTACCAACATTCACCATCGGTTCAATTGCTAAAACCATTCCCTCCTTAAGTTTCATTGATTTTGATCTATCTTTATTATTTAAGATAAAATTAGGAACATGAGGCTCTTCATGTAAATCTTTGCCAATTCCATGTCCGACATAGGATTTAACAACAGTGAATCCATTTTTTTCAATATGATCCTGAATAGCTTTGGAAATATCATAGATTTTATTTCCGACCTGAGCTTTTTGGATTCCTAAGTTTAAAGATTCTTTAGTAACATTTAAAAGTTTTATAATATTATCACCTACATCACCAACAGGAAAAGTGAACGCTGAATCTGCATAAAAAGTTCCNTCATATACACCAAAATCNATACCAATAATATCACCTTTTTTAAGAATCTTGTTTTTTGAGGGTAATCCATGAACTACTTCATCATTAACAGAAGCACAAATAGATGAGGGAAAGTTTTGATAGCCCTTGAAAGCAGGAAGAAATCCCTTGGATATTGTATATTCCTCTGCTAACTTGTCTAATTCCCAAGTNGATATGCCCGGTTCAATATTTTTAACTATAATCTCTCTAACATCCGAAATTATTTTACCGCATGAACTCATTTGGTTAATTTCATNATTATTTTTAATCTTCACTGACATTATATACTATAATAACTTTTCAATATCAGAGCTAACCTCTTCAATCGAATTATCTCCCTTTATCTCTAATAATTTATTATTGCCTTTATAAAAATCTTTAATGGGTAAAGTTTGATTTTTGTAAACTTCCAACCTATTTTTTATTGTTGTCTCATTATCATCACTTCTCCCACGGGATAATAATCTTTTTATTAAAACATTATCATCAACTTCCAATGAAATAACTTTATCTATTTCGAGGTTGGACTCCTTAAGCATTGAATCTAATGCNTCAGCTTGAGAAATAGTTCTAGGAAAACCATCAAAAAGAAATCCGCTTACATCTGCAGTAGATTCAATCTTATTTTTTATCATTCCAATAATTAAATCATCAGTCACTAGTTCACCAGAATCCATAAATTTTTTTGCTTCAATTCCTAATTCAGTATTATTAGAGACTTCATCTCTGAGAATATCACCAGTAGATAAATGTAAAAGATTNTGTTTTTCTTTTAAAAGNTCAGCTTGCGTGCCTTTTCCAGCTCCTGGGGGGCCAAATAAAATCAAAATCATATATTCACCTCATATTGAACCTTTTAGGTTCTTTTCTCCTCTTTTTGTTTCCATAATTATCATAATTATCTGAAATAAGAAATGATTGGATTTGTTGAATTGTGTCTAGAGTAACACCTATTACGATTAATAATGATGTACCCCCAAAAAAGAACGGTAAGCTGAAAGGCTTAGCATTTAAAATAGCTGGAATTACACAAACCAAAGCAAGATATAGAGCTCCAATCACGGTAAGTTTTGACATTACTCCTTTGATATAATCAGTAGTATTATTTCCGGGCCTTATCCCTGGAATAAAAGCTCCATTTTTCTTGAGATTGTCAGATAATTCCGTGGGGTTAATAACCATTCCTGTATAAAAAAATGTAAAAAATATAACTAACAAAGCAAAAACGAGATTATAAATAAATCCATTATTTAAAAAAGATGCTGACAATTGATTCAAACTTGGAACATCAATATAATTAAAAATTGTTAATGGTAATAATAGAATTGATGAAGCAAAAATTGGAGGAATTACACCCGCAGGATTAATTTTCAAAGGTAAATGAGACGACTGAGCCATTGAGACTTTTCTACCCTGAGTTTTTTGAGGATATTGAACAGGTATTTTTCTAAAAGATCTCTCGACAAAAACTACCGAATATAGAACTATTAGCATGATTATCAAATATAAAATAATTGTTAATATGTTTAAGTCGCCAATAGCGACAAAGTTAAACAGCTTGCCAATTGCTGATGGTGCACCTGTTATTATTGATGCCGCAATTATTAATGATAAACCATTACCTATACCAAAGTTCGTAATTTGCTCACCAAGCCACATTACAAAAAAAGTTCCAGCTGTCAAAGTAAATACAGTAAGTAAGTAAAAACTTAGACCAGGATCAAAAACAATATCTACTCCNGTTCCAAGTCCAGTCTGNAGAGCTGTAACTAATAATGANGCTTGAAAAAAACATATGATAATTGTTAGATATCTTGAATATTGAGCTATCTTTTTTTTACCTGAACTTTCTTTATTCAATTCTTCTAATTTAGGTATCGTTTTAACAACCAAAGACATCACAATTGATGATGTTATATAAGGCATGACGCCGAGTGCAAAAATAGAAGCTCTCTCAAAAGCACCGCCAGAAAATAAATTTATAATATCAAAAAATGATTTGCCTTGATTTGAAAAAATTTTTAAAATCTCTGCAGAGTCAACACCAGGAATAGGCACAAAAACTCCAAGTCTATATATTATTAAAATAAATAATGTAAATAAAATTCTTTTATTTAACTCAGGTAATTTTGGCAATGAATCAACAGAACTCATACTTTTAGAATTGAACCGCCTGCAGATTTAATTTTGTTCTCTGCCGATTTNGAGAACGCATCAACTTTTATAGANAATTTTTTATCNAAATCTCCATTTCCTAANATTTTAACTGGTTTATTNCCNCTAATTTTTCCAATTTTTATTAGGAAGTCTTTATTAATTTCCTCAGATGTTTCAATTTTATTTAATTGACCAACATTTACAACATCATATTGAATTCTATTATAGTTCTTGAAACCTCTTTTAGGAGTTCTTAAAACAAAACTAGACTGTCCTCCTTCAAAAAGTAATGGCACACCGCCACCCGATCTTGAATTTTGACCTTTATGACCTCTACCTGCAGTTTTACCTTTTGAGCCAGGGCCTCTACCAACTCTTGTTTTTCTAGACATAGTTGTTTTTTTTAAATCATTAAGCATTGATTTCACCCTCGGCCTTATTTTTATAATATTGTTTCGGTAAATCTAAATCAGACGACTCCTTACCTCTCTTCTCAGCTGTATTTGATGGCTCATTTAATAATTTAAGACATTCTATGGTGGCANTCACAACATTTATTGGATTTCTTGATCCTAGTGACTTTGTAAGAACATCTTTAATACCTGCGAGCTCCAAAACNGATCTTACTGCAGCACCTGCTATTACNCCAGTACCTGATCCAGCAGGCCTTATCATGACTTGTGAAGATAAAGATTTAGCATAAACTTCATGTGTTATAGTCCTTCCATTCATATTTATTTCTATTAAATTTTTCTTTGCTTTTTCAATAGCTTTTCTTATTGCATCAGGAACTTCGTTTGATTTACCTAGCCCTGAACCAACTTTTCCTTTCATGTTGCCTATGACAACTAAAGCTGTGAAGTGGAAATTCTTACCACCTTTTGTTACCTTCGCAACTCTTCTTATATGTATTATTTTCTCTGTAAATTCTTTATCTTGATTTATACTCAAATTTTAACTCCTTAAAAATTAAATCCTTTATCTCTGAGAGCATCAGCAAATTCTTTTAATCTACCATGATACTTATATCCACTCTTATCAAAAACAATTTTATTAACACCTAATTTAGATGCCTTATCTGCCAAAGATTCAGCAAGCTTTAAAGACGACTCTTTTTTTGAAATGGCAGCTGATGCTAATGTAACCCCTTTTGTATCATCAACAAGACCTACATAATAATTTTTTAATGATCTAAAAATATACAATCTTGGAACCTCAGGAGTCCCAAATATATTTTTTCTATTTCGAGAATGTCTTTTAACTCTAAGTTTATTTTTTTGAATCTGATTAATCATTTTTATTCACCTTTTCCACCAGCAGATTTACCGGCTTTTAACTTCACATATTCTCCTTGATATCTAACACCTTTACCTTTATACCTCTCGGGTTTTCTTAATTTTCTTATCCTTGCAGCAATTTCTCCCACAATCTCTTTATTAATACCTTTTATTTTTAATAAGGTGCCTTTATTTTCAGTCTCTGCCTCAATTCCATCAGGCAATACAAAATTAATAGGATTAGAATATCCAAGGTTTAAAATAAGCTCGTTTTTTGATTTAATATCACATTTATATCCTGTACCTTTTATTTCTAAGGCTTTTTCAAAACCATCTGTAACACCAATTATCATATTATTTATTAAAGATCTGGTTAGTCCATGAAGCGCTTTAACCTTGTTAAGATCAGAGGATCTTTTTACTAAAATCTTTTCATCAGTAATATCTAATTGAACATCATTTGGTATCGTTCGGTTCAACTCACCTCTTGGACCTTTTATCTTTAAAATACCTTTATTAAAATCAATATTTATATCTTTATTAAGTAAAATTTCTTTATTTCCGATTCTAGACATAATAATAATTTAGAGAATACTACAAAGAATCTCTCCTCCTACACCAATTTCTCTTGCTTTATTTCCGGTCATTACCCCTCTGGAAGTAGAGATTATAGANGTACCTAGCCCGCCAGAAATTCTAGGAATTTCATTTTTATTTACATAAACTCTCAATCCTGGTTTACTTATCCTTTTAATTTTTTTTATAACAGGGCTTTTTCTTGAATCATACTTTAAGTCAATTTTTATGCTGGGAAAAGTACCATTTTTAATAATTTGAAAAGAATTAATAAATCCCTCATTTTGAAGTATTTTTGCAATTTCAACTTTAAATTTTGATGAAGGAACTAGAACATTCTTATGCTTTTTAGTAACAGCATTTCTAATTCTTGTTAACATGTCTGATATTGGATCTATTACCATTTTTACCTCACTACCAACTAGCTTTTTTAACTCCAGGAATTAATCCTTCACTAGCTAATTTTCTAAATGCATTTCTGCTCATCCCATATTTTCTAATAAAACCTCTGGGTCTTCCAGTTAATGGGCATCTATTATACTCTCTTACTTTATATTTTTGTTTTTTATTCGCTTTTACTATCATTGACTTCTTTGCCATTTTATATCACCTACCTTTTTTTAAATGGAAATCCCAGCTTCTCCATTAAAATTAATGCATCGTCATCGGACTGAGCAGTTGTAACAATTGTTATATTCATTCCTTTTGTTTTTGAAGTTTTTGTTGGATCAATCTCTGGAAATACAAGATGGTCTTGAATACCCAAATTGTAATTACCTCTCTTATCAAATGCTTTTCTGGATATTCCTCTAAAATCTCTCACTCTTGGTAATGCCAAATGTAGTAACTTCATAAGAAATTCATACATTTTATTGCCCCTGAGAGTCACCCTTGCACCAATTGATGAACCCTCCCTTAACTTAAAACCTGCTTCAGATTTTTTAGCTTTAGTAGCTACAGCTTTTTGATTAGC